>CAXGWX010000174.1:0-7348 GCA_964013445.1 uncultured Bdellovibrionales bacterium | reverse complement strand
CTTGAAAGGATTGGTGCGACCCAGCGGCAAGGTGTGGTGGCCCATCTGCTCACCCGCCCCCTACATTGGCTTTTAGGTTCACTCTCTTTCACCGTCGTTGATGCGATTCTGCTGGAGCCTCCTCCGCCAACCGCAGAAGAACCTCAGCCTCCCTTTACCAAGGGGCAAAGTTTGCCCTACGTTCCGCCGATTGTCATCCGGGCTGATTTAGGCACGCGCCACCGGTTTGCCAACAATATCGCCGGCCAACCCCTGGTTGGGCGGGCCGGACTCGGTTTTTCTTTTTTGTCACCGAGGCCCTTACCCTATGGCGACTTTGCCGATTCGGTGAGCTTGCTTGATGCCTCCGCTGGCCTTTTATGGGGTCCAATCGAACTTTCTCTGGAGGTCTTCAATGCCTCGAGGGTACGCTACGCCGCCCTTGAATATTCCTTTCCGTCCGATTGGGATCCGCAGGATGGTGTGCGCTCGCGAACGCCCGAACGGCATACGGCGGCTGGTGCGCCCCTCTCCTGGATGTTGTCATTGGGGGTGGTTCTATGAAAATACGTTCCTTATTCCTTACTCTAATTCTCGTTGCAGCCGGTTGTGCGGAGACGGGACAAGATCTGGCCAGCTTCCCACTTTACGTTGCGGGTACGGCCCAGTCGGAACCGATTGTTGCCCTTGGTGACGTGCCTCTTACCATCGATCGGGCAGATCTTGCGTTCGGGCCACTTTATCTCTGCGCTGGATTTACGGCGGGCGACCTCTGCGACACCGCTCGTCTCGAATGGCTTGAAACTGTTGTCGTAGATACAACCCTCGCCGATCCGGTCTTGGCTGGTAATATGAGCGGTACGACCGGGCCGGTTGGTTCGTGGATGTACGATTTGGGCATCAGTTCGCAACTGACCCGCACAGATCCCTTTGTGCTCGACGCGGCCAAGGCGCTCGGAGATACATCCTTGGTTCTTGAGGGGCGTGCCCAGGTTGATGGCGTTGAGATTCCTTTCAGCGCCTCCGTGCCCATCGCACAGACCGAGGATACGGAACTGGGTGTCCCGGTTGTGCGTAAGAGTACATCGGAATCTTTCTTTCGTGATGTGAGCGCTACGCAATCGGCTCTCTTGATCCGCTTCGATTTTGCTTCATGGGTCAAGGGCATCGATTTCCGGTCATATGTGGCTGAGGAAAATTGTACGGACGATGGCCCGGCGATTGTTTGTGATGGTGGAGTCGAACGAAGCTGTGAGAATGGTGTGGAGTTGTCGAATAGGGAGTGTGGCGAACTTGGCCAGGTATGTGTACCGCAAGAAGGCTGCGCTGACCAATTGACGATCAAGAAAGATAGCGAGGCCTATCGCACTTTACGAAACGCGCTCCTGATTGACGGACGCGCTTCTTTCAACTGGGACTATGTCCCTTAAATGTCCATTGAGACAACAATAAGGAGTTAGATTAATGCAGAAGCATAATTTTTGGGTAATTGTAGCAGCACTTTTTAGCTGCTTGACAGTATTTGTTATGGGTTGTGACACTGGTGAGGAGGCCGGGACCGGTTCCCTAAGTGTCCTCGTTGAAGCTGAGGACGTCATCATTGAAGGTCTTGAGCCTGGTAGTGATACAGAGAATATTCAGGATGGTTGGGCCGTTGGCTTTGATAAGTACCTCGTGGCCATCGGTGATATTGATGTGCACTTTTCTACGGACGATTCTATAGAGGCTGAGGCGGAAGATGTTTTCGTTGTGGACCTCACTGAGGTTCCTGCTGCAGGTCTGCCCCTTTGGACCCTCGAGGGACTTCGTGCAGGAAGTTGGGAGTTCAACTATGGGACGCCAGGTGCAGGGGACGGTTCGACAAGGCATGAGAGCGTTGAGCAGACGGACTACGATGAGATGGTGAGCAACGACTGGACCTATTTCATCGATGGCGTACTGACGAAAACCGATGGCCAATCATGCCCGCCCGCAGCCCTTGCTACTCCGGGAACAAAGACCTCTAATGGTAACACATCTGGCAGCAACGATTGTTACGATGCGCCCAGCATTCGGTTTACCTTCGGTGCTACGGCGGAGACCAGCTTCGGTCCCTGCGAGATTGACCATGTTCCAGGATTTGCGGTTTCCGAGGGTGCAACACAGACGGTTGCGGCTACGGTTCACGGCGATCACCTCTTCTTCAACGGTTTTCCCGAAGGAGACGAGGGCGGTGTGATTCGTCTTGCCCAGTGGCTTGCTGATTCTGATTTGAACCTGGATGGCACGGTGACCAAGGATGAGCTTGAGGCAATTGCTCCGGCTCAGCTTCCCGAGCTTGACGACCGTTACCAACTTGGGGGGTCGCCAATCACACCTCTTAATGATATGTACGATTACGTCATTAGCCAGCTCAAGACCCAAGGGCATTATAACGGCGAGGGTGAATGCCCCTATGACGGAATAGAGCACAGCCATGGAGACGACCATGACGACCATGACGACCATGACGACCATGACGACGATGACGACGATGACCATCATGGACACGATCACTGATCCAACCATATTAGGCCAAGGCCTAAGTTCTCAAGCGTGCGGTTCAGGCCGCACGTTTGAGCGCAACGATATGGGCTTTCTTTATGCATCAGCAAAGAGAAGGCCACTTCAGAGGCCTGCGGGATGAACACGGTTGAAGCCATAAAACACCTCTTCCTTGATACGGGGGCAGGGTGGGTTCTGTGGTTGCTGGCCGGGTTGTCTATCGCCAGTGTTGCTGTTGCGATTGAACGCTGGTCCTTTTATCGCCAGGCCGCAGGTGAACTGCAGGAGCTTTCCGCAGATCTACAAAAGCGACTCGCGACCCAAGAGCAATCGGAGGTGGCGACATGGCTGGAAAAATCTGAGGCGGTGGCGGCCCGTGTTGCAGGCGCCGGCTTACGGTTGGCCCAGGGAGGTCCGGTGGCTGCGGCTAAAGCCATGGTCAGTCGAACCGCCCTCGAACGAGAAAGTCTCGACCGTTATCTCGCATTCCTGGGAACTCTGGGCAACAACGCGCCGTTTATTGGTCTTTTCGGTACAGTCATTGGAATTATCCAGGCCTTCGAAGAATTGGGTCATAGTGCGGCAGGACACGGAGGACACGGTGGTGCCGGGGCCGCAAGTCAGGTTGCATCGGGCGCGGTGATGTCCGCCATTGCAGAGGCCTTGGTGGTTACGGCAGTAGGAATTGCGGTCGCCCTTCCGGCGGTGGCGGCCTACAATTATCTGCAGCGAAGAGTTGAGCATATTTTGGCGGGGGTTGAGGTCATGTCGAACCTGGTTCTTGCATACCTTGAAAGCGGCAACTTCTCTGACTCACTTGCGGCAGCAGAGGTTGAACCCAAGACGCAGAATCCCGGGACGCAGGCGAAGAGCTGACGATGGCGGGTACGGGAAATACGGGACGAGGTATTATCTCCGGAATCAATGTCACACCGCTTGTCGATGTCACCTTGGTCTTGTTGATTATCTTTATCGTTACGGCAAAAATTGTGGTTACTCCTGCGGTCTCCCTCGATTTGCCAAAAGCGAGTCAGGGGCAGGAGGTGCAGATTATCTTTTCTGTTTTACTTCCGGTTGATGGACGTCTGCTGGTCAACGGAACGCCGGTGGCGAATAAAGAGACGCTTGAAGAAAGGGCCCGGTCTGCTCTGGCCGACAACGCGGACCTCCGAGCGGTGATTCAAGCCGATGGCGCCGTACCCCACCGCGCGGTCATCTCTGTTCTCGATACCTTGAAGCGCGCCGGCATTACCCGAATTGCCTTTGGAACATTGCCCGAAGAGATTAAGCCAGAATGACCGTTTCTAATTCTGAAAAAATGCACCGGCAAACGGCGATGCTCTTCGATGCGGTTTTTGTCAATGAGCCCGCTAAGAAACGAATTTCTGAAAGGCCCATGCGTGGTCGAGCATGGCTCTTGGCACTGAGTGCTCATCTTCTTGTCTGGTATGCGGCCAGCGGGACCGGACCATCCTTGGAGACCTGGAGTGCCCGGATGGCAGCGGTCATTCATGAAGATTTAAGTTCACAGGCACCCATTGCCATCGAGGTGCCAGCTGAACTTGAACCTGAACCTGAACCTGAACTTGAACCTGAACCTGAACCCGAACCTGAACCTGAGCCCGAACCTGAGCCCGAACCTGTCATTCGAACCCCAGCTGTTGAGCCCGGTGCATCCGGCAAAATTATCGCATCGGAAGTTGATGCATCGGCTCCGGCGGACCTCACAGGAACCACCTTTGTGACCGGTGAGGCAAACACCTATGTGGGTGGGGTCAGCACCAACACCGGTACGGGTACGGTTCCCGTCATGGAGCGAACATCTTTGGCGCGACCGGTGCAACTTTCTGGTCGTGAGTGGCGTTGCGATTGGCCAGCATCGGCTCTTGCACAGGATATCTATGAGAACTTTGTGGTTTTGCGTGTGCTGGTGGATGCGGATGGCTCGGTCGAGAATGCTGAGGTCTTGCAGGATCCGGGACATGGCTTTGGTGATGCGGCGATGGGCTGTGCACTTCGCACCAAATTTAGTCCTGCCCGTAATGCTCTTGGCGAGCCGATTCGCGCCACATCGTCTCCTATCCGGGTGAGGTTCACACGATGAAGTGGCTACCTTATCTTATCTTTGCCGCACTGATTTCATTTTTGCCTACCTGTGATTCAGAGCGGGCAACTCAGGAGCAGTGCCGTGCCATCTTCGACCGTTTGGTTCAGCTCGAGGTGCGAGAGATGGGCTTTAATGATCCAGTGCTGACGGTACGACGACAAGCGGAGTTTGCGGCCCGCTATGCGAATGAGATCAGGACATGCGTTGGACGACCCATCCCGCCGGGGGCTCTGAAGTGCGTTTTATCCGCAGAGACAGCCGAAGCGGTCAGCCACGAGTGTTTGCGATAGCCTTCTCATTTTTCCAGGTTTTCGTTTATGGCTGTCAGCATTGAGCATTGTTTTTCTCAAGTGATTGATAGTAGAAATAAGCTTCGATGTTTTCGCTGAAGAGTAAAAAATTACGTTGGTCCGTGCTTATCCTTGCCTTTGCTCTGATTGGCATTTCAAGTTGTCTTTTGAGTGCGGGGGACATAACCGGTGCACGCGCTGCAGGTGAGCGGCTGGAAAGAATGAAGGCATCACCCCAATGGAATCAGGAAAAAGAAAGCTTCGATAATCGGCTTGAGCGCATTGATGGTTCCTGGCTGGAGATGACGGGGAAATTTTTCTTTGGCGGCTCCGCTCACCGTGAGCCGGAAAATCTCTCCCAACTTAAACCGCCTGTGCCACCGGATTTTAGTGCCAATCCGTCCAACGGACTGCGAATTACCTGGATGGGCCATTCATCTTTTCTGGTGGAACTCGATGGAACCCGAACCCTTGTCGATCCAGTTTGGTCAGAACGGGCCTCGCCCTTTAGCTGGGCCGGACCCAAACGTTTTTATAAACCACCACTTTCTCTTGCAGAGCTTCCGCCTTTGGACGCGGTGATTATTTCCCACGACCATTACGACCATCTTGATAGAGATACGGTGGTTGCTTTAGCTGCTTCTAATCTACAATGGCTTGTTCCCATGGGGGTAGGGGCTCATTTGGAATATTGGGGGGTCGATCCGGATACCATCGTGGAATTGGATTGGTGGGAAAATCATAAAGTGGGGAACGTGACCTTAACTGCCACTCCGGCCCGACATTTTTCCGGTCGCTCCATTGCTTTCGCTGATCAAAATGCAACGCTCTGGGCTGGCTGGGCCTGGCAGGGGCCGACACGCAGCCTTTTCTATAGCGGGGATACGGCGCTACATCATGAGTTTGAAGACATCGGTAAGAAACTTGGCCCCTTTGATGTGACGCTTATGGAGATTGGTGCCTACAACGCGCTTTGGGCCGATGTCCATTTGGGGCCGGAGCAGGCGGTTCTTGCCCATCAATTGGTTCAGGGAGGGGTGCTCATTCCTGCCCATTGGGGACTCTTCGACTTGGCACTCCATGGCTGGACCGAACCGGTGGAGCGTTTGGCTGTCGCCGCAGAGAAGCTCGAGGTTAAATTGGTGGTGCTTCGTCCTGGTGCAAGCTTTACGATGGAGCAGGAGCCTTTGATCGATCGGTGGTGGCCTGAACTTCCCTGGGAAAAAGTTGAAGAGGCACCTGCATGGTCATCAAGTGTGGATAAGCTACACACGCCAATGCGTTGAGCCTATGGGAAGGACGAGGAATAGTGATGTCTAAGGTTCCAGGAGCATTAGCCTATAAGATTCGCTTCCTTTGGGCTGGGGCATTTCTCTCCGGGTTGGTGGTAACCGACTTGTTTCAGAGTCTCTTTTGTAGCTCCTGGCCGCTGGTTTTCTATCTTGGAGTGTGGGGCATAGGCGCATGGATGGGGGAGGGACTTCACCGGCGATTTTCTGCTCAGACCCGTGGCGCAACCATTATCCGTCGCGGTGCGATTGGCCTGGCGTTGTTGTCCGCTTTGGGGCTGATGGTGCTTTTCGTTATGCCCGTGCGCTGGGACAGCAAGTGCGCCTGGCGCTATTGCGGTCGGGCCTTAGGGCCGGGTCTGCTGGAGTCTCCCTTCCCGGTGGGCACTCCTTCCTGCCGTGGGTGGAGCCTATGCGTGAACGAATATCCTTACTCCCGCTCCGATCAGGCTGAGGTTCTGCGTCGCATCAGGGAGCAAGGCTGTCCCGAGCCCTAGGAACTTTGCGGGGAGCGGGCGCTTCAATTAAGATGTGGGGTTCTTTGCAGGGGTTGAGTGCGGCTGCTCGCCTTAAACAAAAAAGCCCCGTCGTGAGACGAGGCTTTTTCTTCGAATGGCTCCCCAGCACGGACTCGAACCGCGGACAAGATGGTTAACAGCCATCTGCTCTACCAACTGAGCTACTGGGGAATACCAGTCGTACCGTCGCCTATTTGGCGACTGATCGATCCTTTAAGAAAGGATTGGCCTGTGGTCAAGCCCTTAGTGCTTTTTTTCAGTCTTTAGGGGGAGTTGCTTGTCGTTTTCGGTAGGGTCCAGGGGGTTTTCGGCCATTTCTTTGCTTCGAAAAGGGTGGGCACAGTGACGAGTCGTTTAAGGATTTTGAGATAGTCACTCCTTGGGACCAGCAGTGCCCCTAAGTTATAGGTATGCTCGTTGATCACTTGCGCGTCGATGAGGCGAATATCGATGGCGTAAAGGTGTTCGACCAGGGCATGGAAGGCAATTTTTGAGGCGTTGGAAACGGTGTGAAACATGGATTCGCCGGAAAAGACCTGGCCCATCTGTACGCCGTAGAGTCCGCCAACCAGCTTTTCCTCCTGCCAAACCTCAATGCTGTGGGCGTAGCCCAGCTCGTGCAGAGCGGTATAATTGTCGATA
>CAXGWX010000173.1:0-7403 GCA_964013445.1 uncultured Bdellovibrionales bacterium | reverse complement strand
AGGAAAGGTGATGTTTCCGCGACCCGGTATACCGCTAAAGCTTAAACCGTAACGATTCTGATAAAGCGTCAGAGCCCTCATGACCTGCTTTAAAGGATTTTCCTCTGCGTAGCGTAGAAACAAACAGACCAGCATCGCTACCAAGGGGGATGCCAATCGTTCTCTCTCTGCCGCTTCCACTTCCTGACCAGCAATTTCCTCTTCAAAAAGTGCGTTATCCTCCGTATATCCACCAATACCCATTCCCTGAATTAAAGAGCGCAACCCCGCATCCACCACCGTATGGTAGTAAAGGCGCCACTCTTTCGGCAAATAATCAGTCAATCGCAGCAGCATGGCCGCATCTCCGGAGACCTTCTGCTTTAATTCAGGTAAAAGAACACGGGCATATTTTGCTAATGCAAAGAGGACTGCCTGCTCTCCCCTCACCCTTTCCTTTTCATCGCCGGGAAGACTTCTCCATACATCTAAAGAAAAGGTATTTACGGCAGGCAATTCCGCAGTGTCTAAGCGAAGAACTAATTTGAGCAAATGGGTTTGCTCATAAAACTCATGTCTCTTCGGCAGAAGAGATTCTCCCTCGGGCCGACATGATAGAAGTATATCCTTGGGCACTGAAGCCACATCCCTGGTTTTTGGTGAAACCGGAACTGCTCCAAAAGCACCACCGATCAATCGAGCCAGACTTGCAAACTCACCGAGTTCCAGAGCTTTATCACCCAAAAAAGCCCGCAGCCCTTGGTCGAGAGTTTCAGTACTCAACCCGTTTGCATCAAACTCTTTACGGAAACGATCAACAATATCCTGCGACATTTTCGGCTCTATCAATAACTTGATAAAAAAAAACCCAGGACTCACACAGACGGCGGGTCCTGGGTCTTTTAAATTCAACTAAATATCAATTATGTATAACGATGATTTGCAGAACCTGCCATCATGGCACCACCACCAATATTGGTATCAAAATTACGTGTGCGCAGGTTAAATTTCTGCACATCCACGGCTCTGCCGCCTGAAAAGCTGAACTTTCCACCAGCAAAGCTATAACCGCCAAAGCCTGAAGCCAAGCTTGCTCCACCGGCTACGCCATCAAGAGAAGCGTCGGAGAGCTCGCCACCTGCTTGCTCCATAGCGTTCAGCGCAATGGCTTGAACCTCTTCAGTGGTCAGATTGGTTTCACCCAACTCGGCACAAAGCTTTGTCACATCATCATTGTTATTAAGGTCCAAGCCCATTTCCTTTGCTTTTGAAGCAAAAACAGATGCTGTACAATCCGCAAGAGCTCGCCATGCAAGTTCCTGGAACTCTTCTGTGCTTTGGCTGTCAGCTCCCACTGCTGCTTTTAGTTTTTCAACATCATCGGCACTGCCGACATCAACGTTCATTTCCTGAATCTTTGCGACCAGTTCATTTGCAGTCATGACACTCTCCTTGGTTGTTTGTCTGCACCTGAGATCCGTTACCGAATCCCAACGAAGAAGGTGTAGCTTAGAAGGGAGGGGTCCGCAAGCTGAAATATTATTAATATCGCGGTATAATTGAATAAATAGAGACCAGGATCTCTCCCCCGAATATTGCGTCGGAGCCCTATTAATAAGGGTCGAGACGGGTTGCCGGCACTGGCAACATCGAGTAAAACAAGAACAGGACCCTGAACGATGCATGTGCTTTTAGTCTCTATTGATCTCGAATATTCTCTCGCCTTTGCCTATCTCCAAGCCTATGCCGAGTCGCGCCCAACCATCAGTAATCAAACCACTTTTTCAACTCAAATTTTGGATCCGAATAAACTTGGACGTTATACGGACAAAAATATCGAGTATTTTAAACTCCTTGCAGAGATTGAAAAAGAACAACCCGATCTCATCTGCTTCTCCTGCTATCTTTGGAATCATATACCAATCGTCGAACTCTCCAAATTACTCAAGGCCCTTTATCCGAACATCACTTTGCTTGTTGGTGGACCAGAGGTCGTCAACGAGAATGCGGCGACTGAATTTCTTGAAAAAGCGCCCATCGATTATGTGATCCGCGGCGAGGGAGAAATCTCATTTGCTGACTTTATTGAGGCGGAGCTTAACGAGAGCACTAAGACAACTATCGCCGGTCTATCCTATCGCCAAACCTCAGGCATCGCCCATAATCCGCCTCGCTCCCCCATGCATGATTTGGACGACATTCCATCCCCGCTCCTTTCCGGCTATATCGATTTAGACCTCTTTCATCGACTCGATGCCAAAGGCACACTGATCAAGGGGCGCTACTCTCGGGTTATCCTGGAAACCTATCGCGGATGCTATATGCAATGCACTTACTGCCAATGGGGCAACGGTGGTCCCACCCGCTTTCGCTTTTCCTTAGAACGCATCCTCGCAGAAGTTGATTACTTGCTTAAGAACCGCGTTGCGATGGTCAACATTGTTGACGCCATGTTCGGCTATAAGAAAAACATCGCCAAAGATATTTTGCGCGGAATAATTCAAGCCCAGAAAAAGCATGGCACCAACACCCGATTCATTGGCTATCACAATCAAGACTACGAAGATGATGAGATGCTCGACCTCTATAGAGAAGCCAACTTCTTCCCCGAAATTGATTTACAAAGTTCAAACAAGGATGTTTTGGAGAAACTCGGTCGTGGCAAATGGCCCAGTGAGCTTTTCTGGCAAAAGCGGGAAGCCTTCAGGCGCAAACAGGTGCCCATTCACGATGCCAGTGACCTGATCATCGGCTTACCAGGAGACACCTATGAAACGTTTTGTGATTCCGTAGACTATTTCCTCGAACGTGGGATACGCGTCAACCTTTTTCAAACCTCAATGCTGCCCGGGACCCCAATGATTGGGCAAATAGCGGAGGAAGAGATAGCCTACAGTCCGGAAGCGCCTCGCTTCATTTTCAAGACAAAGACGATGCCGACCAAAGACATTCTCAAGGCACGGCTCTTGGGGCACGGCACCGAACTTTTTCAACAGTATCCCGCAACCACTTCGATCTTTATGGAACGAAGTCAAAACTTTCAAAAGCACAGTCAATTCTGTGAAGCTTTCGGACAATGGCTTAGTGACCGCGGTGAAATCGCCTACGAAATTGGCCAATACAACCGTGACTTGCAGCTTCTTTCCTACCAGCGCTATGCAAAACAATTCCTGCAAGAACAAATTCAAGATTGGCACGAAGCAGAGAAGAAACCATTTTTGGAGGTTTTTGCTTTTGAAGCCCAGTTACGTCAAATGTTCGAACATCAGGAATCAATATCAGGGCAAGATGGCGCGGTTATTGAAGAAGACCCTTGGGGATACCGGTTTAAACTGGATGAGAGATGCAAGATTTTAGAATTTAATCACTATATCCATCCCGCTTTTCCTGCGACCCGCCTCCTGCCCATTGCGGTGCCCGAAGCAATCCCTGTCCCCGATTTGCAGCAGATGGCACCGATGCATTTCTTTATCGTCTTCTTTCCTATGGCGCCCTTCTTCACCGTATTCCCGGAAGAGACGGCCGCTCTACTGCAACGCTCAAATGGTTATTTCACCCTGAAAGAATGCTGGAACAACTATGCTGCTGACGCCTCTTTGCCTGACTCGGAAGTTATCGGTGACATACTCTATCTGCATAAACTGGGTTTGTTGCAAGCAGATGAAACGCAAGTCCAAAATGCTACCACCGACATGAAAGTCAATTACTGGGCGTAGGCATGAGTTCTCCTGAGGTCATTCTCGCCTTTATGCCCTATGGCCATATGCGCTATCCAGCCTTAGGAGTAAGCCTCTTGCAAAGTGCACTCCTCAAGGAAGGCATCTCCTGCAAAACTGAATATTTTAACATCAAATGGGTTGCTGAGTTTATGCAGGGCCCCTTTGCAGAACGCATAGAAGCCTTTCACCACTTTGGAAACACTTGGTCTTACTACAATGTTGCAGAAAGCTGCTTTGCACAGCACCTTTTCCCAAACAAACGCGCCGAGCTGCTGGCGATGGTAGAAGCAGTAGAAGACAAAAAAAACCGTGAACACCTTTTATATGGCTTCGATAACTCCGATTCTTTTTTGAACGCATGCCTGCAGATGCACAATTGGAGTGAAGTAAAGCTGGTTGGCTTTTCTACAACCTTCAACCAAAACCTTGCCTCTCTGGCTTTCGCTAAGCGACTCAAAGAGAACTTTCCCCATCTGACGATTGTCTTTGGCGGAGCAAATGTGGAAGGGGTTATGGGCGAATCCCTATGCACCTCTTTTCCTTTTATCGATTACGGATTCAGTGGTGACGCCGACATCTCTTTCCCTAAATTTGCCAAGGCCATCATCAACAACAAGCCTGCCCCTAAAGTGCCCGGACTCATCTTCCGTAACTCAGCCAGCCACATTGAACGCGTCAGAGAAGTTCTTATTCAAGACATGGACTCCCTACCTTACCCTAATTTTGAAGATTACTTTAGCGACAGAGAGAACTCTGGTTTGGAGGAGCACGAGCCGGTACGACAACAACGTTTTGTGCCCTTCGAATCCTCTCGCGGATGTTGGTGGGGCGAAAGCCAACACTGCACATTCTGCGGATTAAATGGTCTGAGCATGAAGTTTCGCGCAAAAAGTGAAGAGCGCTTCTTAGCGGAAGTCCAACACGTCAATGAAACCTATAGCCCCAACAAGGTATGCGCCATGGATAACATTATGGACTACCGCTACCTTAAATCGGTCCTCCATAAACTAAGGGACCTGAATCTTGATCTGCATTTTTCCTATGACGTGAAAAGTAATTTAAAGAAAGCGGATCTGGAGGTCATGGCCGCCGCTGGCATCAAAGAAATTGAAGCCGGCATCGAAAGCTTATCGAGTGCCTCACTAAAACGGATGAAAAAAGGCGTCAGTGCGATACGCAACGTTCAAACGATGCGAATCGCCCGGGAACTCGATATGAAGATTCACTGGCAGTATCTTTACGGTTTTCCCGGCGAAACCTGGGAGGAGCACGCTTCCGTCCCTGGGCTCATTCCTAAACTTTTCCATCTCGAGTCACCGGCAGACGAAGAGACCTCACGGGTATCCATTCAACGCTACAGCCCGCTCTTTTCCGAGGCGAAGAGTTTTGGCCTGATTAATTTGCGACCGCATCCAAGCTATCATGAACTCTATGACCTTCCTGCAGAGCGGATAAAAGATTTAGCATATCGTTTTGAAGCCGACTACGGGCCCGAACTCCCACAAAGTGCGAATGAGATTGAAGAGGCTCTCAACCCCCTACTCAAAAAGTGGATAGAACGTGACAATCAAGCTGCAGACTTGGCCCTTTTTCGCCACGAGAAGCAGGGGATTGTCCTCGACACACGCTTAGATGCACCCCGCCTTATACTTTTGGATGAACTCTCCTTAGCCCTACTCGACCGAGCCTGCGAAATTGTCGGCAGCAAAACTCTGCATAAATCTTTCACTACAAACGAAGAATCTCCCGCTGAGTTGCATGAGGAATTAGAAATTGCCGCGCAAACATTCGCACATATCGGTGTGCCGGTCTACGGCATAGAGCGCGCTGACAAGAGCTATGAGGTCTATCTAAACTATCTCCTGGACCATGCACTCATCATGCAAGAAGGGGAGAAATTCTTAAGCCTTGTTATTGGGCGCTCACCGCAGACACTGCAACGGATTCTTGAGGGACTTCCAAAACCACCGTATCAGGTAAGAGCGGCAGCTGGCGGTTGAGGATTTGTGCATCACGCGGTATCGCCACTGAGAGGTAGGTCTGATTCTCCTCCAGGACAAGTCCACTCGCAATGAGTTCAGACAAACACAAGCCCATTTCAGCATCTATCCGACGCACCTCTATGCCAACAGCCTCCAGTCGACGGGCATAGCCAGAGATGTCGACCCTCGCCTGCTTTTCATCATACCAGATATCCTCGTATGCCTCCTTAGAGGCAAAGCGCTCCAGGTTCTCAGCGCTTCTCATCGTATCAAAGAACTTCATCAAATAATGCGCTTCCCTACCCAACCAAAACGCTTTAATGTCCTCACCTCTCGAGTCGACAACCAAGGATTCCCCCTGCCCCGTGAAAAGCGCTAAATCCGCACCGCGAGCAAAGGCCTTGCGCCATATCGTCAAAGCCGGCTGAAGGGTTGATGGAATTTTTTCTCGCTCTCCGGCAGGCACACCGTCGGCGTAATCAAAATCAAAACGGTAGGCCAAATTAAACAAGGCTTTTTCGGGCAAATCGTAAAGTTTTGAAAAATGCCCAGCGGTCCGCATGTTCACAATCCCGTATTCTTCCGGCCTATCGAAATAGGGACTAAAACGACGCACACTCATATTCGTATCGAACTGCACTGGTGGATGCAGATGGTAGAGCTTGGGCATCAGATCGACGACCTGCTCATAATCCTCAAGCCGCTCATATGGGAATTTGTAAAGATGCAGCCAAATCACCTCCATCTCGTGCTCCTGCGCCAGCCGCAGCATACGCACATTATGCAGCATGCTCGCACCTTTCTGCATCAGCCCCAAAATTCGTGTCGACAGACTTTCTATACCTGGCTGTATTTCTGTGGTGCCTATCTGGCTTATGAGCTCCACCTGCTCGCGATTAAGATTTGCCTTCACTTCAAATGAAAACTCACAAGGAATCTCTCTCCTAATCATTTCCGGCAATAGATTCTTAAAAAACTCCCGAGGCAAAATATTATCCAGACAACACACTTTAAACGGTTTATATTTGCCAACCAGAGCCTCCAGCTCATCTAAAACCTGGGCATCAGGTTTTACACGATAACGCATGGCCTCACCGTTCAAACCGCAGAATGTGCAATGAGATATTTCCCCCCACCAGCAACCACGGGATATCTCGTAAGGGATAAGCCGTTCCTCGCGGTGCAAATGCGTTTCGCTCATACAATTCTCGTCCAATTGCAGGAAAAAATCATCGAAATCCGGCAAGGGCACACTCTTCATATCGCATAGGGTGGTTGCCCTATTGTATTCAATGCTGCCGTTTACGCCTCGCCATACAAGTCCCGGAAACTGCTCCGCCTGCAAGAGCAGCGGATTACGAATGAGCCGCTCAACAAACTCCGGAAAAGTCTGATCCGCCGCACCGGAAAAGACATAATCAATAAAGGGGAAGGACTCGAGCATTTGCCGCCCAGACACCCCTTCCGCATTCGCTCCGCCAACACAAATAGTCAGATCTGGGTGCGTATCCTTAATACGCTTGGCCAAGGCCAGACTCGCCATATTCTGATTGAAGTGGGAGTTAAAACCTATAACTTTGTACTCATCCCAAGCAACGGCCTCAAACCATGTCTCAATAATTTCCGCACCACGGCCCCACAAGGATAGCAGCTGGTCCTTTTCTGCCCCCTCGGGCAACGAATCAATAGCCTCTTTTGCTTCACCAGCCTTTTGCGGATAAAG
>CAXGWX010000172.1:0-7450 GCA_964013445.1 uncultured Bdellovibrionales bacterium | reverse complement strand
TGTAGTCAAAGGCTCTGCTGGAGCGCACCGGCAGAGCGAAGCTCAGGAGTTCGACGACCGCCAGGCCGAGAATCAGCGTTGGTCGAAGTCGACCGACGGGCAAAATTAAAGCAAGGAGCAAGGCAATGCCGAGGAGGCCTTGCCAATAGATATGTCCGGCGAGGAAGGCACCAACTTTTTCGAGGGGCGGAGCCACAACACCCTGATGAAAGGTTTCCCCGCTGGCCTGCATTTGTAGAAGTATGGATTCAATAAAAGTAAACCCTTTGGCGCTGTCTACGAAGTTGGCGAGGACAAAGAGTGGAATCGTAAATAGGGCTATGGTGATAGCAGGGCCAATAAGCTCTTTTGCTTCTTTGAGTTGCTCAAAGGCTTTGCCGGCAAGAAGTGCAAAAAAGGTTACAAAAAAGATGGAGAATTTTGCGGGAGAACGAAACCGGTCGAAGCCAGGCACCTGGTCATAAAGCCACCCATGCAAGGGTGTGTAGGCGCCAAGGGCCAAAACGATGATGAGACCAAGGAGAATATAAAGTCGGTAGGTTTTTATAAAGATGTGTTTGTCGCTGGTGACAAGTACAAGGCTGGCGATGAGACCTCCGTAAATACAGGCCTCCCAGTAGTACCAGCGTCCTTGATAGGGAATCTGGGTTTCGTTGCCTAAGCCGAAAGGCAAAAAGAGTGTTAGAAGATTTTCTGGTGGCAGGGAAAATGCGGAGGCAAAATTGTAGGTGAGGGCTTGGGCCCGAATCGATTCATCGGTTGCGCTAAAAATACTGAGAAGCTGTACGCCGGCGCAGGCCGCACCGAGAATGTAGATAGCGCAAAAGCCGGCGAAATAGGTGCGGTAGGAGGTCTTGTGAGCACTTAAGGGGCCGTAAAGGACAGCAATAATGGCACCATAAAAAGTGTATTGTGGATGGCCAGCAAGAATTTGCATGGCGAGAGCAAAGACTCCTAAGAGGAGCCACTTAAAGCTTAGATGGCTGCGCATTTTATCCAGGGCGAGAAGGATCAGAAGAAACCAGGGCATTACGTTGAGGTGGGGCAGGTGCCCACTGTGTATGCGCAGAAAAAATGGCCCACTAAACATCAGGATAGCCGCCATGAAGGTGGCGGCGAGAATGCTCAGGTTTTGCCCTCGCCCCCAAAAGTAAGTGAAGAGCCCCATAAGGTAGACATGCAAAATAATGTTCAGGTTGATGGCGGTGGGCAAGGAGAAAATTAAGTGGAGCCAATTTGGCGGATAGAGCAGGGCGGATTGAGCGCCTGCAAAAAACGGGGTGCCGCCGTAGATATGGGGATTCCACAGAGCCAGATTTCCTTTGGCCAGTTCACCGAAGCCAAAAGAGCGCCAAGCAAGAAATTGAATGTCCATATCCAGATTGGCCTGGCTGAGCAGGTAGCTGGCAGGGGCCACCAGGATATCCGCAAAAAGGATGCAGACCAGCCCCAGCAGAAGCCAGATGCCGGTTTCCTCTCGCAAAAAGATGAATAATTTCTTCGCCATAGACTACCCCAATGGACTAAACGATCGAATTTCCCGATCTTAACCGCTTTCCGCCGACAGACAAGCCCTAAAAGTCGACCATTTAAGGCTTTTTTCAGCAAAGAAAGCTTGCGGGATGGGCATCAAACACCTATAAGCCCCGCACTTGATAGGACGAGAGTCCTTACGGAAGGATGAAATAATGGGTGAACGCGAACCACGATACGGTCGACGAACGATTAATTACGCGGAAGTTATTGATAAAATTAACTACAAGAACGTCGATATCTTGAGCCTTTTTGTTACGGAACGAGGCAAAATTGTGCCGCGACGGGTTTCTAAGCTTTCTGATAAGAACCATCGCGCTTTGAGCTTGGCCATTCGCCGTGCACGGCATTTGGCTCTTTTGCCTTACGTTAATACAAACGCTTAGGTTATTGGCTGCCCTTTGGGCACCGCATTTCATTCCCTAAGAGCTTGCACTCTAAGTTCTTTTTTGTTTCCACTACATGATGCAAACGCAAGGTCCCTTGGCCGGGGTTAAGGTCTTTGATTTATCACGAATTCTGGCTGGCCCATACGCTACCCAAATGATGGCGGACCTGGGTGCCGATGTTGTTAAGATCGAGCCACCAAGTGGCGACGACACCCGCCGTTTTGGCCCACCGTTCATCGAAGGGGAATCCACCTATTTTCTCTCGGTCAATCGGGGCAAGCGCTCCATTATTCTCGATCTCAAAAAACCAGAAGCTGGAGCGATTGTAGAGCGACTCGCCCAATGGGCTGATGTTGTGGTGGAGAATTTTCGTCCAGGGGTGGCGGACAAACTGGGGGTTGGTTACGAGACCTTGAAAAAAATCAAGCCGAACCTGGTCTATGTTTCTATCAGTGGTTATGGACAAAAAGGAGTTGAGCCCTACACCAAACTTCCCGGTTACGATCTCGTTATTCAGGGCATTGGTGGTATCGCAGCCTTAACAGGTCCGGAGGATGGAGCGCCCTATAAGGTAGGGACTTCGATTGCGGATCTCACCGCTGGGCTTAACGCTTTCGGTGGTGCTTTGGCAGCCCTTTATGCCCGGGAGCGCACCGGCAAGGGGGAGCATGTCGATATCTCTATGTTGGATGGACAACTTTCCTTACTTTCCTATCATGCCAGTGCTATTTTAAATGCGAACACGGCGCCTGAACGTTTGGGTAATGCCCATCCAAGCATTTGCCCCTATGAAACTTTTGCCGCCGCTGATGGCTACATTAATATTGCTTGTGGTAACGATGGGCAGTTTGAAAAATTCTGTGGTGTCATTGGCGCCGAAGAGCTGGTTCGGGACGAGCGTTTCGCTACAAATGCAGTACGGGTTGAAAACCGAAGTGCGCTTTTGGAGATCCTTGCACCCATACTCAAGGCCAGGCCCTTAGAGGAATGGATCGAAAAAATTAAAGGGGCAGGGGTGCCTTGCGGGCCGATTTTACCTGCAACCGAGTCCCTCTCCCATCCGCAAGTTGCGGCCAGGGGTACGGTTATCACCGACGAGCATCCGGTGGCGGGGACAGTTAAGAATGTTGGTGCACCGATGGGCTTTGGTTTGAAGTCCTACGCTGATTCTCCTGCACCTCTATGTGGTGAGCATACGGAAATTGTTTTGCGTGATGTTTGCGACTTTAGTGATGACGAGATTGAGGGCTTTAAAAAAGCAGGTGCGGTTTCGGTTCTTTGAACCGAGCTTAAAGTTGAACAAGAGCGACTTTAGTTTTTTCCAACCAGCCCTCTTGGGTTTTATTGAGGCGAATTCGTAGCCAGTCCTTTTGTTCGCTGACGACTTCCACCTCACTACCAGCGTGCAGTTTAAAGCGAACCACCGAGTCGACCCGGTTGGCGGCATAAACCTCAATTTCATCTTCGTTAACCAAGGCAACGGTTGTTGGCGCAAAGGTATGCACCAGCCAGGATGAGCCTAAGGCAAGAAAGAGAGTTAAGCTCGCAATGTTGAGCCAGCGCAAATAGGTATGCCGTTTGATATAGAGATGGGTGGCCAGGCTTAGCCAGAAGATTAGATTTATTATTGCAAGGCAGAACAATAATTCATGGCGGTTAAGACTGCGATGCCAGAAAAAGATGGTTTCAATGAGTGGATGGGCCGATACTGGCTCGAGATCGTCCTTGGTGAGTGAGCGGGCGTAGTTAAGGTTCGCTTTCAGATCTGTAGAGCGGGGCAGGAAAACAAGTCCTTGCCGGTAGGCGGCAATCGCCGCACCCAAGAGCCCTAAGCGGAGATAGGTGTTGCCTTGATTGTAATAGAGGTGCCCGTTGTTGGGCTGTTGTTCAAGGAGCGTATTGTATTTTGCCAGCGCACTTTCATAGTTGCCGCTTTTAAAATCCGCATTTGCAGAGATAAAGGTCTGAGTCGTTTCTGTCTCTGAAGCCATCGCTGATGCGGCAGGCAGGCTTATCAAGGCAATCATCAGATATGTGCGCAGGAATCGATTCATTGTCTTAAAGTTGTCTTTCCATTTTCTTGATAAGTTTTGGTAGTTCTTGCAGTGCGTCGACGGAAGTCTGTGTTTGGTTTCCTGCATACTGGAGTGAGTCGCATAGAGAGATAAATTGCTGAATCTCACCGCAAAGCTCAGGCGCTATACCTCGCTTCTCAAGAAGTTTTGAAATATCCCCACTGGCGAGGGCCCTTCCCTCCAGGAGAGTTTTATCGCCCAAATAGTCCCGAAAAATCTCCGAGACATCTTGTGCATATTGCCCGGAGTTGCTTTGATTCGCAGCTTGCCCCAGCTTCTGAATTCGTTTCATTGCTTTTTTGGCTGCCTTGCTCTGGCGCTCCTGTGCTTTTTGCGCCGAGCTCTTGTTCTGACGTTGCATTCTGGTGAAGAGGCCAAAGAAGAGTAAAGGGGGCAGGCTAAAGTAAAGCAGCCATAGGGGTAGGGACTGGTTTGCTGCGTTGCTCTTCTTGAGAGCAGAGAGGTCTTCATGAATAGGGGAGATGTCTTCCCCTAAAATTTCTACTGAAGCTTTTTGCGTGACGGGCTTTTGTGTTGTGGTGAGACGAAGCTCTTCTTTTTCCGCACCTTGTGAGATGTTTAAGAAAAAGCTCTCGGACTGCTTGCTTTTGTATTGTCCTGTTTGCACATCAAAATATTGCAGCGTAACTCCAGGAATTTCCAGAAGCCCCGCCTCCAATGGGATAATGGCCCAGCGAAAAGTTTTTTCCCCTTGTAGTTGGTTGGCGTTCATTGAGCGATTTTCCGTGGTCTTGTCTTCATAGATTTTTACGTTTGGCATATTGGGGAGTTCGGGCTTGGATATCTGCTGTATATTGCCTACCCCGCGAATGGTGATTGAAAGGGTGGTGGATTCGCCTGTTTTCAATTCGGATTTGCTTAAAGCACCACGGATATCAAATTCACCAATAAGGCCGGAGCTTTTATACGAAGACTCGGGCAACGGTTTAACGCTGAGTACCAGTTCTTTTGTGCGCAGGATTTTTGTTTGTGTACGGCCGCGAGAACTACCAAAAAAGTCATCAAAGATATCTCGCCGCCGCCGTCGCTGGTTCTGGGCGAAAATGTCAGCGTTCAGGGTTGCACTGGGGATGACAAGTTCTCCCGCCTCTTGCGGAAAGAGCGCTTTTTGCACATCCGTCACGACAAACTTTTGCCCATTACGAACAATTTCGTATTCTTTTTGTTCACCCATATCTTCAACAATAAATCCGTCGAAGACGGGCATATCGAGATTTGCGTTAGCGATTTGCACACGCCGGAAAAAACGAAAGGTGTAAATCACCTGTTGGCCGACATAAGGTTGCGGATTATTTACTTCGGCGATGACAAAGGCGGAGCGGTTGCTTTGTGGAATATGCTCTGGAGGAACAATCGTTAGCTTAATTGGTTTAGAAAAGTGCTTTTGCCCATCCACTTCGACGCTGGCCGGACCCAATATAAAGGTTCCCGCTTTTTTGGGCATAAGGATGTAGTTGTAACTTACATTTGAGCGCATCCGGCCATTGATGATCTGTACTTGCGATGATTGACCGCGACTTTGCACATCAAAGTTGGGCATACTTGGCAGGGTAGGTTCGGAGCGGCTGGAGCCTTCAACTTCAAGCGTAAGTAGAAATTGATCTTCCATGGTTGCCTGGGTTTTATCAATTGTGGCCCGCAAGCCAGCAGCGAAGCTTAGGCTTGCATTGAGGGCAAGGAGAAGAAATGCCAGGCTCGCAGGAAAATATCGCATATTACCAATCTTTCCCCGAATGTCTTCGCTGTCCTGAGCCGGATCGTTTGCGGCTTGGTTTGCCTTCCTGGAGGTTTTGCAAGTAGCGCTGAGCCTCTTCAGGACTTAGCTCCTCGCCGGATGTTTCCTGCTGCTCGCCTTGCGCCCCGCCCTGATTTTGTTCCTGCCCATCAGGCACGCCATCTCCATCACTGTCTGCTTTGTTGGGATCGCTTTCCCCGGGATCGACTTGACCATTGCGGTTTGCATCTTCCGCACCGTCGGGTAAGCCATCCTGGTCGCTGTCGGGGTTTAGAGGATCGGTTGGGTTTGCGGCTGAACGTTCCTGTGCGTCGCTAAGTCCATCCTGATCGCTGTCTTGTTCAGAGCCTTTCTCTTGTTGATTTTGGCTGTTTTGCTGGTCCTGTTGACCCTGCTGGCCCTGCTGGCCCTGCTGGTTCTGTTGGTCTTGCTGGTCCTGTTGGTCTTGCTGGTCCTGCTGGCCTTGTTGGTTTTGTTGTTCTTGCTGCTCTTGTCGCTCTTGGTTTTGTTTTTTTGCTTCTTCGACCCGCCGTCGAATCTCATCACGGGTGTATTCTAAGTTGAATTTTGCATCCTGATCATTCTCATTTATTTCCAGGGCCTTCTTATAATATTCCACCGCTTCTTCGAGCTTGCCCTGACGAAAAGAGCTGTTGCCAAGATTGTAGGCCGCTTGGGCGCGAATTTCATCATCGCCACGCAGATAGGCTTGTTGAAAAGATTTTTCAGCTTCCGCATAGTTGCGGAGTTCATAGTTTGCACTACCAATATGCAGCATCAATTCAGGGTTATCCGGATCGCTGACTTGCTCCTGGACAAAGCCATTGAGGGCTTGCTCGAATGCGCCAGCGCCATAGGCATCGTATGGGTCGTCATAGGTCTTGGTGGGTTGCGCCGCTTCCGCTTGTGCTGGTGGCGGCGGTGGCACAGGGGTTTGCGCATAGGCATTGCTGGTCAGGAGTACACCCAATATCCATCTGAGGTCGAACATCCCTTATCCTTCCTGCCTTGCTCGTCTAACTCTTTGCGGAATAAGAAATTCAATCATTAAGAGGAAAATTGCCAGTGCTAAAGGCCATTGAAAACGATTTTCCCAGTGTTGCCGACGTTTAGAGCCCAACTCCTGATCTTCCAAGGTTGCTTTGATACCCGAGGTATAAATCTCCTCAAGATCCACATCACCTGTCACCGAGCGAACATAACGACCGCTGGTGGTTAAAGCAATCTTCTGTAGGGAGTGTTCATCGAGTTTACTAAGAATAAGTTCTCCACTTCTGTCTCTACGGAAGCCACCATCCGCATTGGGAATCGGAGCCCCTTCGTCGCGGCCAATGCCAATGGTGAAAATATGGACCCCATCGACAGCAGCGGCTTCGGCGGCTTTGAGGGCTTGCCCATGGTGGTCTTCCCCGTCCGTAATCAGAATGATTGCGCGGGAGGCATGGCGAGAGCCTTCGAAAGCCTTCAAGGATGTATGGATGGCCTCTCCCAGAGCCGTGCCTTTGACCGGAATGAGATCGGTGTCGATGTTATCAAGAAACATTCGAGCAGCGTTATAATCGAGAGTTAAAGGACACTCGAGAAAGGCCGTTCCCGCAAAGGCTACGAGCGCAATTCTGTCTCCCTCCAACATTTGCAAGAGATCACCTATTTTGCGCTTTGCTCTTTCAAGCCGACTTAGGGTGCCACCACTTTCT
>CAXGWX010000171.1:0-7463 GCA_964013445.1 uncultured Bdellovibrionales bacterium | reverse complement strand
ATGCGGGCTCGCAAGGTGAGTATGCAGGCTTGCTTGTGATTCGTGCCTATCATGAAAGTCACGGCGACTCGCAGCGGAACATTTGTCTGATTCCTTCATCGGCCCATGGTACGAATCCTGCCAGCGCTGTCGCAGCTGGCTTTAAAGTCGTAACGATCAAGTGCGATGATGAAGGGAACATTGATATTGAAGACCTGCGCAGCAAAGCGCAGGAGCATTCCCAAGCTCTGGGCGCATTGATGATCACCTATCCGTCGACACATGGGGTCTTTGAAGAAAGTATTTTGGATGTCTGTGGAATTGTCCACGAATATGGTGGCCAGGTTTATTTGGATGGGGCCAATATGAATGCGATGGTTGGATTGGTTCGACCCGCTGAGCTTGGTGCGGATGTTTGTCATCTCAATTTACACAAAACTTTCTGTATTCCGCACGGTGGCGGTGGCCCTGGCATGGGGCCTATTGGGGTTGTGGAGCATTTGGCTCCGTTCCTGCCCGGGCACTGTGTCTCCGCACCGGAAAGTGCAGGAGATAAATCAATCGATGCGATTTCCGCTGCCGCCTATGGGTCGCCAAGCATTTTACCGATTACCTGGATGTATATTGCCTTGATGGGGAATCCAGGCTTAAAGCGCGCTACGCAAGTGGCGATTCTTAATGCCAACTACATGGCGAAGCAGCTGTCCGGGCATTACGATATTTTGTTTACCGGTCCAGAAGGCCTCTGCGCCCATGAGTTTATTATCGATTGTCGGGATTTTGCGAAAAGTGCAGGCATACGCATTGATGATATTGCCAAACGCTTAATGGATTATGGTTTCCACTGCCCAACCATGTCCTGGCCGGTTGCAGGCACGCTGATGATTGAGCCCACCGAAAGTGAATCGAAGGCTGAACTCGACCGTTTTTGTGAGGCGATGATTGCGATTCGCGAAGAAATTCGTGCCATCGAAGAGGGCAGGGCGGATAAAGAGGATAACGTTCTTAAAGGTGCTCCACATACGATTGAAATGGTATCGGCCAACACGTGGACAAAATCCTACACTCGTGAGGAAGCCGCATTCCCATTAGCTTGGTTGCGCAACTATAAATTTTGGCCAGCGGTAGGAAGGGTGGATAATCCTTATGGGGATAGAAATCTTGTCTGCTCATGTCCAAGTGTCGAAGAGCTTGCCCAAAATTAATTGCCCGCGGGAACCGTTTCTTGCGCGACTAAAACACCCCAGCGATTAACCAGGTAGATGGCATTGCCGGCTGCGCCCGCTATGCTGACGCGTTGGTCGCCGACGCCGATGTCCACAACCGCACCAATATCTATATTGTAAAGGGAGCCTGTGTGTTTGAAATTGTCGATGGTTACCTCGACAATACCATTGTTTTCTGGGGCAATGGTCAATTCTGGCGTCGTGCTTGATTCGTCATCGTTTTCATCCTCCCCTGTGTCGGTCCCTCCAGAGCCTTCCGCGGCGTTGTCGTCAGACTCGCTGAAGTCGGCTCCTGCGGAAGTTGGTAATTCGTTAGAGCCAAGTTCAATCTCGAGCTTTGATAGCGTATCGTCGGGTGCTGTGTATTCGAGTTTAAGTGTCGCGTTGCTGCCAACTGATTCAAAAAGGATGGCGTAGGTCTTTTCATGTTGACGCACTGCGCTTTTCTGTTCGTCCCCATTAATATAGGCTTTTAGTTCACCGCCGCGTTGGGCATCGTCAATGAAGGTTTCACTTGCAGCGCCATGCATGGTCAGTGAGCCATCATTATTTTGTCCAATGGTGGCTATAAGAAGGCTGTCGGCGTCCATATAGCCGGTTTCATCCAAATAGCCGGTTTCGTCCACATTGCCTAAGCAGGCACTTAGATTCAATAGGAGCCCGCAGAGCAAGAGGTTTTGCAGAATGTATTTTTTATTTCTCATTTTTTTCATCCTTAACGGGGGTAAAGGCTATGGTTACCGCATAGCGTTGATCTATGCCATCGTTTAATGCGGCGTCTTCAACATCAATGGCGTTATGACGTATCTGCTGACAGCTTTTATTCATCATTTCGACAAAGTCTTCAGGCTTAGCGGCAAAGGTCCAGGAACGGGCCGACGCGGTTTCACTGTTGCCCTCTAAGAAACAATTCCACACAGAGTTGCCGATGACTTCCATTTGGTGATTGAGTCCATCGATACGACGCTGCCAATTGTCATCAATATAGGAGCGTAACTGGGTATTGATTTGGTAGGTATCGCCTTCTGTTTTGAGCCAGCCATTACCTAAAAGAAATTCGAGAGCACGTTCAACATTGTCCGCATCTTGATGCTTGAGCTTTTCGAGAATGACCTCTTTGCTTTTGGCACCTGAAGTAAGCAGGGCAGTGATTTCTCTTAAGGGCTTAATGTCGTTTTCGGGCTGAAAAAATTCTTCTTTGTAGCGTTTGGATAAAATACCTGCGGTGCGTAAGCTCTGTCCCAGCTCTTTGGCCACCTTGTTGAGATTGCGTGGGTTCTTTCGCCGCAACTCCTCGTAATAGGCCATTTGCAAGAGGTCTATGAGTCTCGACATAGGCATCTTAAAGCGGGCGGCGGTTTTTACCGCCGCCGTAAAAAGAGAATAAATCAGTCTGCTTGAAAGCTCGACTAGATTTTCCGGTTCTTGCGCAGCCGCCATCTACCAGCCCCAATAATCTTCGTTAACGGAGCCGGTCATGGTGATGGCTACCTCAGGTGCGGTTGTTGTTGCCCCTGCAGCGATGGCGTCGAGGTTATGTACCGTAAGGCCTCGATCAGAAATCGCATAGATATAATCACCCATAAAGATAGAGCGGCGCACATCACGACGGCTCCAGTAGTAGGAGGTATCGCTGTTGAAGTAGTTGGAATGGTCGATGGCTCCATAAGAGCTGATGCCCGTTGTTGTATCCACTGAAATGAGTTCCAAACGAGAATAGTATTCATAGTGGGAGTAATAGGAAGAATCACTTGTTTCAACAGCACCGCCGCTTTCGCCGCTTTCGTCGCTTTCGCCGGCATCGCCGGAGTCAGTATCTTCGTTATTGTTCACATATACCCATCGATAGGTGCTCACCGGGATAGCGAGAAGTTTCTTCGGCTCCCAATATTGAAATGCTTTATGCTCCCAAGTTGCTTCACTCCAAGTCCAATACCAGTCGTTGCCCTCGGGCTTGTTGACCGGGTAGGATTGCTGGAGGGTTGGGTTTTGAAAATCACTCACATCAAAAAGTGAAACCTCGGTAGTCCAGTCCAGCCCGTTGTCGTCGCCACCGTAACCAATGGTTAAAAGGCGACCATCGGCGATAGGATGAATATAGGTTGATACCCCAGGCACTTTGAGTTCACCTTCAAGGGTAGGGGAGGTCGGATTGCTCAAATCGATGGTCCAAAGAGGATCGATGTTCTCAAAAGTAACCAAATAGCCTTTCTCGCCTTTAAAGCGTGATGACCAAATCTGTTCACCAATGGCGATATCACCGATGCTACCAACCACATTGAGGGAGTCGTCTCCGTTTAAGACAAAGACATGGTTGTTAGGCTCGGAAGGATCATCTTCCCACCAGCGGTTCCAGCGGCCGACGGTCGAGGCAACGCGAATATTACCTTCGTATTCAGACAAGGCGAATTGATCGCGGATAACACCCGGCACGCGTCCGGAGCCAGTGTAGACCGTAGTGGCGCCATCTGAAATGTCGAAGCGGTGGATGTTGGTGGCTTCTTCGAAGTCCGGGTTACGCCAAAACCACCACCAGTCGTTGCTGGGTTCAGCCAGGAGCAAGACATCTTTAGAGGCGTAGACCATTGAGCGGTTGCTTAAGATGTGATCTGCTTCAAAGCTGAAGTCATCGTCGAGCAGGTCCAGGCTTAAGATAGAGTTTAGACCGCGTCCAATACCGTCTTCAGCGATGGAGAAATTTTCACAGGCACCGCTATTGAAGGTGTGTTCAACAAGTGAATCACCTTGGCGCTCATAAATTTGTGCCAGAAAGGTGCTTAAGGGCGTTTGATTAATCAGGATATTGTTTTTGGCGATGGTGGCGTAGACAGCGTCTTCATAGATTTCTCTACGCTCATCCGAATTCCAATCGTGCTCGTAGTATTCGTCGGGAAGCTCTGGCCAGGTGCGTAAGCCAGGGACATTCATCCAGGCGTAGCTTAAGAAACGGACCGTACTGGCAACCTTGCGGGCTGTGTTGTAGCGGCCTTCAATATAGAGTTCGCGGGTGACGCTTGGATTGGTGCGGTCGGTGATGTCCAGCACGGTGATTTTGGTCAAAAGACTCGTCCGATAGTAGTAGTACTCATATTCATCGTTGTAGGTTTGACCAACCACATCACGCAGCGGATGATCTTGTGGAAGACGGTGAGCGTAGATCGAGGAAAATACCACCAAGGAATCTTCATGCTGAAGCATTTGGGATGGGCTGCCTTCAAGCGGTGTGGTCGAGATATGTTCTAATTCACCAAATTCGGGTACCGCAAAGATTTCCAAGCGCTTACCGTTGAGGTTGTAGATGTGGTAACCATCGGTTTTGACGAAGTCTGCTTCATCGACCCCATCTTCCTGATTGTTGGTGCCCGAAAAATCCACACCCTCCTCGCGGGTCTCGTTGCTGGCGCCACTGCCGCCAGCACTGTCCGCCGCACCTTCGGCCATCTCGCCGTCTTCATCCATCGCCACATCTGGCCCACCCCAATAGGAGTTGCGATATTCCAGATTTTGTAGGAGCTGGGTTTGGTATTCCGATTTTAAGCTGGCTTTGAGTTGCCCTTCGAGGGCTCGGCAACTTTGAAAATCGATCAACTGAGGACTCGAACGATAGGGTTTATCGTCAATTTCAACATTTTTATCCCCTTGGCAGGCCATGAGGGAAAGAGTTAAGCCACTAATAATAATAAGTTTTATTGATTTCATCTGTTTTTCCTTTATGTTGAAATCTGCAATATTTTACACTCTTAATATTCGGTAAATTGAAACATATGTCAACACAAAATCGGCAATAAGTTGCACTTTTCTGTTTTGGCGATCACCGGATCTCTCTTAAAACGGCATTGCGCTACAGCCCAAGCGCGCCTTAACGGACTTAAGATACTGAAATTGAGTCTTTTTTTTCTAATTTGCTTTGGGCGCAACCTTTTTGCCTCTTCTGCCGATACATCTTTTGAGTTCTTGCAGCCCCTTTTAATGTCCGCAGCCCCCGCGGAGTGATGCAATGAATTGCCGCCTATTTTTAATCTGTTTTCTTTCAATTCCATTATTTATCTCTACGGGCTGTGGTCCGGTTTCAGGCTTTGGGCTGGAGGATGATTCCTCTTTGGGCTCAGGTTCGCTGGACCAAGCCATTCGCCAGCGTGCGATTCATAATTTAACCATAACTCCCAGGCCGCGAAATGTGTGGGCCGGGGAAAAAGTTCTGATCAAGGCGCGTTACTGCGTGGATATGTGGAAGCATGAGATTCAGATGAACGCTTTGATGAGTGATGGGACTAAAGTTCAGGGGGAAGGCTGCCATACGGTTTCACGACGACGGGCTGAGCGTGTCGGTGATCCGGAAGGTTGTCGTTCTTTTTTAGCTAAGTGTGAAATTGATATCCCGCCAGAAGCTGTTGGCGGTGACCGCGAACTCGAGCTGATATTTCACCGCAAGAAGCGGCCGGATAAGGTTTTTGCGACCCGCCACGTTAGCGGCAAGGTCTATAAGGTTAAGCCTCTACCCGTCGATTGTTTTGGTGTGATTAATGGTAGTGCGGTGGTCGACGATTGCGGGGTGTGTGACGGTGGTAATGCGGACAAAGATTGCGCCGGAGTTTGCTTCGGCCCTGCACAAGTCGATGAGTGTGGGGTATGCGAGGGTTATAATGAGTGTCAACTCACCTGGGCCGGTTGTAATTATAAAGGCAGCAATCTATCCACAGAGGAGCAATTAACCTGCGAGGAAAATTTCCGTACGATGCCCGATGCACGCCTCTATGGGGTGCAATGGATTTTCCTGCATGAGGCTGCCGGCTCAAAAACCCATTATGTGAACAAAAGCATGGCCGAGCTCAATCGTGTCTTCGCACATCTGAATATGGGTTTTAAGACCGATGAGATTCTCTATTTTAGTGGTATGCTTTCGGAGAATAATTCTGGCAGCCCTTCCCACACTTTAAGTGCGTTGATGCCCGATGCGGCAAAATTTTTAGGTATCTCTTATGTGAGTCCAGAAGAAACCCTGACGGCTTTACAAAATCGTCTGAAGGAAAATTATGTGGCTGACAATAAGGCTGCGGCTTTAGATCTCAATCAGACCATCAGTGTTTGGGACTTTTTCCGGATTATCGCCAGAACCAGTCCTGAAAGCATCACGATATTTGTCCACCAACGAACAAGCGCCGGAGGATTGGCCTCGGGGCCGGTGATCGATTACCAAAATGTCTATCAGAACATTATTGAGTTACATACGGGCATGCCGACGCAGGTGGTCACCCATGAAATGGGGCATTATTTTGGTTTGCAGCATACTTTTGGTACCCAGCAATCTCAGGCTGAAGACGATTACAACTTTGATTTTTATAAAGGTACCTTGGCTCCGGTGGGGCGGAATCTCCTGAACAACATTGCCGATGGCACGGTGAACCTGGATGTGCCCACCTATTATTTACCCTATGATGCGGGGGCAACACAGCTTCTGACATTTTTTCAGGAAGCGCTGGCCTTGGGACGTTTTTGGCCACAGGTGGATCTGACTTATTTTAACGATGGGGTTCGGCAGAAGTTTAGTTCTTTTGGCCAGCTTTGGCAGCATGGCAACTCAGGTGAATCTCTTTATTATAAGGATTTTTATCGAAATCCAACGACGTCGGGGGCTTGGTACGGCTGGTCCTGCTATTTTGACAGCAATGCATTTAATGTCGAGTGTCGCTATGGCACGTCTGAAGAACTCTATGCGGGTTATGAGGACTTGCTCGATGGCTCAATCGCTTTTGAAGGCAGCACGGTAGGCAACATCATGTCCTATATGCATATGCCTAACGACAATGGCACCAGTCAGCGTTCAGGGATTTCCGCCCACCAGGGGGATGTGATTCGTTTGATGGGGAATACGCCCGGGGCGCTTTTATTGAGGAATTATGCGCTTTGAGGCCAAGTGTTGGTAGGTATTTCGAAGTCCGATAACCGTGCGAGCCGTTGTGAGACTTAAGTTTTTTGCGGTGAAGGAGCAAAAAACTTGTAGTCGAATAGGTGAGTGTCCGATAATCGATGTCCGATAGCCGACATCCTAAGTCCGATAACCGACATCCTAAGTCCGATTCCGATAACTGATAGCTGAAGTTCGCAGGCAGCCAAGCCATACCCATGGGACAAAGGCTCCTGTCACAGGTCTAAGGGCCTTTTCGAGGCGACAAATAAAAGAGCAAATTCAAATAAAATCAGTACGTTAGGCGAATACGTCCATTCCTTCTTTTTGGCACACTGTCTGCAATTGCTTCT
>CAXGWX010000170.1:0-7501 GCA_964013445.1 uncultured Bdellovibrionales bacterium | reverse complement strand
CCCCAGATCAGAGAAAATGGGGATCATCGACTCAAGGGAATCATATAGCCCAAACAGCTGTCTAAAAGCAGCAAGCTGTCATCAGTTTCGTCCCCCGCGTACAAAGCGAAGCCACCCAAACACTGATTCTCACTCTCCGGGAATTCCTGGCGCGGGGGTGCCCCGTAAACCGTGAGGAAAGCATCGTCGCCTCGCACCACCCCGTCGCTGCCGACACTCACCACGTTGATGGATTGGCTCGAGGATATCCAGAGATTGTCAAAACTATCAAAGAGCAAAAAATTAGGCTCTTCGACCTGGAAATTCGACGCGGGTGTGCCGCTGCCGCCCTGCCCTGGAATACCAATCCCAACCACCGTTTCTATGGTCTCCGCAGCCAATAACGTATAAAAACGACGAACTCGATGGTTTTGGGTATCCGCAATATAAACATCCCCATTCCCATTCACGACCACCGCCTCTGGAGCATTAAGATAAGTTTCAGCAAAGTTTCCCGTGTCATTGATGATCCCAGGGACTTCAGCTTGGCCAGCAAACAACTCTAAGGTCTCTCCATCGCTTACGACGCAGGGGTCATCGAGATGGAGGGCCAAAGAGCGCACAACATGATTCCCTGTATCCGCAATATAAAGCACTTTTATATTTTCTCTGGAGTCCAAAGCTAAACCGGTCGGCCTGTTCAGTTTACTACTTAGAGGATCTCCTGCAACATATGTATACCCTGCGTCAGCAAAAGTACCCGCCACGGTGACAATGGGAAGCCCCGTATCCGCCAAATTAATACAACGTATTGTGTGTCCACTGCTTTCACTCATATAGAGCGCGTTTGCTGCCGCGTCATAAGCCAGCCCATTGGCTTCTTCGAGAAGTCGTCCTTGCCCCGCCGAAATTGTTAGGGTGGCTTCATCCGCTTGTGTGAAACCGCCTCGATAACCAACAAGATTTTCTAATGTCGGTGTCAGCGTATCCTCACCTGATCCATCAAGGGTAAGGATTTTTGTGCGCCCCTCATGTCCAAGACTCACAAAAAACTTTCTGTGGGTGTCGTTGGCCTCATAGCTGACAATACTTCTTGGTGATATAAACTCCACCTCGTCGAGCTCACCGGTGCTGCCCCCAAGGACATTTCCAACCACACTCTCGACCTGCCAATTGGGACCACTGGCCGCGGCTTCGAGCTTACGCAACACTCCAGCGCCTGAATCCACCGCATAGATATCACTATCAACGACAAGAACCGAAGTGAGACCGACAAAACCTGCATCGCTCGCATTTGAGTAAAAATCACCAAAGAAAGTCGCTGCGCCACTGCCCGCAAGAGTTGTAAGGGTGGTTGCCGAGCTTTGTCGTACACGCATACGGTCCCCAATAATAATTTTATAAGGGCCCTCCTCAGAATAAAGCAGGTCAATTGCCTGCGGGTCAATCAGTTGCGCTGCATCAGAATCTCCTCCATCCCCACAAGCATCTGTACAAGCCTCTCCTTCCGCAAGCTCACCACAACAGCCTGTGCCATCACCAACGATGCTCGTGACCGTGCTTAAGGATGGATTGAGCGTACAAGGCTGACTCGCACAATTGGCAATGACTCTACGCACCCGGTAATTCCCCCGATCTGCCACGAAGAGGTCACCACCCGTATGAAAGACCAAATCATAGGGCTCGTTAAAATGACTATCCCCAAGAAGGTCCTGTGGCGCACCTTCGCAATCGTTATAGCTTCCCGCCTCCGCAAAAAGTCCATCCCCTAAACTCTCGCCCTGGCAGGCGTCGGCAGAAACCCGTTCCAAATTGTTAAAACTCCCATCACTCAAAGAGGCACGAAAGATCTGATGTCGCTCAGGCTCGGTGAAATAAAGATTGTCTGCTAAGTCAAAAGTTAAACCTCGGGGACTCATCAAGCGTGCTGCTGCTGGAGTTTTCCCATGCAAACAAGCATCCGCATTTTCAAAAACACCCTCGCACTGCACTCCACTGCCCACTACACTTTCGACATATCGATGTGTGAGGTCTACTTTGCGAATACGAAAAGTCCCATGGTCACTAAAATATAGAATATTATTCTGCTGATCGAGGGCCAAACTGGTGGGCAAATTCAAGCGAGCTTGTTCGGCCCCGACACTTTCGCCATCTCCACAAGATTCGATATATTCGGGTGTTAAACAGGGCTGACCAGAACCAGCAACCGTATAAACAACTCCGCTGCTCAATTGATAAGCCAAAATTCGATGATTGCTCCGTTCCGTAAAATATATTTGGTTTACGAGTGGGTCGTAAACCATATCGCTTGGTTCCTCTAATCTTTGACTGGTGGCTCCGAGGAGGCCTTCACCCACAGCACTCTTTCCCGCGATTCGTTCTACCAAGTTGTCGCTCGCCCCTAATTTCTGGAGCAAGCCCTCACCGTATTCTGAGACATAAAGATTCCCACTTGTATCAATCGCTAATCCAACCGGTGCAGATATAGGATTGGAGGTAAACTCAAGGCCCTGGGCACAGGTCTCGTCGTCATCCAACCAGCACGTTGCTCCATTCCCTGCCAGATCCGTAAGCGTAGCATTTGAATGGATTTTACGTATACGGTTGAGTCCCGCGTCCGCCACGAGCAAAGCGCTCTCTGAACTATCCCATGCAAGTTGCTCTGGTCGGTTAAAGCGGGCGGCCGTCGCCGCTCCACCACCACCACACGATGCGTTCTGCGCACAACTCGCGCCTGTTCCCGCAAAAACCTCAAACGGGCAGGTGGTGGAACTCTTTTCAATTTTAAAGATGCGCCGCTCCGCCGCATCACTAATAAAAAGTTCACCGGAATGATTAACAATCAAATGCTGCCCCTTGGTGGCAAATTTTTCACTGACGAAGCCATCCCAGCAATCTCCACAGCCAGAGCATGCACTGCAATCACTGCAATCGAGTGAGAGCAAATCCGCATAAGTTATCAGAGCATTGCTCGCTAAATCGACCTCACGGACATTGTCAGTATCCGCGATCAAAAGTTTTTCTGTGCTGCCCAGAGCAAGGGCTTGTACTTGATGTAAGTGAACCCCGGTCGGGTCTCCAGAGTAGGCGACTGTACTTTCCGTAGCATGCTCGCCACACACACCGGCGAAAGTTGATATTATTCCCTCTGTATCAATGCGGCGGACACAATTTGCCCCGCGATCCGCAACGTAGAGATTCGAGTCCCGATCTAAAACTAAGGAGACCGGTTCCATAAAACTCGCCAAGGTCGCCCTTCCACCGTCACCAGAAAAGCCTTCTGTCCCTGTTCCCGCAAAAACCTGTGCCTGATAACCGGCCCCGTCAGGGCTTAAGGACCAAATTTTTCGATTAACACTATCCGTAACATAGATGGTTCCATTAAGAGCTACGGTTAAACTTCGAGGCGTCTGGAGAAAGATCTCTGTCGCTGCGTTGGGCTGCCCGACCAGCAGCGTGTCCGCCACAGTCCATGTGGTGAGACTGCAGTTATGACAACCGTCGTTCGGGTTGTTGTTGGCGTCATCACAACCTTCAATAGGATTCCCCTCTTCGTCCATATCTGTATTTTGAATTCCGTCACCACAAACGTTTGCCAAACAATCACTCGAGCATGTGAAACCACCGTTGTCCGCCCCTAGATCGCACTCTTCGTAACCCACCGGGTAACAATAGCCATCAGAAAAGCAATACTCCTCATTGCTGCACTCACCATCATTCAAGCAAGGGGTCGGGTCATCAGCAAGGAGCTCCTGTCCATCGGTTCTCAAGAAGCCATCACCGCATACAGCACTTTTGCACGAACTCAGACAAGCATCCGCTTCATCGCTATTACCATCATCACACTCCTCCGGCACACCAAGGCTGCCCACAGAGCAAACCTCTGCTGAACAGAGTATGGCGTCTCCGCAGGCCACACTTCGGCATGCGCCCTGCTGGCAAACGCGAGCATTATCAAAATCGCCGCCAACGCAGGGCAAGCCATCATTTTCACCGGCGGAATCACAAACAGCGTAAAGCTCTACTATCCTTGTCTCAGGTTTCTTTCTTGTAAAGTTTAGTGTTGCAGCACCGCGTCCTAAGGTCATCCCGCTGGCCCCCAGTGCTTCAATCCATAAACTTCTTTCCCCTTCGGACTTGGCAGATAGTGTCAAAACGACAGGGAAACCAGAACTCACTTCAAGTTTTGTAAGCTGATTCAGGTTCTCACCGACCGCAAATTTAATATAGGTCGCCGCCAATCCATAAGGGTCCTCAATCGTCAAAAGGGCATGAGGCTCTTTTTCCTGACAGCCTGCACCTGCGACTGCAACCATAAGCAAGAGCAAAGCGCCACCACAAAAACGCCACACTAAGGACTTGGTCGCCAACACCGTCCATCGTTTCACAACCCGGTTCATCGTGAAACTCCCTCAACGGAAACCAACTCATGAACAATCCGCCCTACCATGCCGGCACATGCATCAACAAAAACGAGCGTATCATCCGCAAATGTCGTTTGTGCCATCGAAAGTCCACTTAAACATTGGCTCAAGGTCTCCGGCGCTGTTGTGCGGGGAGGCTTTCCATAAACATAGGATATCGCATCCGCCCCCGTCGCAATTCCATCCGTGCCTGCTGCAATCTGTCGAATAGACGTTGGCGAGCTAATATAAAGGTTGCCATAGGCGTCAACTTCCAAGCCAGCAGGAGAATCCAAACGAAAAGTACTTGCCGGACTTCCTTCACCACCCTCCCCTGGATAGCCGTCACCAACCACTGTCTCAATCGTGCCGTCCGATTTGACTAAGCGAGCCCTGTGATTGCCTGCGTCCAGCAGATAAAGCCCGACCCCTGCCTGAAAACGTAGACTTGTGGGATAATTAAGATAGGAGTCTGCTGCCAAAACTCCATCATCAAAAAGCATCCCCTTACTTTCCGCCTGTCCCGCACTCACATTAAAAACCGCGTCTTCGGCAAAGACACAAGCTTCCGCCGCATCAAGGCTAATGCTTCTGATAATATGATTGCCACTATCGGCAACGTAAAGAACTCTAGCGTTTATATCCAAAGCCAAACCGCTCGGGCTATTGAAATGAGTCTCGGATGGCAAAGGAGCTATATTGTCGAAACCAGCCTCTCCATAGTCTCCCGCCACTGTTGAAATCGCATAGCCTCCCTCCTGATCAAGGTCCACACACCTTAAACTATGGCCATCAGACTCCGCAATATAGATGGCTTCGGTGACCGAATCATAGGCCAACCCCTTGGCCCCAAAAAACATACGTGACTGTTCAACAGGAATAAATTGCGGATGTTCCTCTGCGGAGAGGTCATATCCTCCCGCATAGCCAACCGCCGTTGTCAGCACGTCCTCTCCCTCTTGCGTTTTATCTAATACAAGCGCCCGAATACGCCCCGCCGCCGAATCCGACTGCCGGTTATCACTTATCCAATAAACGTCCTGCGCCTCGTCAGAGCTCAGCAACAGAATAGAACGCGGCCCCTCCAGACTCGCTGAACTTAAAGAACCATCACCTTGTGCGTAGACTTCGCCAACGAGCGTTTGAATTAAGGTATCTTCCCCCTCCACAGAAATCCGCCGCAACCGCCCGGTCGCCCCGTCCAAGACAAGAAGCTTGCCATCTTCATCATTGGGCGCCGTTCGCCAAAGAACCGCATCAACTCCACCAAACGCCGCCTCTTTGGCCAAACCAAAATCTCCAATATCCTCATAGGCAGTGGAACTCGAACCGATTCCCGCATAGCGGCCGATCTCCCCTGAGGCTGTGAATTGTCGAACCATCGGCCCGTCACCGACATAAACTTTTCCATTCGTATCCATCGTTATGGCTTTGGGCTCGATAAGCTGAGCAGCCAATACATCCCCCCCGTCGCCGCAAGCCTGTATATCCGCGCAAGCAACTTGCGGCTCACCAGCCAGCAAAGTCACCACTGAGCTTCCAGAATCAAGAATACAATCCTCGCTGCATCCTGCAGGCGTGCTGATGACGCGAACAACATAGTTTTGCGTATCCGCAACAAGAAGATTCCCGTCGACATCAAAATACAAATCTCTAAGCCCGTTAAACTGACTGTTCCGAAGCAAAGCACCTTCCGCATCCGCTCCACCACAGGTCAGATAGGCCCCCACTTCCTCGCTGCCTACTCCACCCGGACAGTCCTGCGCATTCATGCGCTCGATAGAAGTGTATCCCTCTCCACTCTTGTTCACACGAAAAATCAAATGGCGCTTTTCTTCGATGAAATAGAGGTTATCTTGTGCGTCAAAAGCAAGACCCCTTGGGGAATTCAGCTTTGCCGCAGAGAAACTGGCTTGTTCCAATCCGTCCAGGCACTCCGCACCTTCTGCTGGGACTTCCGCTGCGCAGCTCTGTCCGCTCCCAAGAAAGGTTGTAATTGTTTTCGTGTCCTTGTCGACTTTACGGATTTTATAGCTGCCCGCATCGGCGATATAGAGATGCCCAGCCGAATCAATGGCCACGCTCGTCGGGGAATTAAGCTGAGCCACGGTCGCTAAGAGATTGTCACCGCAAGTGGCTCCTTCTCCAGCCGCATTCACACAAGGTGCACCCGTACCAACGATGACTTCCACTTGCCCATCGGAACGCAATTTAAGAACCTGATGGTTCCCCGCATCGACAAACACAAGTTCATTCCCGGAAGAAACGGCCATATCCACTGGTTGCTCAAGCCTTGAATTCAGAGGGGCTGAAGTCGCACCTGCTAAACTATAGTAACCATCACCACCGACAAGAGGGTACGCTTTATAAGCACCCTCATCACTGGGAGATGCTTTAATGATACGCCCAAGGCCCGCATCACCAATATAAAGTACTTCAGCACTGTCCAACGCTAAGGCACGCGGGGCAGAAAGATGAGCTGCACCATTGCCGGAGTCACCATCAAATCCGCACTCATCAACACTCGAACAAGCATCCAATGATCCGATTACGGTCCTCAGCTCTGGTGTTGTTGCCTGCCAGTTGAGCTGACGCACTCTATATGTTCCCTGCTCAGCAAAAAGGATATGCCCCTCTTCGGTCAACACCATTCCCATTGGGCTATTTAACCTGGCGTTAATAGCCTCTCCGTCTTGACAGAAATCACAAATCGAATCCCCGTCCGCATTAGGGCAAGCATCACAAATAGAATCCTCGTCTGCATCTGTACAATCGCAAGTCTGATTCCACGTATTTCCTTCGCACTCCGGGAGAATAGCACTCGCCAGATCACACTCTCTATGTGGCGTGTAGTCCCCTGCAAGCATAGACCAAACCCAGGAGCCATTAGGCTGCTCGGCGAATTTGTATATTGACGGGTTGTTATTCAGCACTCCCTTATCGCTGAAGATAAAAGTTTTATATTCACCTTGGTGTAAAATAAATTCAACATGATCCGAAAAAACAAGCTGTGCGCAAACGGCATCCAAACAAAAGGCCGTTTCAAATTGTGAATCAGCCCCTGGCAGGTCTAAAACCGTTTCAATCATACCGGAACTCAGATCGATAGCTCGAATAAG
>CAXGWX010000169.1:0-7544 GCA_964013445.1 uncultured Bdellovibrionales bacterium | reverse complement strand
GTGGCTCCTATGAGGCGAATGGATTTACCTTGTATATTGACCGGGTGCAGGGAGACCCTTTTGCCTCCCCGAGTCGTTTGCGGGTTGTTGTTGATAGCTTGCATGCCAACCTGCCGGCCTGGAGTTATTCAACAAAGATTCAACGCATCGCAGCGGCAGACTTCATGAATCGAATTTTAGTACGTTGCTTTGCACGGCAGAGCAAAAGCAGAGGCAGCGGCAAGAGTGGCATCCTGGATATGCTGCGTCCGGGGCAGGAGGTTTTAGCGCGAACCTCTGTGCTCGTTCACGAAGATGGTCGGGTGGAGGCTCGATTTCGTGCAGGATTACCGGCCCAGGGCCGCCGCATTTTAGGGCGGCAGGCGGCCACATTGCTAACGGAAGATGTGGTTGCCAGTATAGAACAAGGTTTAGTCTCCGCCGCATTTGAACCGGAAGCTTTAGAGCGACACGTTCAATGCGTTGAGGATACGCAGGCGCTACGCTGCCAGCTCAAAGAAAAAGGGCTGGTTGCTTTTGTCGCCGATGGGGCGATTTTGCCCAGAGCTTCCGGAGTCGACGAGCGCCCTTTGAGCAGTAAGATAGTGAAACCTTTTGTTGCACCTCAGGAGTTGCGGGTCGAATTACAGACCGTGCACTCCGGTTCCGTTTCCGGGCTGGGGGTTCGACAGGGGATCACCTTGATTGTTGGCGGTGGGTACCACGGCAAATCTACACTTTTAAGGGCCATAGAGCGGGGCGTATACGACCATGTTCCCGGTGATGGGCGAGAGATGGTGGTGAGTATTGAAGAGGCGGTGAAGGTGCGCGCCGAGGATGGGCGAGCCATTCGCTCTGTTGATATTTCCAATTTTATTAATAATCTGCCGAACGGTGAAGATACCCGGGCGTTTGTTTCGGAGAATGCGAGCGGTTCGACATCGCAGGCTGCTGCTATTGCGGAAGCACTCGAATGCAAGGCCGCATGTATCTTGCTTGACGAGGATACTTCGGCGACAAATTTTATGATTCGCGATGCCAGGATGCAGGCTTTGATCCAAAATAAGGATGAACCGATTACTCCCTTTATCGATAGAACCCGACAAATTTTTGCAGAGCAAGGTGTGTCAACAGTCCTGGTTGTCGGCGGCGCGGGGGATTATTTTGACGTGGCAGACGACATTATAGCCATGCGTGATTATGAACCCCATGTGGTCACCGACGAAGTTAAAGGCATATGCCAATCTATGCCGAGCCAGCGTAGCAGGGAGAGCATTCCCTGGGCAGCACCACGGTTCAGACAACTCGACCTCAAGACATTGGATGCAGCAAAGGGGCGAAAGGATACGAGTATTAAAACCTTAAGTAAGGAGCGTGTGCTTTTCGGTCGGGAAGAGGTAGACTTAAGTGCTTTGGAGCAACTTGTGGAGGCCGGCCAAACTCGTGCGATTGCTCGTGCATTGGTCTGGGCCAAGAACCAAGCCTTCTTGCAAGGGGGTGACCTGAGCGCTGGGCTCTTGGCGTTGCATCAGCATATAGAGGGTGAAGGCATGGATGTTTTTGATAAGGCTAAAGTCGGTGACTATACGTCCTTTAGAGTTTTTGAGTTGGCCGGATTCTTAGGACGTATGCGACGCGTTACCATGTGCAAACCCTGATGTAGACACTTAGTCTTCTGATTCCATGGTCCAAGGCTCTTCAATACACTTCTGCGCTATCTTGGTCAGCTTGGCCACTTCGAAGCCATCGATATAGCGATGGTCCAAAGTTGCGGTCATGGTCAGCTGAGGTTGGGCAACGACGTTTCCTTCATGGACGACAGGGCGTTCTTTGATGGCGCCAATGGTGATCAAAATGGGATTGCGGCAGAAGGGTGTGAAGGGTGCATAGCCTTCATCCAAACCAAGCATGCCAACGCTGGTGATGACGCCCGCACCAAAAGGAAATCGCTCTAAACCTAAAGCCGGTACGCTGATGCCCAAAGAGCCGGTGAGCCATCCCGTGAGCCAGACCAGGCGTCGGATGACCCAGGTAGGTAAAAGTTTGAGAAGAGGCTTGCTCTTTTCAAACTCGTCGTCCTCACCTTTGCGCAAGCGCTTGGAACCCTGACGCAATTCTGCTGCCACTTCTCCCAAAGATTTTTGATCAATGTTTTCCACTTTCACTTTGGCAAGGTCCCCACCATCCTCAAGGGCTACCAAAAAGCAGATGCTGACCTCATCAAAGGGAATGTATTTACCCCAAAGGATACGACCATTGAGGCCAGGGGCGGCGCGTAAGGCCATGCCGACCGCTTTGCCGACGATATGGGTGATGGTTATTTTTTCCCCAGTCTTTTCCCGTTGTTCTTCGATAAAAGGCAGAGTTTTGCTCATGTCCAATGTCATTTTGCCGTAGATGGTTGCCTCCGAACAGTTGTCCCATGAAGCAATGGCGAGCTTGCGCCGGGTTGTCATCTTTCGCATATCGATTCCTCCAACGAATTTTAAGCTTGGCAATGTGTGCGGTTCTACTCTAGGGTAAAAACTGATGTCACGCAAAGCAGCAAATGATTTCTTTGAGCGAATTTCTGGGGATGTGGAACTCAAGAAAGCTTTGCGTCTTTTGCTAAAGGACAAGAGCACACAGGATTTGATGCCTGCATTGGTGGGATTTGCCAGGCGGCTGGGTTTTTATTTTAAGGCGGAAGAGTTTACCCGCGTCCTGTGGTCTAAAGTCGAAATACCGGTGGAGGACAAGCCGGACCCTTATGCCCATGTCTTGCGGGGCTTCTTTCATCATTATGCGCCTGCACCAAAGGTTGATGAGTCCGTACCTTTATTACCGCAAAACACAAACCAGGAAATCGAGGAAGATGGGAGGCCGCTTTTAGCGGAATCAAGCGATAATTCTGCAGAGGCACCGACGGATAATTCGGAACAGGGCAGTTGAGTGGTCATGGTCGAAGAAAAGAAGAAAATTGTCGAGGCAAGCCAACGGGTAGTGGTGAAAATTGGCTCTTCTCAGTTGGCTTCTGGCGCGGGTATTCATGAACAGAATTTAGAGCATTTCGTTGGGGAAATCTCTGCTCTGCAAAAACGTGGTTTAGAGGTAATTGTCGTTTCTTCCGGCGCACGGGCAGCGGGATTGAGTGCCTTGGAGATGGAAAGGATTCCCAACAGTATTCCAGCCCAGCAGGCTGCTGCTGCGGTGGGACAGATTCATTTAATGGCTCATTATGAACGGTGCTTTGCGGAACATCATATCAAGATTGCTCAGGTTCTGCTTACGGCGGCAGATATTGAGCACCGGGGCCGTTATTTGAATGCCAAGCATACCATCGACTACCTTTTGGAGCGCAGATTCATTCCGATCATCAATGAAAACGATTCGGTTGCAGTTGATGAATTAAAATTTGGTGATAATGATCGGCTCTCAGCGTTGGTAGCCGGTCTATGTGAAGCCCAGCTCTTAATTTTACTTACGGATGTGGAGGGGCTCTATGACCGCCCACCCAAGGAGATGGGGGCTACATTAATTCCTGTCGTCGAAGAAGTAGACGAGACAATTTTGTCATCAGCCCAAGGGCAGAGTGATCTAGGCACCGGCGGTATGTTATCAAAATTAGAGGCGGCAAAAGCTGCGGCACGGCGAGGGATCCCTACATTTATCGCCAAAGGGGTGACCAAGAATGTGCTCACCCGAGTTCTCGACCCGGAAAGTGATCTTGGTACTTTGGTGCTGGCAGAGGCGAATCCGCTGCGGCAACGCAAACATTGGATTGGTTTTGGAATGAGCCCAAAAGGTAAGGTTGTGCTTGACGCCGGTGCTTGCAGAGCTCTGGTCGATAAAGGAACCAGTCTTTTGCCTGCGGGAGTTGTCGAGGTTCGGGGTGAGTTTGAGGCAGGGGAATGTGTTTCCTGTATTGACGAAAGTGAAAATGAGATAGCTCGTGGTTTGGTTGTTTATGACGCACGAGATTTGCAGAAAATTATTGGCGCAAAAACATCGGAGATTGAAAATATTCTCGGATATCATTTTGGCGACGAAATTATTCATCGGGATAATTTAGTTTTGGCGGATGCAAAGGAAACAACATGAGTGAAAGTCAGCAGGAGAGTGTGCAAGCGGTTTGTGCAAATGCCAAAAAGGTTGCCGCCGATTTGGCTCACTTGTCGGAGGCCAAACGTTCAGAAATTCTTGTCGCCAGTGCTACGGCTTTGCGAAATCAGGGTGAGCGAATCCTTAGGGAGAATGCCAAGGATTTAGCTGAGGCGGAGAAGGCTGGTCTTAAACCATCTCTTATTGATCGGCTTCGCCTTGATGAAGAGCGTATCGAAGCGATGGCGGAGGGTATGGAGCAAGTTGCGGCTTTGCCAGACCCCCTTGGGGAAACGATCAGTGCCTGGAAGGCACCTTCCGGTATCGATATCGAACAGGTTCGCATACCCATTGGGGTTATAGGGGTGATTTACGAGAGTCGTCCGAATGTGACTGTTGATGTGGCGGCCCTATGTTTGAAGTCGGGCAATGCGGCAATTTTGAAAGGCGGCAAGGAGGCTTTTCATTCGAATGGGGTTTTGGCGGATATCTTGGCTGAAACCTTGAGTGCAGCGCAGGTCAGTCCGGATGTGGTGCAACTCATTCGCTCCACTGAGCGCAGTGCCACCCATGAACTTTTGCAACAATCGGATACGGTCGATGTCATTATTCCCCGTGGCGGCTTGGGGTTAATCAAAGCCGTTGAGGAGCATTCGAAAATTCCCGTGGTTAAACATTATGAAGGTGTTTGCCACGTCTATGTGGATAAGGATGCGGATTTGCAGATGGCGTTGGAGATAGCACTCAATGCTAAGGTGCAACGGCCTGGAGTGTGTAATGCCATGGAGAACTTGTTGGTTCACCAGGATGTGGCAGAGGAATTCCTGGCGAAGGCGGCTCCAAAGTTGAGCGATGCAGGGGTTGAATTGCGAACCTGTGATGTTTCGGCTAGCTATGTTAAGGGCAATAAGTCCGCTGACGAAGAGGATTGGGCTACCGAATATCTTGATCTTATTTTGGCGATCAAGACCGTGGACTCTCTTGAAGGGGCGGTGAATTTCGTCAATCAATATGGATCGGGTCATTCCGATGCGATTGTCACCCAGAATCAGGAAAGTGCGGATTATTTCTTAAAAAGAGTCGATTCTGCAGCGGTTTACCACAATGCATCCACCAGGTTCACGGACGGCTTCGAGTTTGGTTTTGGGGCAGAAATTGGTATTTCAACAAATCGTCTCCACGCCCGGGGCCCGGTGGGCTTACGGGAACTAACCACCTATAAATACGCCATCCGCGGAACGGGCCAAGTCCGCTAAAATAAAGAGAAAATCGTTTAACTAGATCTCTCCTAAAGATCTCAGCTTTGCGGTCGATGAATATCGGGCAAGGCATGGTGGTAATTTACCACCGAAGAACAGGAGAGGTGTATGCATTGGTTAAAGAAAGCGCGGTTACTCGCGGAGTTATCTCAATTTGAACTGGCAAGTCGAGTCGGGATATCGCAGTCGTTGTTGTCAATGATGGAGTTGGGACAACGTGATATTGATGCGGATGAAGAGCAGCGATTGCGGCGAGCGATGCGGGAAGCGCAGCGCGACCAAGAGCAAAAGCATAAACATTTGGTCCTACGCCGGAAAGCACCGGCACTTAGGCGGCAGAAAGCCGCGTAGGGCACAAATTTAAGACGGTACGGTGCTCGGATCCAGATTTTGACGAGTGCCGTACCCGTCCTTTGACAATAATAATAGTCTTCATTTTGAAGCTTTAACAGCATTTACAGGGCAAGGATAAATGATGTTGGTGGAAGAATGGCCGGGCATGGTGAACTGACCATGCGGCCGTAGAAAAATATATCCATACAATACTATGGGCAATAAAGGTGCTTTTTGGCCAAAAGCGCCTTTTGCTGCATCATTTGTCCACGACCATCGGCAAGGGGTTCGTGTACAAGACCATGAGTCTAACCCTAAATAGCGATAACCTAACCTTAGGGGTTCGCCGGCATTTGGAAGCCAATCAAAACCGTCTGGCGGAAGCGACCAAAAGGCTTTCCTCCGGCTTGCGGGTGAATTCGGCTAAGGATGATGCGGCACGCATGGCGATTGCGTCGAAGAATGGCGCCAATATTCGCTCCATGCATCAGGTTAAGCGCGGCATTGCGGATGGTATCAGTTATATCCAGGTGGCTGACGGTGGCTTAGCCGAAATCGGAAAAATTCTTGAACGTATGCGCGAATTGGTGGTGCAAGCCTCCAGTCAAACCTTAGGCGAGTCCGACCGTTTGGCCGTTCATGAAGAAGTGAAGCAGCTCAAGCTTGAGGTGCAGCGCATTGCGGAAAAAACAACCATCTTTGGCCAGCATCCCTTGCTCGAATCGATTGGTTTACCCCAGATGAATGATGATAGTGAGTTCGGACCCAATGGTGGCACAAAAACTGGCGTCCAGTCGGGAACCGTCACCTATGCCCGGGTACCCGCGGGCACAACGGATTTTGTTTTCGATATCAATAGTGGTACAGTGGATGACGATATTCAGCTCTTTACCCGTTCAGGTCAGCATTTATCAGGGAGTGGCTTTTCTGTGCCGAATGATCCGGAAGGGGATGCGGATATTGTTTGGACCGCAGGGTCAAACAATATCGTTCCAGGCAATGTGAATACGGAATTCATCACTGAAGACAATGGTTTTTTTGCCGACGCAACCTATGATTCTGCGGAGCTACTCTCGCCAACATCAACGGACGGTTCGGGTTATGATGAAAATCTCGTTAATGGTAACGCCGCGAACGAATCAGAATATAACGAGATGACAATTGGCTACAGTGGGGACCAAAACAACAATGAAAGCCCTATTAACACAGGCAATGTTGCTGGTACGAGGACGGAAAAAATTCAAATTGATTATGTGACTGAGGACCTTCTTATTTCAGTCATTGGTAATGGTAGCTTTAGCGCCACAGCTGCATGGGGTTCGATGCCGGGAAACCTGCCGCCTGAGGATGACTTAAGCATCCTTACGGACATCACCGCCGATGCGGGTACCACCATTGATGTGAATCATAAAGATGCAAGCGCTGCGGGCCTTAGTTTAGGTGGAGTGTCGACGAAAACTTTAGAAAAGGCCCAGGCCAGTATCACGAAAGTCGAAAATGCCATTCATCTTGTTGGTCAGCATAGGGCTTACTTCGGTTCCAAGCTCAATGGTTTGGAAGCCCAAAGCAATGTCATTACCACCCGTATTGAAAATGCCACGGCAATGCAAAGTCGGTTGGTGGATGCGGATGTGGCCGCAGAATCGGTGGAGCTTGCGAAAGTCAATATTCTTATGCAGGCTGGGATATCGGTGTTGGCCCAGGCGAATCAGGTGCCGGGGCTCTTGATGCGCTTGTTGGAGGGGTAAGGGGACTATCGGAGCCCAAAACCGATGGCCGATGTCCGAAATCCGATTTCCGATTTCCGATGACCGACGTCCGACTACCGACTACCGATATCCGATACTCAAAGCCTTCTGAATCGGGTTAACATTCGGGCGAGATGGTCGCATA
>CAXGWX010000168.1:0-7696 GCA_964013445.1 uncultured Bdellovibrionales bacterium | reverse complement strand
TTCAGCGTCGTATTCGCACCCATCCGTACATTCGGCGGGGCAGGGAATGCAGAGGAGATTGGTGTCGGCCGAAATTTCCGTGCCTAAAAGATACCAAACTTGGGCGCAAAATCCGTTGCCATTGTTACAGGTTTCCCCCGCGGCTTGTACGGCGCAGGAGTTTAAAGCGCATTGACCCTGCCTGCCGTCTTCCCAGCCGCTTTTGGGTACACACTTGAGGTTTTGCTCTGCATCGCATTGACTGTCGTTGGCGCAGTTTCCCGCCAATGCGACATTATTACCATCATCATCGTCATCATCATCGTCATCATCATCGTCATCACCGGAAGCACCGTTTGCTGCACAAACATCGTTGGCGCAGTAGGAACCTTGTTCACAGCAGATGCCAGCCATAGGAGCACAGGCATTGCCTTCAGGAACTTCCTGCTCGCAGCCGGCGCATCTGCCATTTTGACAAATGTTGCCGTCGCCACAGGCATTGTTCGGATTGACCCCATCTTGATAAGGCGAGCATAGCCCGGCCATATCCGTGCCGTCGGGAGAATTACAGGTTCGACAGGCGCCGAGACAAGGTTTGTCGCAGCACACCCCATCAATACAGTGGCTCGAAGCACATTCGTTCATACCAGCACAGGGTTCACCGAGCCCTTTCTTGTTGGTCTGGCAGATGCCGTCGATGCAGGAGTGCCCATCGCTACAACAGTCAACGCCCCCTTGATCGCCGGAGCAATCATCGCCTGGATTCCAAACCTTGGCGCAGTTTTGTCCACCACCGCTTGAGCTGTTGTTGCCCAGGTTTTCCACACAAGTTCGATCGCTTTGTTCAGAAGGCACACAGGTATTGTTTTCACAGATTGAGCCGCGCTCGCAGCAGTCTCCGGCCCCGGCGCAGTTTTGTCCTTGCTGGCGTAGGTTTTCACAAGTGCCATTTGGACCTTGGCACTGATAGCCACTGGCACAATCACTGTCGGTGTAGCAGGCGAAGGTTTGTTCTGAGGGGTCGGGCAAATCGACAACGCAGCCGCTGAGGGCCAAGAATATTCCGGTGATAAATGCTGGCGCCCGAAGGGGCAGCCCTATGGTAAAAAAGCGGCGCATCTAAGTGAATTTTAGCCACTTATGAGCGGTTTGCAATGGGGAAATTTAGTCCTTGATGGAGACCAAAAGAGCCTTGGCTTTCGGTAAAAACCGATAGTCGTCCGGCGGCGACACATAGTTGCTGGCTTTCATGGCGATGGCTTTTTGTAGGACCGTTTTGGCTTCTGCGTCCCGATCTTCTTTGATGTAGACTTCGGCCAAATAGGTCAGTACCCGCACATTGTTGGGATAGTGACTCAGGGTTTTCTGAAAATATTCAATCGCCTTATCCCCATCGTAAAGGGGCCAGGGCACGCTAAAGTAGTAACGGCCTGCGGAGTTGTAGGGGCCGCCCACATCGAATTTTCCATCCATCTTTAGGGCTTTTTTCAGCCGATCGTTAAATTTACCGTCGAGGCCCTTGGCCAGGGCGCTGATGACGCTGATGCCTTCCGAGTAGGTGCCTACACCTAAGGCGGCAAAGTAGTGGCCTTCGATGCGATTGGGTTTGATGGCGGCGGCGCGGTCACCGTATTTCCAAGCCGCCTGGCCGAGCTTAATTTTTGCGTCATCGTTGGGGGATTCTTCTGACTTCCAGAAATAGGCCCGGGAGATGCGCCAGAGGATTTCGAAATTATCCCCATGGGCTTTGTCCAACGCTTGCAGTTTATCGTAATGGGCTTGCCAGTTCTTGCCGCCGTAGCCAGGCTCCCGTTGGGCGTAGAGCGCATCGACTTCTTTGAGATGGTCTTCGAGGGTTGGCTCTTTAACCTCTTCTGCCGGCGCTTGCTCTGCAACCGCCTCTTCGTTTTGGCTTGGTTCTGCTGGTTTGTCTTCGGCCAGCGCCAGGCCGGGCAGGGATAGAAGAAGAAGGGTCAAGAGTGTTTGTCGTTTCACGATGCTTATCCTTTGTTTTGGGCTTTGCAGCCGTTGTCTAGGCAGAACGGGGCATTTTGTAAAGGACTCTTTAGCTTTTTGCCAGAGCCTCATGCAAATAGGCATAGTCTTTGGTTAATTGTCCGCGGTGCAGAATGAGCGCTTTTTGTAAGGGTGGAGATAAATCCAGCGCCTCATAAGAAGTGCTGAAATCACAGGCCGCCAGGGAGGGGATATGGGGTTTGAGCATGGCGCTAAAGTGCTGCGACGCATCGTAGGAGAGTTCGCAGGGCAAATTATCGACGCCAAGGATGACTGGACCCTGGCCGGCCACCCCATCGATAAGCTTTGTTGTTAAAGGCTCGTAAACGAAGGTGGGTTCTTCCTGGTGGGTGATCTTTTCCAGGCACTCTATCGAGCCATGGGGATCGCAGGAAATATCACCGATCACCCGTAGCCGCGGCTGGGGCTCATCAGCATAGAGTTTGCGCAGCGCATCCTTGGTCACCAGTCTTGGGTATTTTTCATCCCAGTAAATGCCATTCATGAGCATGCCGATGTAGGGCAGGTATGTATGAAAGTGCCCTTGGTAGTGTTGGGGCTTATCGTAATAGTGTTGCAGGTCGAAAGTCATGTCTGCGCTTTTGGGCACAACCAGATCTTCTTCGCTTAAGACCATTTTGACGACTTTGTTTGCGACGTTCCCGTTTGCAAAGAGTGCGGGCAAATCCTTGGGTCGAATATCTTGATGCGGCAAAAGATCGAGAATCTCCTGCACCCCTAAGGAGACATTGCCGGTGCCGGCAACGGCAATGACAAAAGGGCAGAGGGAAGGGGGTAAACCATCTGCGGCAATTTCTTTTCCTACGTCGGTGATGGCCTGCTTTGCCGCATCCAAATTGGCGTATTGATGGGCGGCTTGAATTTTCTGGAAAGGCGTATCAATACCCTCCCATGCCAGGCGTTTTCCTAAGGCTTGCAGCGAATCGATCATCCCCGCCAGTCCCGCATGGCGGCCAAAAAAGATGAGGCGTCGGTTTGTTTCATCCACCACCCGTTCATAATCGAGCAAATTACATTTGAGCTGCATCAAGCGTTTAAGCAGCGGCATATTATAGGGTTGGCCTTTGATGGTGTGGGAGAAAAACAGATAGGTTTTGTTTTCGAGTAAGAGCTCCATAGGAATCTCTTTGACCGCAATAATGGTGTCACAGGCACTTAAGTTTTCCGCCACTTCAATTCCCGCAGCTTTGTAGTCATCGTCTTGAAAGGCACGAATTTGTGAGGGCTGTAGAACAAAGTGGATGTCCTCCTGGCTGAAAAGTTGGGCACAATGCTCCGGTGTGAGGGGAACCCGTGCCTCCCATTTATTTTTGTCTTCGCGACGTATGCCAATAGATTTTTGCAAGAGGACTCCTGTGCTTAGGAGATCTCTATAGCGCTTCTGTTAAGACGTTATCAACATTTCTAATGATCGCTTCCGGCGCCAGGGCTTCGACCGCATGCCCGACGGATGGAAGGATTTCCAATTGTGCGTGAGGCATCATCGATTGGAGAATTTGGCTGTTAACCGGAGGCACCAGCATATCTTCATCACCGGTGATGATCACCGTTGGGCAATGAATATTGCGTAATTTTTTGCCCGTATAGTGCAGGGTGACGGCTCCGAGTTGCAGGAGAAAGGCATGGGAGCGTGGCTTTTCACTTTTCATCACTTCGGTCCAACCACCTAAGTGTTGGTTCCAATTGTGCTCTTCTGCTTTGGGCAGCAAAAGTTCAGCAAGGCTTTGGCGTGCATCTTCCTGGGCGATGAAGGGCAGCTCCGCCAATTTTTTTATGGTGCTGATATGGGGTATGCGGGCATGGGGTAGGCCGGCGCTGGTGGCGATGAGGAGGAGCCCGGCAGCTTTATCCGGGTGGCGGATAGCAAAATGCTGCGCAATCATTCCCCCCATAGAAATACCGACCACAATGGCTTTGCTCACTCCAGCATGTTCGAGGATAGCGTTGAGGTCGTCGGCCATATGGCTGAGTTTGAAGGGTTTGAGTGGGGCAGAGGAGCGGCCGGTGCCACGGTTGTCGATGGCGATAACCCGCTGGCTTTTCGCAGATTCCTCGAGCAGCCGTTCGGGCAGGTCAAACCAGAAGCTTCCTGAGAGACCCAAGCCATGGACAAAAACAACCGCCTGCTCGCCTTGGCCAAAATCACGATAATATAGGTTCACTCCGTTGTTTTCTGCGATAGGCATTTTAGTTCTCCAATCGTTCCCGTTCAGCGGCCAATTGAGTCAGGGCCCGTTGCATCCTGCCTTCGACTTCCTTAGCACATGCTTTAACGTAGGCTTCATCTGCCGCCGCTTCGGGGCCCGAGCGGTCAAAATGGATGGGTTCGAGGACCTCCATGAGGATGCGGGTCGGGTAGGGGATATAGAAGGGCAGTACCCCAAAGGTTAATCCCCAGGGTATGCTTAAGGTCAACGGCGCAACTTTGAGGCGAAAGATTTTATCGAGGCGCAAGGTCTTCGCCAATTTGGGGAAGTTGTGGAGGATCATAAATGTTTCGTGAGCGCCGGCAGAAACGACCGGCACGATGGGCACATTATGCTCAAGAGCCAGGCGAATATAACCGCGTCGGTTGGCGAATACGATACGATTTCGATCGCGCCAGGGCCGCATATTTTCCACATCGCCACCAGGATACACCATGATCTTGCCACCGGAAGCAAAGATCTTGGCGGCGTTCTCTTTTGAGGCCCGAATTGCCCCAAGTTTGGAAAAAAGCTGATGAAAGCCCGGCAGTCGCAGGACCACTTCATGGGCAAGACCAAAGGGCATACCGTCGAGGCCAAACTTTTCGTAAGCCGCACCAAAGAAAATATAGCTGTCCGGGGTTAAAAGACCGGAAGAATGGTTACCCACATAGAGGCACGAGCCTTGTGGGATGCGCTCAAGGCCGTTGACTTGCGCCTTGAAATAGCGCCAGAGGGGTTTTTTGGCCGCCCGCTCTAAACGGTCAAGAAAGACCGGATCCCGGTTTTCAACGCTGTCGATATCATAGCTTAACATAGCATCCTTATTCGCCTGCAGGGCGCGGGTTATATGTTGTGGGACCAGTCATTTGTCGACAAAATCGACACTGTGGAGAACGTGATTTTTTCATTAGCTGCAGCATCAAGCTTTTGTCAAGTTGAAGCGGAAACTTCTGGCTAAAGCCCTAAATACATTCACCTTCCAGGCAGTTCATGCCTGCGGGGCAGTCATTCATATTGTTGCATTCCTGACCGAGGCAACGTCCCGCATTGGTGCAGGTGGTGCTTTCGGAACAAAAGCCGCAATCGCCCCCGCAGCCATCGTTGCCGCATTCTTTACCTTCACAAGAGGGGGTGCAGATGCAGGTGCCAACACTGTTGCAGCTGGAGTTCGTATTGCAGGCTTCGGTGCATTCACAAATCCCAGCTTCGCTGCAGCTGCCTGAATCGCAGGCATCGGCGCAGCAGCGTCCGGTAAGACATTGATTGGAGGTGCATTCGTTGGCGTCATGGCAAGCTTGTCCATTGGCCTTGAGTTCGTTTGTGCTTGTGCTGCAGGTGCCTTCTTCATCACAGGTCCCATCTTCGCAGGCGGTGGCGCAGCAAATGTTGTCCACACAAAAACCGGATGCGCATTGGGAGGCTTGCACACAGCGGTCACCCATGGCGATAACATCTTCAATACAGTAGCCCTCACTGTTGCATTCGAGTTCTCCCTCACAATCGAAATCGGCGGTGCAGCTGGTTTTTTCACAGAGTTCTAAAATGCATGCATAGCCCAGAGGGCAAGTCTCGTCTTCCGGATCCGTGATGTTGCAATTGACGCTTTCGCAAAGTCCCTTGAGGCAGACTTCACGCTCCTGACACTCATCGCTGATGTTGCAAGATCTTAGGCTCTTCTCATTGCGGGTGGCGCAGCCAATAGAGCAGAGAATAAGAATGGCAATACCAAAGAACTTAAAACGAAAGCGATAAGGGTTAAGCATCAATTGTCTTTTCTAAAATTTCATTTATTGCTTCTCAGCTCATTCACAGGAGACGGCTGGACTTAATTTTCCGTCTGTAAACCATCCGCACTTGGATCGTGATCCACATAGAGTTTTAAGTCATCGATCATATAGGTGGTATTCCCAGGTGCTTCTTTTATCCTCCTGCGAATGATTAAGCTCAAGAGAACCGGTGATACACAATTCTTATACTCACTTAAAGCTGTCGTTAAGGGAACGGAATTGTCGTCTGAGTCTGCGGTGAACTCTGCCCACTCTGTTTCGTAAGCGTAACCGCTGCCGTTGTCATTATCTATTCTGATATAAGCCTCGGAATTCCAGGAACTGCCGTTATTCCATTCCCAGGTTGTAAAATCCAACCCTGCGACCCCGTCATTAGGCCATGCGGATAGGCCATAAATCATTGCATAGAGTCGAGGGCCGTATACCGAACCGGCCCATCCATCGGTCTGCGATATGCGCCAACGCGCTCTTAGCTTCAGTTTGTCACCGGCCTCCGTATCGAAATTGGGCACGCAGGTGGGCTGGGCTACGATGCTGTAGGTATAGTAACTGTAGGGATTTCCAGCGATGTAGGCGTTTGAAATTAGCTCCATTTTTAGAAAACTGTTTGTTGAGCCGTCAGCTAAAGCTTCGGTTGCGGCTGAGGCCTTTGCCTGAAAATAGGCTGGCGCATTTCCTCCTAGCGGACCAACGGCCCACCAGCGAGATTTTCCTGAAGGCCCAAGGGGTGTGATGACTCCACCCCATGGAGAGGCTGTGTTATGGGCTGCATTTTGATTATGGATTTGTGTTAGTGTGTCAAAGCGTCCATCATTTACTGTAGAATTAATTTGCGCAACACAGTAAGCCCTTGAGCCACCACTAAAATCACCAGGCAAGAGAACTGTTCCGGTTGTTGCCGGGCCGACAGGGCCAAGGGGTCTGTAGCCGGCGGTCATTCCCCGATTAAGGACATTGCTTTCATAACCGTCTACGGTTTCACAATGATGATAGTCTGGATGGGCACACGCATTACCATAAAAGTCGTACATATTATTTTCATCACCTTGTGGGTACGTAGAAAAACCGCAATTCGTTCCCCCGGGGCCGTAAGGACAGTCCTGGATGTGGCGGTTATCTAATAATCCTAAGGCTCGACAGGTATCGAGGATATTCCCGTTTGAGGAGTCCATATTGTAACCAGCAGGATCGCCCCCTGAAACTTGGTCAGGCAGCCATTGTTCAAGTCTTGCCAAAGGTCGACCATCACTTGGATCTAAGGGTTGAATTCGCCACATTTCACAGTGTCCGGTGTCAGGGTTGAGGATGTTTTGCATGCGGTAATTCATATCATCGTATTCTGGATAGGTGTCAGTATCAGCTTCACCGACTCGGGCGCTGCGCGTTTTTCCGGTATGCTCGATGATTCCAGCTTCACTGCAAATCACTTTCTCCAATTCCATATCGCAATAAACTCTGGTCGGCGTGCCTTCAACGTCTATCCAATAGACGCCATCGCGTGCCAGGTGATTGGTTTTAAGCCAGGCACATGATTCGGCCACAGCAGCGCAGCTGCCCTCGACACAGTTGGGCTTGGTTGAGTCGGTGCAGTCGCCGATATTATTGCAGCCGATATTATCGGGAGTATTGCTGGCCGGAGCGCCTGGTCCGATGCAACGATTTTGATGGCATGTTGCCGGATCGCTACAGGTCCCACAGCTCTCG
>CAXGWX010000167.1:0-7713 GCA_964013445.1 uncultured Bdellovibrionales bacterium | reverse complement strand
AAATACCGCACAGAAGTACTGGATATTCCCCAGAAAACTCACTATAAGCCGGCCCAAGCGAGTTATCACTTGGACTTGACAAATAGGACTGGTTCAGTACTATTATAGAACTATTGATGTCAAGCCGCAAGCGAGACTATTATTGATACTTGGAGGTAGTCCACCATGGCTGGAAAATATGGTTCTGATCCAAGCGACAGTGTCGTATTTACGAAAATTGACGACGTTGTTGATTGGGCATTTAACTGGAGCAGAAAGAGTTCGCTCTTCTACCTGCTCTTTGGTTTAGCCTGTTGCGGAATCGAACTCATGCAAACCGGTGGTCCTCGTGCGGACCTTGACCGCTTTGGCGCGGTTCCAAGAGCCACGCCTCGACAGGCGGACTTGATGATTGTCGCCGGAACCCTCACCTACAAAATGGCAGAACGTTGCAAACTGCTATACGATCAAATGCCTGATCCGCGTTATGTTATATCCATGGGCTCATGCTCCAACTGCGGAGGCCTCTTCCAACTCAGCTACTCAGTTGTTAAAGGAGTAGATAAAATTATTCCGGTTGATGTTTATGTGCCAGGGTGCCCACCTCGACCAGAAGCTTTAACGGAAGGGCTTATTCGTATTCAGGAGCTGGCGATGAAAGAGCGGGGTTGGCTGCGACGTAAGTGGCTTGGAGGCCGTCCGAAGCGCGAACCTATTCACGTTAATGGCTAAGAAGCGAACAACCAAAGAGAAAAGTAATGGAACGAATGGTGCATTGTAAGAAAATAGGTAAAGACCTACCCGGCCTTGATTATCAGCCTCTAAAAGGCGATCTGGGAGAAAAGATATTTGAAAATATCTCCAAGGAAGCTTGGAAAATGTGGCTGAGTCATTCGACTATGGTTATTAACGAATACCGCCTTAATCCATCAGAGCCTGAGGCACAAAAAATTCTTAAGCAGCAGATGGATGATTTCTTTTTTGGAGAAAAGGCTGACCTACCACCAGACTATATTCCACCGACCAATCCACAGTAGAGAGAGCAAACTATGTTAAACTCAGAAGTATCCAGCGCAGGCGAATCAATCATTCAAATTAAGAATACGGGCGACCCGGTGCCGGTTCAAATTACGGAAAAAGCGGCTGAAATGGTTGTCAATGCCATGCAGGAAGAAGAACTCGAAGGACACGGTTTGCGGGTTGGAGTGATTGGTGGCGGGTGCTCCGGATTACAATATCTTCTCGATTTCACAAAGGCTCCAAGCGAAGAAGACTTCGTTTCAGAGCAGCATAATATTGCAGTGTATATAGATCCCTTCAGCGCTGCACATCTGGCCGGCACGGTTATCGACTATATTGATGGACTTCAGGGCTCCGGATTTAAGTTCGAAAACCCCAATATCCAACGCTCATGTGGCTGTGGCTCATCGTTTTCGACCTAGAGCCTGGCCTCACTTAAAAATTCAAGACGAAGTAAAAACCTACACCGGTCAAGCCTATGGCTACGGCCAAATCCGCCCGTCGCGCCGCGTCTTTGCTCGATTTCGCTGCCTGTGACGCCGCGCCCGCACTCTTCTTAGCCGCATCAGCTTTATGCTGATACGCTTCAACACCGTACCACAGGCCTACTCCACCACTTAGAGCAGCAACAAGCAGGGCTGAGACTTTCCCACCCCCCATGGAGCTATCATCTTCAGCAGCAAGCACTGGGGCTTGTTGTTCCGGTGTCTCCAGATAAGGCGTTTCCTGCGCCGGTAGACTATCCTCTGCCGTCCTGGCTGGAGCTTCCTGCTGCACCTCAGGCTCTGGCACCATCGTTGGAGCAACGACACTAAAGGGGCTATTCACCTGCACGTCGATTTCTAAAATAAATTGGAAATGCTGTGTCTTTGTACTTTCCAGATACAGTTCACGCTCTAACACTTTAAATCCTGAGGCCTGAATAGTTGCCTTAACTTTTCCCAACGGCAACCAAATCTTTAAAGGAGTGTGGAAGACCTCTTCTTCCGTCAAAGCGTCAAACTTAATTAGAGAACCATCTATTGGCTCCACCTTAATTTCTACGGGCGCATACCTCCCGTCACGCAAAAACTTTTCAGTTTTTTTGATGCGGTCCTCAACCCAACCTGGGAGTTCTTCACCAGCCTGACCCTGGCAACGCTCAAGGAAATAGAGGGCTTCCGGATAACGCTTCCAGAGGGCATAAGCCAAGCCTATATTGCAATAATGGGTGGCGCGGGGGGCAATTTCTTCTGCGGATTTAAAATAAATGATAGCCTGACGATAATTCCCCTGCTGACCAAACTCTGCACCTTCCCTGACCAGCTTATCTGCCTGGGCCTGTTCCTCCGGACTAACTGTCGATGATAATAAAAGTGCAAGAGCTATGGCTGAAAACATAAGGTTCCCCTAAATTGTTTTAATGGGCCAAGAGGCCCCCTCCGGTGCATCCAAACAGTCTAGGACTCCTCCGCACCTTCATTTTTCAACTCATATTTATCAATCCATCGATAGATCTGTTTCCGATCCCGGTCAAAATGTTTGGCCGTAGCTCGAATGCTCCACTCATTTGCAGCCAGCACCGCCTCTAATTCTTCTTTGCTCGGCTTTAGCGGCCTTTTCTCTGCAACCGAAGAGCTCTCCTCTGCAAGGGTTTGAGACTTGGGACCCGTGTTTTGTGAAATCCATTCCGGTAAATCCTTTTTCGTAAAGATGTAGGATTCATCCTGTGTCAGCGCACTATGACTAAAAAGCTCATGTTGTAAGCGGCTCAACCCTCGTAGGTTTTCTTTCCAATCACTTAGAAGCAAAGCAACGACCGCTTCTCCTTCGAAACGTAATGATGGTGCCTCTTTATTATCTCGAGCCCTGCTCCATTCTTGAGCTAAGGTTGAAAGCCAGAGGAACAAGTCAGAGCGGCGCTTGCGCAAAGGAGGAATATTCACCTGCCACAGGGATAAACGGGCATAAAGGTCACGTCTAAAATTACCGTCCTCAACCTCCTGAACCAAATCAAGATTCGTGGCGGCAATCACACGAACATCAACCCGGTCAATGCTCGTTCCCCCCACAGACATAACCTCACCCTCCTGTAAAACCCGCAGAAGTTTAGGCTGCAATTCCAACGGTAACTCTCCAAGCTCATCAAGAAAGAGTGTTCCACCCTGGGCAGCCCGAAACAGCCCCTGCTGACTCTCCGTAGCTCCCGTAAAGGCTCCTTTGACATGGCCAAAAAGCTGACTCTCGATGAGCTGCGCATTCAAAGCCGCGCAGTTGATACTCAGGAGCTTACCCCTACGGCCACTCAAGCGATGTATTTCCTGAGCAACCTTTTCTTTGCCGCTGCCAGTCTCCCCGAAAACCAAGACCGGGGCAGGATCCGCCGCACAGCGCTCTATCTGATGACGGGTACGGCCTATAAGGGTTGAGTGCCCGGGGATAGCGCCCTTTAGCAACTCATCCTTACAATCGTAATCGCCAATCTCGCTGAGTTCAAAGACCATAACCGCCGAACCCAGTTTCAGAACGGATCCGTGCTCTAATTCGACCATTTCCTCCTGCAAAGTATGGCCGTCCACAGAGCTCCCGTTGTGACTCCCTAAGTCCTTCGCAAAATAGGCGCGGTTACGTCCGACCCACTTAATTTCCACATGCCTTCGAGAAATAGTGTCGTGGGCCAATAGGATATCATGAGCTCCCTCCGGAGCCCGCCCCAAAATAACCTCTCCGGCTGCCAAAGGATAAATCCCCGCAACTTCCGCTGGGTGCAAAACATAAACTTTTCCAGCCAGTCGTTTTGCTCTTTGCTTCTGCGGCAGCGTACTGGTTAAAGTCTTTGAAAGGTCTGAGTCACTCATATATTTGCCTTAGACTTAAAGCCTAATACGCTTTAGGGGACAATAAAAGACTCTTTTTCTTCCTCTTCAAGGCCCACCGCTTCCTCCACCTCCAGTGCTTTAACCACAGATTTGCTCTCCTGTTTTACCGGATCCTGCACTGAATCGGAAAGTGCATTGCCCTGCCTGCCCTTGCCCTCATTCCTTGGAACTTTAGATGTGGCAGGTGCTTTGGAACGAACCTTCGGTGCGGGAGTTGGTGTCGGAGCAGGGTCCGGCACTGGTACGAGTTCTGGTGCGGGAGCCTCTTCGACCATTTGCTGGCTGTCGACAGTGGTGCTTTGCTCCGCTTTGGGCAAAGCCACAACCTTATTATAAAGCCAGTGTCCGGACTTGACGAAACCAAGAAAAAAAACCAGCCAAGCAATGAGGGCCAGCCATGAAAAGCTGGCTTTTTTTCCGACCCCTTCATCTTTTTTCCCTGGAAAACGCCCATCCTGTGGCTCAGCCAACACCGGTGCCTGGACATCCAACCCACCCCAACTCTGTCGTTCCGCAATCACTTCCAAATTCTCTTTACACAATTGGGCACTGCCAATTCGTTGCTCCGCATCGTGCTCCAATAAATTCATAACCAAATTCCCTAAGACATTTGGCACATGTTCAGGCAAGGGCTCTGGCGGCTGAGTCAACTGTAAGAATTGCACTGGGTTGGCGCCCGAACCATAGGGGTAGCGTCCACACAACATCATATAAAGGATCACCCCCACGCTAAAAAGGTCGCCCCGCTCATCCAGGGCTGCACCTCTAAGAGCCTCGGGCGCTAAATAGCGCGGTGTCCCTACAACTTGCCCCGCCTGCGTTAAAGCCTGTTCTTCATCATGTAAGAGTTTGGCAATACCAAAATCAAGAATCTTTACGCGAGGCTTTCCTTCGTAAAAATCGCTGATCATAATATTGGCTGGCTTCAAATCTCTATGCAGGATCCCCTGCCCATGTGCTGCCGAAAGTCCATCAAGAATCCCGACAGCAATAGCTATCGCCTCTTCCACCTTGAGAGGGGCCTTTTTTCGTAAAATTGCAGCAAGGCTTTCCCCTGCAACCAGCTCCATCGCCAAGTAAAGAAGTCCAGCACTTGTGCGGCCAAAATCAATAATCGAGACAATATTTGGATGATTTAGCTGACTGGATAACTTGGCCTCACGCATGAAGCGCTCCACCAATAATGCATCTTCATTCCAGCCCATATGAGTCGTTTTAAGCGCAACCTTTCGCTCCACCGAGAGCTGCAGCGCTTCATATACTGCCCCCATACCTCCTGCTCCAAGTTCCCGGAGAACCTTAAAGCGACCATCCACCACCTCTCCACACAGTTCACTCTTACTTTTTTTTATCTCTAAGAGAAACTCCCCATCCTTTGGGCAATTTTTGATATCCAAGCCATAGGCATGCCCGCAACGTGGACAATACATACTTGGCTTTATCGCGTTTTTATGTTTTTCAACCATGTTCGATACAACTACCCGTATAAAAGGTTAATACAGAATAGATGGGGACACAAAATCACATGACAAAAAAATGCATCAACACGTTTATCTTCCTAGTTGTAACCGCCAGCTGTGTGGCCCAAGAAGATCTCGCTCAGGCTCCGACCTCTGAGACGCCCCCGACAGCAAAAACCGAGAGCACACTGAATCCCCACTTCGCTAAAGCGATGCTCTCCCAACTACAATCCTGTGACAAAAGATTAACCCGAGAGACACTTGAAAAATCTCTGGAACTTGGCACAACCTACTTACTGGCCAATCAGAAATCTGAAGGCAATTTCAACTATGCCTATGATTGGCAAACAAAGGCCCTCGATGGCAATGACAACCAGGTACGACAGGCTGGTGCTTTCTGGGGACTCAGCACGCTCTATCACAATAAGCCCGACAAGGCGGTAGAAAAAGCGATTTTAAAGGCAATGGGGTTTTTCCGTAAGAACTCAAAACTCAATGAGCAAGGCAGTCGTTATATTATCTACCCTGGAGATCCCAGAGGCTCTATCGGCACAGTAGCCTTAACCGCACTTGGCTATATCGATTATTTGCGCGCGAAGAAAAACGAGCAAGGTTACGAGAAAAAGAATGCGAAGCTTCTAAAAGAACTGCAAGAGTACCTTAGCTTTATCGTTCAAGCGCAACGCAAAGACCATCGTTGGCATGCCCGGTATACTCACGAAGAGGGCCGGCCGAAAGGCAAATCCTCACCCTATTTTGATGGGGAATCTCTGCTCGCTCTGACAAAGGCTGCTAAGTATTTGGGTTATAAAGAGTATATACCTAACATTATGCGCGCGGCTAAAGCTGGCTATAAACTCAATATAACAGAGGCCCTTGCCATCGATCCTGATTCGAACACGACCAAGGGCTATTATCAATGGAGTTCGATGGCCTTTTACGAAATGAGCACCGCCGGTTGGCTCGGTGCGAAACAGTTTGGCCAATATGTTATTGATTTGGCCGACTGGATGATTGACGTACACGAAACTCTTAGACGAACCCGCAATACCGCCTATGCCTACGAAGGTATTATCCATGCCTACCAACTTGCTATGCTCGAGAACAACAAGGAAAAAGCCGACAAATTTGCCTGTGTTATTGCCAAGGGAATGCGCAAACTCAGCTCATGGCAAATCGGCTCTCCAATCGCCAACAAATACGTCCGCGGCAACGCCCTTGAAGATAGACTTGCTTTAGGCGGGGTGCAAAACCACCGCAAGGAAGCCTACCTGCGGGTGGATGTAGCCCAGCATCAAATGCACGCGGTCATATTAGCCTTGCGCTATGTATACCACTAAAGAGAGAAGCCAAACACAGGCTGAATGAACGCATCCCCTTAACGACTCCTCAAAAAAGCGTAAAACCCCCAGACCAGTTAGAACTCCCCCAGCTCTTTACCCACTATAGAGAGCAAAACAGGATAATCGGTCCGTTTTATTGCCGCAGAGTCATAAAACAAGTATTGTATAGTGTGTCCAAAAAAAAATTCGACAATCTCCTTGATGGCGCTGTCCCCGGCGTAAAACCTAAATTCAGAGGGACCCTCGATGTGCTTGCATTCGCTTGGGCAATGCCTGCATCGTCACTACTCTACTACCTGGCTCCTGATGGGGTGGGAAAGATATGTGCTCTTTCCTTTGGCCTTACACTTATCTGGCTTTATCTCATCAGCGCCCTCTATCACGTTCCGATGTGGCCAGAACAGAAACGGAAAATATGGCGTAAACTCGACCTCTCAGCCATCTTCATCTTCTTTGGTGGCTGCTATACTCCAATATGCCTGCTGGTTTTTCCTCCCGAGCAAGGTAAATTTTTACTCATCATTGTTTGGATTGTGGTGTGCCTCGGCTGCATTAAATGCATTGCCTGGCCACAGGCACCACGCTGGGTCAACACCCTCATCTACAACCTTTTTGGTTGGGTCGCCCTATTCTTCCTGCCAACTCTGATTGCAGAACTCAGCACTAAAGTATTGACGCTCTTAATTCTGGGAGGCATTTTTCACACAACAGGGGCCGTTGTCTACGCTAAACGATGGCCTAACCCTAACCCCTATATCTTTGGCTATCACGAAGTTTTTCACGTCTTCCTGCTCATCGCCACGACCATACACTACGCTGCCTATTGGCATATCATTCTCGGCTTAGGTTAAAAAAGCAGTAAGACCGCCCAGTAAAGGTCTAAGAGCAGATAAAGCGCCACCAGCAAGGGCAAACCATATTTCGCAATCCGAATAAGTTCAAAACGGGCAATTCCTAAAAATGCCGAGAGGGCAAACATGTTTTTCACCGCAAAAAACTTCCAGGGATGGTCTTCCAAAAGCGGCGCCAGGATAGGGTTAAGTTCGTTCACCG
>CAXGWX010000166.1:0-7723 GCA_964013445.1 uncultured Bdellovibrionales bacterium | reverse complement strand
CTCCCGCTTTGCGGGTTCGATTGGCGATGGCTTCGATATCCTCTGCGGACATCAATTGGTCGAGGGGCACACCGCCCACCGAGCAGTACTGCACCACCGGTACCATGTCGTCGCCGTGTCCACCCAGAACAAAGGCGGTGACGTCTTCAACGGAGACGCCAAGCTTTTCAGAGACAAAATAACAAAAGCGTCCCGAATCCAACACACCGGCCATACCCACCACCTGGTTTTTCGGCAGGCCCGTAATCTTTGCCATGGTGTAGACCATCGCATCGAGTGGGTTGGAGATAACAATGATGAATGCGTCCGGTGCATATTTTTTCAAATTGCTGGCCACATCGGTCATGATTTTTACATTGGTGTCCAGGAGGTCATCCCGACTCATGCCCGGCTTCCGCGGCAGACCGGCGGTGACAATAACGACATCTGAGCCGGCCACATCCGCATAGTCGTTGGTGCCGCGAATATTTGCATCAAAGTCCTGAACCGGTGCCATTTCCGCAATGTCGAGGGCTTTGCCTTGCGGCATGCCTTCGACAATATCAAAAAGAACCACATCACCGAGTTCTTTTTGTGCGGCCATCATGGCCAGGTTACCACCGATTTGTCCGGCGCCGATTAAAGAAATTTTAGGGCGTGTAAAGTCGCGAGGCATCATGGACTCCTTTTACATATTTGCAACAATAGCTTGACCGAAAGCGGAGCAGGAAAGAAGGGTTGCACCTTCCATCTGACGCTCGAGGTCATAGGTTACGGTTTTGTTAGAGATCGCTTTCTGCAGGCCTTCTGTAATCAGGTCAGCAGCTTCGTTCCAGCCCAGGTGTTGCAGCATCATCACGCCGGAAAGGATAACACTTGAAGGATTAACCTTATCCTGGCCCGCATATTTAGGTGCGGTTCCGTGGGTGGCTTCAAAGAGAGCAATCTCCTTACCGGTGTTGGCACCTGGAGCTAAGCCCAGCCCACCGACCTGCGCGGCGCAAGCGTCAGAAAGATAATCACCATTCAAGTTTGTGGTGGCGATAACACTGTATTCATCCGGGCGTAGAAGCACCTGCTGGAACATTGCATCTGCAATGCGGTCCTTGATCAGCACCTTGCCCTCAGGCATTTTGCCGTTATGCTTTTCCCAGAGCTCATCTTCGGAGATGGTTTGTTCCGGGTAGTCGTGCTTGGCCAACTCATAACCCCAATCACGGAATGCACCTTCGGTGAACTTCATGATGTTACCTTTGTGCACCAAGGTGACGCTTGGTAGGTTGTTGTCGATGGCGTATTGAATCGCATTTTTGATCAAGCGCTTTGAGCCAGTGGCACTGACGGGCTTAATGCCAACACCTGAATCCGTACGGATCTTTTTATCCAGGGCTTTTACCGGACCACTGTTTAGCCAGCGAATAACGCTTTCTGCTTCTGGTGTGCCTTCTTGCCACTCCATACCGGAATAAACGTCTTCGGTGTTCTCCCGGAAGATAACAACATCCAGCTTTTGTGGTTCTTTAACCGGGGAAGGAACGCCATCGAAATAACGTACTGGTCGTACACAAGCGTAGAGATCGAGAAATTGTCGTAGAGAAACGTTCAAGGAACGAATACCACCACCAACGGGAGTTGTCAGTGGACCCTTGATGGCAACGAGATATTCACGAATCGCTTCGAGGGTATCTTCCGGCAGCCATTGGTCGTCGCCGTAGGTTTCTACCGCTTTTTCTCCGGCATAAATTTCGAACCAGTTAATTTTCTTCTCGCCCTTATAGGCTTTTTCTACGGCTGCATCGAGAACGGGTTGAGAAGCCTTCCAGATATCAACACCGATGCCATCGCCTTCGATGAATGGGATAATTGGATCATTGGGTATGTTTAGGGAGCCGTCACCATTTACAGTAATCTTGGTGCCTGTTGTCGGCGGAGTTAATTTTGTATATGCCATTTCCTGCCTCACTTTATGAATTAATACGTTGATTTTGCGCGATCTATTAACCTTTAAGTGGGAGGATCGCAAGTTATCTTTATAAGGCTGGCCCTCCTGCGGGAAACAGGTTAAAAGGCCGCCCATGGCACTTTTAAGCGGACGTAAAGGCCTCATTGTTGGCATTGCGAATGAGCGTAGCCTGGCTTACGCCATCGCGCGTGCGGCCCAGAGCGAAGGGGCGCAGCTGGCCCTAACCTACCAAAACGATCGTTTGCAGCCGCGGGTTGCGGCGGCGGCGGCGGAATTTGCTGACGCTTTAACCCTGCCCTGTGATGTCAATGAGGACCAGCAGGTCGAGGATTTGGCGAAAGGTCTGTCCTCCTGGGGGCATCTGGATTTTGTGGTGCATGCGGTCGCCAGCGCTAAGCGCGAGGAACTGTCCGGGCGCTTTGTCGACACAAGCCGCGATGGCTTCGCCATGGCATTGGAGACATCCTGTTATTCTTTGGTGACTTTGGCCAGGGGGTTGGAGCCGCTTTTGCGAGCATCACCGAACGGGGCGTCGATTTTGACCTTGAGCTATTTCGGTGCGCAAAAAGTTGTGCCCAACTATAATATTATGGGCGTGGCGAAGGCGGCGCTGGAAGCATCGGTTCGTTATCTGGCGACCGATCTGGGGGCTGAAGGGATTCGCGTTAATGCTTTAAGTCCGGGGCCGGTGAAGACTCTCTCTGCCGCAGGGATCAAGGGTTTTAGGACCATGCTGGGCGCCTCGGAGGCTTTAAGTCCATTGCAGGGGAGTATCGATGCGGAACAGGTGGCAAAGGCAGCGCTCTTTGCTCTTTCCGATTTATCCACGGCGGTGACTGGTGAAGTGATTCACGTCGATAAGGGTATGCATACCCTGGCTGCGACACCAAAGGAGCAAGCATGACCAAGGTGGAAGTTAAAATTAAACCACTGCACCCAAAGATGGGCACGGATATTCCACTACCGCGTGTGATGAGTTCCGGTGCTGCAGGGATGGATGTGGCGGCGGCCATTGATGCGCCCATAACCTTGGCTGCAGGGGAGCGTACCCTGGTCGCCTGCGGTTTTTCCCTCGAATTGCCTTTAGGCTTTGAGGCGCAATTAAGGCCGCGCAGCGGCTTGGCCATGCGCCACGGTTTAACCCTGCCGAATTCGCCAGGGACCATCGATGCGGATTACCGGGGCGAGGTTAAGGTTATTTTGCTCAATTGTGGGGAGGAAGCGTTTGTGATTGAGCCGGGTATGCGTATTGCCCAGATGGTGGTCATGCCGGTACCGGCGGTTGAGGTGGTTGTGGTCGAAGAATTGACCGAGAGTGACCGTGGTCAGGGGGGCTTTGGCTCGACTGGTGTTTGAGTCAAAGAAGCTGAAATTCTTTTATTCTAGGCCTATTTTCGCATATAACGAGGGTTGAAAAGCAATCTCTAGTGCGTTGGGAGATGAGCAGTGCTTTGTTATCGATGTGGCTCTTATTCACCGGATGGTGAACGCAATTGTATGGTTTGCGCTGCGCCGCTGGCAGAACGCCGCTCTGGGCCCAGGTCCCGACGGACGACAATGCGTTCTTCTCGAGATCAGCCGCCCTACGACCCTAATGAACTGGTGGCCGAGCGTTATCGTATCATCGAGCCGGTGGTTCGCGGCATTACAGGCTGGATCTTTCGCGCCAGAGACGAGAAGTTGGGCATCCAAATCGCTCTGAAAACAATTTTTCCAAATCTCGTACAGACAGAAAATGAGCAAGAGCGGCTGATTCGGACGATCAAGCGGGCAACAAAAGTTCAGCACCCTAATGTCGCACGGGTTTATGATGATGGGCGGTATAAAGGACATCTTTTTTATACGATGCCCTATCTGGAGGGTTTGACCCTGCGTAAAATTATCGATTTGCGTTTAGAGCGGGGCAACGTGTTTTTACCGGATGAGATCATGCCCCTCTTTGGTCAGTTGGCGCTGGCGGTCGACCGTTTGGGTTCTTTTGGAGCCCATGGGGCTTTGAGTCCGGCGGCGGTCATTGTTTTACCGGATATGCTTAAGGTTGTTAGCCTACCTCACTTACAGGGTTTGCCTCGGCGTCCCTTTGTCGCTCTACAGATGCAGGATAATGCGTTGCACTATTTGGCGCCAGAAGCGCGCCGGGAAGAGGTGGAGATCGATCCGCGGGCGGATGTTTACTCTCTTGCGGTTATTTTAGGCGAGATGTTGACCGGGCAAATTTATGGTGGGGTAGGGAGTAATTGGGGCAAGGCCCAGCGCACTTTGAGTGCAGAAATGCGTCAGCTTTTCCATCGGGCCTTGGCGGAATCTGCGGATGAGCGTATTGGAACGGCCGGTTCCTTTATCGATGCGGTGGCTGAGCTCAGCGAAGCAGGGGAAGCGGTACTGGTTTCCGGAGAATATCCAGCGATGACCGAATCGACCATCTCCGGCATTGGCGCCCCACCGGTCACAGCCCCTGTGCCCGGGGCTGAGACGGAGCAGAAGACCGCTTTGGTGCCCCCTCCGGAAGGTTTTCCCACAGAGTTGCCGGAAGAGGACACGGAGCGCACCGAACCCTCTTTGGTTGTGATGGTTGACGAGCCGACCGAAGCGGATCCCTTAGAGAAGAGTAACGTCAAGGTTCGCACCATCTCTGCGGAGGATACGCAGGAAAGTCGTTATGTTGTTGAATTAGAGGAAGGGCTGTCGACATCAGAGGCGACCCATAGCCCAACAAAACTTTATACCTTACCAAAGCAAAGCTTCGTTGCCGCGGAAAAGAAAGCCAAGCCGACAGCAACAAAGTCATCAGGTCGTGGATTGAGTATTCTTTTAGGCGTGCTTGTCTTAGCGGCTGTGGGGGCAGCGGGAGCCTATATCTGGCGTTATGGTTGGCCACCACCGATGTTGATGACCTGGTTGGAGTCGAGTCCAGGGAAAACAGTCGCGCAAACAAGTGCGAAAAAAGCACCAGAGCCGCAGCCAACGAAAGAAGAACCAACGCCGGTGCCGGAGACGGATATGGTGGTGAAGCCGCTGGCTGCGGAGGCGTCACCGGAAAAGTCACAGGATGGTTCAGGGAATTTATTGCCGCGCAAGGCGGAATCCGCAGGTGAGAATAAGGATGGAGCAGTGCCACCAGCTTTTCCGGAGCCGAAACCTAAACCGAAAAAGTTTGCTGAACTCACACCTCCACCTCCACCGAGTTTGCCGGATGCACCCAAGGATACATGCCCGGACGATATGGTGCGTGTGAACGAGGGGCGCTTTGTGTTTGGTTCGCAAAGAAACGATCCGTTGCGGGGTTTTGGCGAAGTTGACGCCAAGCGAGTGTCACTGCCGACATTCTGTATTGATCGTTACGAGTATCCGAACAAAGCGGGGACCAAGGTGAGTGCCGGGGCAAGCTGGCAAAAAGCTCTTTCTACTTGTGCGAAGGCAGGCAAACGGCTTTGCACCGAGCGGGAGTGGGAGCGAAGTTGTAAAGGCCAAGCGGCCCGGGATTTTCCCTATGGAAGCAATTATAGGGCAGGTCTATGTCATCTTGATCAAGGCAGTGCGGCAAGTGCGCCGGCCGGTGCCTATCGTGATTGTCGTTCCAGCGAAGGTGTCTACGATTTGAGCGGTAATGTGGCGGAGTGGACTGCGGACTCTTGGGCTAAAGGTATGCCTGATAAAGTTCTCAAGGGCGGCGCTGCAGACCAGGCCAGTTTCGCCGGCCGCTGTGCGGCTCGTGCCAACGCGGATCCCAAATCGAAAGAAGCGTTTATTGGTTTTCGCTGCTGTTTAAGTGTGGCAAATTAAAAAGGGCAAAGGGGAAAGTTGATGTCGACTTGGAACTTTAATTGTTGGCACTGCCAAAACGAGACGGAAATGGATGATAAGGTTACCCGTTCCGATGTCTGCCCGCACTGTTCGATGGATATGCGGTCCTGCAAAAACTGTCAGTACCATGATCCGGGTGCACATAACGAATGCTCGGAAACGATTGCTGAATATGTTCCAGAGAAAGAACGGTCTAATTTTTGTGGCATGTATCGGCCTTTTGCCGGCGAGCGCGAAGCGGCGCCGGATGTTGAGGACGCTAAGGCTAAATTGGAAGCTCTCTTCAAGAAATAGAGCCCTCTGGGTGCTTGACAGGCAGAGACTCCTCCCCTAAACCAGCGCCACGTGTGGCGATGTAGCTCAGTTGGCTAGAGCATACGGCTCATAACCGTAGAGTCGGGAGTTCAAATCTCCCCATCGCCACCAAAAATCTCCTTGCCCCGGGGTTTCTCGTGCCCAGAGAGTCGCTTTTAAGGCCCAGAAATAGGGCTTTTGCGCTTGTTTGAGAGAATGTTTTTTGTCATTCTTAAGGGCTATTTTTGGGGAGCAAAGATGCTGAAATTGTCTGAGCATGTATTGGCTGAGCTTTTGGTCGCTGGTGAAGCGACCTATCCGCAGGAATGTTGTGGCTTGATGGCTGGGCACAAGGACGATCATCTTTGGGTGGTGGAAAAGATTTTCCCTTTAAAAAATATGGTTGAAAATGAAGTTGTTGATGCCTACCAAATCGACCCGCAGGAACGCTTTGAGAAAGAGCAGCAGATAGAGGCTGCGGGCTACGCGTTGATTGGCTTTTACCATTCCCATCCGGATCACGATGTTTATTTTTCCCAGCGCGATCTTGAATCATCAGAAGAATATCAATTTGGGGAACCGTGGCTGGCTCCAGTGTATGCTTATTTTGTCCTTTCCGTACGGGCAGGTGAAGCGGGTGAATATGGTGCGTTTATTATTTCCGAAGGCAGGGCAGAAAAAATTCCCTGTGAGGTGACACGGCAAAGGAGTGAAGTTCATGTCAGTTAAAGTAAGAATCCCTACACCCTTGCGGCCTCTGGTCGGCGGTCAGGCAGAAATCTCAGCGTCCGGAGCGACGGTGCTGGCGCTCCTCGAAGAAATTGAAGCGTCACATCCAGGTTTTAAAGCCAGGCTCTGCGATGACACGAATAATCTACGACGCTTTATTAATCTTTATCTGAACGATGAGGACATTCGTTACCAGGAGGGTCTCGATACACCGGTTAAAGACGGTGATAGCCTGTCGATTATTCCGGCCATTGCCGGTGGTACGGATCGGTCATTTCCGGAAATTCTGGCTGCTTTAAAGAAAGAGCATCGGGAAATTTCCGCGCCTGATGTTAAGACCAAGCAGGATGGAGCAGATGAATTCATCGTTCTTGATGTACGAGAATCGGAAGAGTTTCGTCAGGGGCACATTCCAGGGGCAGTGCATGTGCCCAGGGGTTTTCTGGAAATGAAAATTGAGGCGGTGGCTGCATCGCGTGATACGCCTTTAACGGTTTATTGTGCCGGCGGTGTGCGCTCTTTGCTCGCTTGCGAGACCTTAAAGAATATGGGCTATACGAACCTTGAATCGATGGCCGGAGGTTTTGGTAAATGGCGGGACGAGGGACTTCCTGTGGTCAAGCCCAAGGTTCTGTCTGAACAGGCTCGCGGTCGCTATTCGCGCCATATTACGATTCCGGAAGTAGGGGAGAAAGGCCAACTCAAATTGTTGGAAAGCAAAGTGCTTTTGATCGGTGCGGGGGGCTTAGGCTGTCCGAGCGCTTATTATCTTGCGGCTGCGGGTGTCGGAACTTTGGGGATTGTGGATTTTGACGTGGTGGACGAATCGAATTTGCAGCGCCAAATTTTACATACTCCCGATCGGGTGGGAACACCAAAAATTGCTTCTGCCTTAAAGACGCTCAAAGCCTTTAGTCCAGAGATTGACATCATTCCTTTTGAAGAGCGTCTCAC
>CAXGWX010000165.1:0-7747 GCA_964013445.1 uncultured Bdellovibrionales bacterium | reverse complement strand
CTCTCAAAGAGAGCGTGAAACTAATCTGGTAGAGCATCACTTTAGGCGAACTATACAAGACCTCGAACAAACGGATTTAGAATCCCGGTGCCGTCAGAACAATTTACCCTATTTGCGTTTGGGTAAAATTTTTCTTGGGGCCTCGATAGTGTGTTGTTTCCTTGTGACAGCTTTGGCGGGAGATAGTTTTTCGAATCTCAGACGAATTCTTTCGCCCGGTGAAAATGAGGCGGTGAGTGCAGAACCTATTACAGGTAATTTACAGGTTTTGTATAAGTTTCCGGCCTATACTCAATTGCCACCGAGGCAGATATCAGGCAGCGATGGAAATTTACAGGCACTGCATGCCTCTGAGGTGGAGTTGGAAGGTCTAAGTCAGTTTCCATTAAAGGAGGCGCTGGTTAGATTTTGGGATGTAGGGGCGAGTCAGAGTCGGGATGTGCCTGCGGTTGTTGTTGGCGAGCGCGGATTTAAGGCCTCTTTTTCTTTACTTTATAGTGGCCACTACAGTTTTGTTTTGACCAACGAAGACGGCGAGCGCATTATTGAGAGTCGCGAACACCGGATAAATGTAATACCGGACGCCTATCCGACAATAAGTCTCGAATCGCCAGCGAAGGATATTGAGATTAAGGATGATGAGTCTATTCGGATTACCTGGTCTGCAAAGGATGATTTTGCCTTAAGCGAGGTCGCGTTGGTTATTGACCGTAAGGATGGCCAGGAAGTTAATCGAATCGTTATTCATAAGCCACGAGGAAATGGCGGCGTGCTTAAAGGGCGTTATAAATTAGCAGCTTCTGAATTGGCTCTCGGGAAAGAGAGTGAGGCTACGATTTATTTGGAAGTTAGTGATAATGACGTGATTAATGGGCCGAAGAAGTCGGTTTCTGTTGCTCGTAACGTTAAGCTTTTTAGTGCTCGCGCTCAGCATGAAGCGCTCTTAAATGCACAGGGAGAATTGCTTGATGCCATGGTGGATGGACTAGCGGGAGAGCTTTTGGGAATGGATTCATTACCTGCTGTAGAAAGTGCAGGAAAAGCGCGCCAGCAGCAGCAAAGCCTCATGGAGGTGTTGAGCGGCTTACGGGAACAGGTCGAAACATTATTGGGAGATTTGCGTAAAGATAAGTTGAGTGCACCGGAGCAGCGGGCGGCCCTGAATAATATTTCTCAACGTTTGCGCGCATCGATTAGCGCTCGCTCGCAGGCGATTAAACTCTTAAGAAAACAACGGCCCAATTTTAAAGAAGGCGTAAAACAGGTCTACGCAAAGATTATTGCCACTTTGGAGACAGATATTATTTATTTGGATGACCTCTTGGCCTTACGGCGGGTTGAGAGTTTAAAGGATACAGCGCAGGACCTGCTGGCTGCACAACGGGAATTAAGAGGGCTTATCGATGAGTATCGAGAAACTCAAGACCCTTCGCTGCAGGCTGAATTAAGTCAACGCATCGCAGACCTGCGAGCAAAAATGTTAGACCTCTTAAGCCGTATGGCGTCTATTCGTAAAGGCTTGCCCGGAGAATACCGAAATCTTGAAGCGGCAAGAGGGGTTGAAATGAATATGCAACTGCGTGAGTTGGAGAATTTGCTGGCGCAGGGAGATTTAGAAGCAGCGGCAGCGGAACTCGAAGAGTTGGCGAATATGGTGGAGAATATGGTGGATTCTATTGCTCAGGCAGAAGAGGATTTCGGCGAGGATCGTTATGCGGATATTCGTGATAAATTAAATCAGTTTTCACAGGATTTTTCGGAACTCGAAGCGATGCAAAGTCAGATCGCCGATGAAGGGGCGACACTTCTGGACAAGAAGCGCAGAGAAGCGGTGGAGGCTTTGGCTGACGATTTGGATGATCTCATTATTCAGTTGCGAAAAAAAGTTGATGAGGTTCTGTTGGATATGGATACGCTGGTTGAGGTTGTTGAGCGGACAAAATCAGATAGCTCTTTTGTTAAGTTGCGTCAGCGCGTTTTAGATTTAGGGGTCTTGATAGAAAATAGGGATTTTGCAGAGGCTAAGAATATTGGGCGTGAGGCGGAGTTAAGTTTTGAAAGTTTTGATAGACTTTTAATGGTTCGACAACAGCGCTTTGAGCAGAAACTTCAGGCTGAAGAAAAGAAGTCAATAGAATCGATTGATCAGGGAATAAAAGAAATTAATGAAAAGCTTGAAAAATTATTTCCTGATGCGTCAGCATTAAACCCGGCCGAAAAAAAAGAAGTAAAAGAGATGGCGGAGGAACAAGGCGAGATTTCTAAAGCTGCGGAAAAACTGGAATCGATGATGGAAGAGTTGGGCATGGAGGCGCCAATTTTTGGAGCGGAGCAGCGTAGCGCGTTTAAGGCAGCTCAGCAGGCGATGCAAAACGCCAACAAATCTTTACAATCGGAAGAACTGGGACAGGCTACGAAGCATGGGCAGATGGCAGCAGAAGAGTTGGCGAAGCTGCGCCGATCCCTTGAGGGGGCGGGCGAGCAGAAGCGAGGTCTACCAATGCCAATGAATTTTGGCATGCCGAGAAACCGCAACCAACTTTCTGGCGCTGGAGGAGCACGTCATGAGGAGGTTGAAATTCCTCAGGGGATGACAGAGTTAAGTGAAAGAAAGTTTCGAGAAAAGCTTCTTGAGGCAGCAAAACAGAAGGCGCCTAAGCGCTACGAAAAAGCGGTGCAGGATTATTATCAGGAGCTAATCAAATGAGGTGGCACCATATTCCTTTACTTAGTGCGTGGCTAATCTTTTCCAGCGGGGTCCTGGCGAGCACATATGATGATGTGGAGAAAGCGGCCCTATTGCTCGATGGTTGGCAGCTTGAAGAAGCTTACGAGCTAACGCAGAAGTTACTTTGGGAAAACTCAGAAGACCCTCAGGTCTGGGTGATGGCTGCCCGTGTGCAGCACGCCCGTGGGGAGCACCTTTCGGCTCTGAGTTTGTTAAGCGCAGCGCAAAAACGAGGACTGCCCGGGCTTGAAGGGTTTGGTGGATTAATTGCAGGGCCGGCTAAGTTAATGAATTCTTTTCAAGTGATTGAAACGGCGCATTTTCGCATTAAATATCTGAATAAAGATGAAATTGTTGCGACTTATGCGCAAGAGGTTTTAGAGCAAACCTACGCACGAGTAGGTAAAGCTCTGGACTTTTTTCCGGCAGAGAGGGATGAAAAAATTGTCGTTGAAATATTGCCGAGCACGCGTGCGTTGGCGGAGGCAACGGGCTTAAGGGTTTCAGAAATAGAGGCCAGTGGAACAATTGCGGTGTGCAAATTTCACCGCTTGATGGTGGTTTCGCCACTGGCGGCAGTAAACGGATACGCTTGGGCAGATACCCTGGCTCATGAATTCATTCACCTGGTGATTTCAAAGCGCACAAAAAATGCGATTCCAATTTGGTTGCATGAGGCAATCGCTAAATATTTTGAATCTCTTTGGAACGGTGCGGCTGGTAGAGCGCTGAGTCCCTATGGAGAGAAGCTGTTGAAAGAAGCAACAGAAAAGCGAGATTGGATATCCTTTGCCCAAATGCATCCATCGATGGCAAAACTTCCAACGCAAAAAGATGCGGCTCTTGCGTTTGCTGAGGTTTTTACGGTGGTTGAGTTTTTGGAGAAACGTTACGGCAAAGGGGTTATCGCTAAGATTTTACGGACTGTTGGTGAAGGAAAATCTCTTGAGGCAAGCTTGAAAATGATTACGGGGCTGACGATTAAGAGTTTGGAATCTAAGTGGCAGCGATACCTTGAAAAGAGAAAGTTTCAGGTTCGCCCAGGTGCTGCGGCTAAGACGATTCGTTTTGTAACGGATCAGGAAGCGACGGATTCGGAAGCAGCGGAAGTTATGGATTCCGTGCCAGAGCGCAAAGTGCATGAACATAGCCGTCTGGGGGAAATGCTGGAGATGCGCGAGCATTTTGTTGCGGCGCGAATAGAGTATGAGAAGGCCTACGCTCTTGGTGGAAAATCCTATGCCTCTCTGGTTTATCGACTTGGTAAGATCTACCGTAAAGAGGGGAAGCATAAATCGGCGGAAAAAATTGTAGAGCAAGGTCTGCTTTTACATCCGGACTCTACAGATTTGCTCATCTTGGCTGGACGTATCGCTTTGGACGCACAAGACGAAAAGAAAGCTTTAGCAGTTTATGAAGAAGCCCGTTACTACAACCCGTTTAACCCGGAAATTCATAGTGCCTTAATTCACTTGTATGGCCAAAAATCGCGTACGCAATTGGTTCAACAGGAAAAGAGGTTTCTGGAGTTAACCAGTCGACGCCGAACAAAGTCGCAATTTATGTTACCGAAGCAACCGGAAGGTGAAGCATATATTTCAGTGATTACATCCTCCTGGAGTCCGTTTAAGCTTAATGGCACCGTGTCTTACAGCGCGCCGGTGGTTGATTTACCTCTCAGTGTGGGGAGGCATACGCTGGAGTATGTAAATAGGGCCGGGCAGGTAGGGGCTCGTGTGGTGGAAATTAAGGCGGGGGAGAAGCAAATTGTTTTTTTGGAGTAAAACGCAAAAAACCCCACACCAGCCTTAAGACCGGTGTGGGGTCTCGTATAAAAGAGCTTTGACTCTAGGAAGCTTGATCAGCTTTGTAGCCGATAGTAACTTCTGCAGTCTTTCCAGCTTCAACGACAACTTCTGTCTTTTGAAAGCCGTATTTTTCGTGCCAAGTTTCAAGAGTGTATTTCTTGGCAGGCACGTTGCTCAAGGTTACCGTACCGTCGGTGCTGGTTACCCCGTGAAAAGGGTGATCGCCAACGTAAACAAAGCCGGCCATCCATGGGTGAACATCACAACGGAAGGTGATGATTTCGTTGCCGTCTGAAAAAGTTTTTTCCAGGGCCTTCGCATTTGGTGGCATAGCTGTGTTGAATACGGTTTTCTTTGCTTCACCCTGATAGGTATGAACATTATGCAAAGTTGTATCGCTGTTCTTAATCTGCAGGGTCTGTCCAGCCATCATGGTTAGTACGCGTGGGCGATACATGCATGCTTGCTGGTCTAGAACAGCAGGTTCTGCAGGTGTATCAAACTTTCCACGAACACCTTTGGTCAGCTTAACAACCACATTACGTAAAGTGTTGTTGTCATTAACAAGAACATTTTCTGCATTCATTTTTGTTTTAGCGCAGAAAGGATCTTGTTTACGGCTTAGGGGTTCCATTTTTGGAGCAGTTCCCTCAAAATTTACAGTAACTTTGATGTTACCAGGTTCGCCAGCAGGCTCCGCAGGGGCTTCTTCTTTAGCAGGCTCTGCGGCTTTTTGTGCTTCAGCTTTTGGCTTCGCGGCACTCTTAACAGGTGGCTTTTTGGCGGTCTTTTCACCACCGGAACAATTCATAACAAATAATGCCAAGCTTACAACGGCCAGCATCGAAAACAAACGCTGCATAGGTTTCTCCATTCCTAGGTTCGATAAGTCTAAACGGCTTGTTATGTAAGCTGGGAGGAGGTGTCAATATCTTGTGGACAAAGAAAAGGAAGAAAATATCACATTCAAAATCAGGATGTTAAGATATTTTTTGTTTAAACCAAGCGACGGTTTTAGCCAGCCCAGCATCCAGATCGGTTTGAGGACGCCAATTTAGTTGTTTTTCCGCCAAGCTGCTGGCGATAACACTGCGTTTCTGCTCCCCGGGAAGCTCAGGCCCGCGAGCAATTTCACCCGTATAGGCGGCATGTTTTTGAATGATTGCAGCCAAAGTATTGATATCCGTTTCCTTGCCTGTACCAATATTGAAAACTCCGTTGTCAATATTGCTTTTGAGGGCACAAAGGGCTGCGGCTGCCACATCCCCAACGTATACAAAGTCTCTTGTCTGTAAGCCATCTCCATTAATACGTGGAGTTTCGTTCGCGAGCATTCGTTGGCTGAATATAGCGACAACCCCGGCTTCTCCGTGGGGATCTTGTCGCGGACCGTAAATATTAGCCAGACGTAAAACTAAATAGGGCAATTGCTCTTTACGGTACAAATAGTTGAGATATTTTTCAGCACAGTATTTGGACAAACCGTAGGGGCTTTCAGGGGCAACAGGATGATTTTCGTCCGCAGGAAAGCTCTGCTGTTCTCCATAAATTGCACCACCAGTGGAAATAAATATAAATTTTTGAATGGCGCAGGATATACCAATTTGGGCCATATTTAAGGTTCCCAGGATATTGGTTTGTCCGTCATAGGTCGGATCTGCCACGGAATTTCTCACACTAATCTGGGCAGCAAGGTGAAATATCACATCCGGGTTAAAACCCTTGATACTCGCAAGGGATTCAACATTGTTGATATCCGCTTCCAGGAACTCAGCCGCCGCTGGTATATTTTCCGTTTTGCCTGTGGATAAATTATCCACAATAAGAACTTCGTGTTCCGCTTCTACAAGTTGTGTAGCAAGATGGGAGCCGATGAATCCGGCACCGCCCGTAACAATACAGCGCATAGCGTCTAGTACCTAAAAACGGACGGCATTGTAAAGCTTTTAGTTTAGGCAGATCTTTCCTGGCTGGATTTTCGCCTTCTTCGCAAGAATAAGAATCCACCATATAGAAAGGCGAGCTTGAGAAAGTCCGCATCTCTGTTACAGCCACTAAGCTCTACGGCACAGCGCATCTGACCATCATCAGCTTGTGAGCAGTCACCGCTCTGACAGGCGGAACTGCTTTCACATGTTTCACCTACGGCCAGTTTTTCCAGGCAAGTGCCCGGAACCGATTGGCAGTAGCCAACATTCTTATAGGTGCATGTCGGATTAGCACTGCAGGTGGATTCATCTTCGTAGGTTGAGCAGTCAGGATCGCAATAGCCGTTGCTGCCGTAGACACAGCTTCCCGCTTCTTCACAGGCGCTTTGATTGCCATCGTGAGCCCAGCAGGCGGGACGGCAAGCGCTGTAGTCGGCCAACCAGGTGCATGAGGAGTCAGCGGTACATACTTCTGCGGCAACAATGCCCGCACAGTCCGTCGTCATTTGACAAGCATACTGGTCGACAAATTGGCAGGTGTTATCTGCTCCACAGGTTTCTTGATCTGTGTAGTAGCCACACTCATCTCCAGGCAAATCACAATATTTGTCGTCACCGCAGGCCATATTTGTTTCACAGGCTGTTAAATTATGGCTTTGACAATAGTAGTTTTCATCACAATAGGAGCCATCACCGCAGTCTTCATCGAATTCACAGTTTGCCTTGCAAACTCCGTCTTCGCATGTATTTCCTGCGGCGCAGGGTGGGCCGCTTTGTCCATCCGCCGAGCAGCTGGCGCCAGTTGCGGCACGGGCCAGGCATGTTGTTGTTGCCGGATCGCAATAGGTGCTTGCGGCACAGGCGTAGCCAAATTTACATGCACCACTTTCCGGTAGGGTAGAGCACCGACCCTGAACAGCGTCGCAATAGCCACTGGTTTCATCGTAAAGACAAATGCTTTGGGCCGCACAGCTTTCCTGATCACCATCAAACTCGTAGCAGAGGATTTCAGGAATGCAGCTGTATTCTGCTTTACACATACCATCATTTGGTCCGCACGCTTGCCCTTCATCTAAACTTGTACACTTGAAGTTTGTACAACCTAAATCAGAAGAGCAGTCTTCATGGGCTCGACAGTAATCCCCTTGGCCACCAGCGGACTGGCAGGTCGATATGGCACCAATATTTGCGGGCTTACAAAGCATACAGCGTTCAGGATCGCACTCTGTTGCATCGAGGCATTCCTCACCTTCGCTTTTGTATTCCGGAGCAGCCTCAGGCTG
>CAXGWX010000164.1:0-7800 GCA_964013445.1 uncultured Bdellovibrionales bacterium | reverse complement strand
AGATGGTTCTGCAGCCGGCTCTCCAGCATCCAGGGATTCATCCTCAAGGGCCTGCATTTCTTCCGCACTCAAATCGCTTTCCGAGCTCTCTTCTGTACTCTCTTCTTGCTTTTCCCCTTGGGTCGCCTCTTCACCATCAGAAGCATTATTCTCCGGGCGACTAAAGGAATCCAATGCCATTATTGCCGCATCCGTTGAGCCTTCCTTCGCACTGTCTACGACCGGGCCACGACCTGCTGTAGGTACACCCCGCTTCGGTATTCGACTCGTACCAGAGTCGCTACGGCTTTTTTCGGCCATAACTCTTCGTCCCATGGCATCTTGCATATAGTTCAAAATCTTTGCCAACGTCTGTCCATAGCGATTTCGAAAGAATGTCTTGAGCTCCTCATCGTCTCCCGCTCCCCAGAGCAGAAGCTTCAGGTAAAGCTCTTCCGCCTGCGGCATTTGCCCCTCGTTGACCCGCATCTGTGCTTGTCCCTTAATATCAGCCACCCAGGTCTCAATAGAGGCGTTAAGAGCCTCCCTTATCTTTTTCGTCAATGCATCCGTAGCTTCTTGTAACACATCATCTAAAGGCCTAACCTCAAGCGGATCCTCCGGCAACACCAACCCTTTCTTTTCCGCAGCAGCATGCCCACTGTCAACGGATTTGCGCACAACATCAAAAGGCTCTGAGGCTTCGATAGCTCCGCTAATCTTCAGATTGCCCTTAAACGCCACTTCTCGCTGAATCGTCGTTTCCTTATATTTTAAGACTTTATCATCAGGCAGGGGCTCCTTAATCGGGCGCCGCTTTTCAATTTTTCGAACTTTATTAACTTTGCGCTTCTTCGTAACGGGCACACGTTCCTCAACCTTTTCTACCCATTCCCGACAGCCCCGTGGTTGTCCTGGTCTGGGAGCACAATCACGACGCTTTTCATTGCGAATCCTTACCTCTTCAACCGTATATTCTTCTATTTCCGTATAAGGTTCTTCAACGTAATAGATCTCTTCAGTCTTAATTTTTACCCCTGGCAGCGGTTTTGCCGCCTCTACCACCTTCTTGTCGTCAACAATGCTCGCTTCATCGATATCAACAAGGACCTTTAATGCCTTTGAGCCTGACTCACAATTTTCACGGAGTCCTGCTGCTGCGCTATCAATATTCTTCTTAAGAATAGAGACCAACTCTCCTGCCTTGCCCTTGCGAACCCTGACCTGCACATTAGGCTTTGCAAAACATGAAGGGGATGTAAACTTTCGCCAGCTCCCTTGTACTCGTGCAGGCTTAACCTGGCCGCCTAAGCGTTTGGCCAGCGCCAATTGGATCGATGCGGTACCATGCATGCCTCGACCTCGAAACTCTTTTGATAATCGCAAATAGTGCCTGACCGCTTTTGCCTGCACTTCATCTGCCCAGGCTTCTCGAGAACTGATTCCTGGTGACGCATCGACAATTCTTTGGCTCAATCCAACCGCACGCAGATAATGCCCCATCTTCATCCACTCGCCGACCTTCTTCTCCGCAAGCTGGGCCGATTTTCCTATGAGCGCATCAATTTTTCGAACAAGATCAACATCCTCAAGATCCAGTGGCATCCGCCGAGCCTGCAAGCCTAATTTCAGTGCTGTGGGGTAATAGCCTTCAGAGAGTTTAACTTGGGCCTGACCGATTCTTTCCTGTACGGCCGCGCGGCGCGTACGACGCACACGGCTCCAGGCAACCTTATCGTCCGGAGATTCACGCAGCGCCTGCTCATAGGACTCAATCGCTTGCTTGTAGTCCTTCTGCTTGAAAAAGGCATCGCCCTTGGCAATATGTTGTGAACCCGCGCAAGCACTCAGCAGCACACCCAATACCAAACTTAGCCATAAATATGCCGACTTCTTATGCATTTTGCGCACTCTCTCCCGTCTTGCGCCGTCTGATAGCCAGCACAACCCCAGATGTCAACAATAGCAGAGGGAAAACAACGGGTTAGAGGGGATTTGCCTCGAGCCAGCGCTCCGCGTCGATCGCCGCCTTACAGCCACTCCCAGCCGCCGTAACTGCCTGTCGATAAACGGAATCTTGCACATCGCCGCAAGCAAAGACCCCGGCCACATTCGTAAAAGTCGAAGAATCCTCCGTCAAAATATAGTCCTTATCGTCCAAGTCGATTTGACCCTTGAAAATCTGCGTGTTGGGTGTGTGACCGATGGCGATAAACACTCCTGCCACCTCTTTATGAACGACATCACCGCTCTCCAACATCTTAATCGCCACAGATTCAACCTGTTCGTCGCCCAAAATCTCCTCAACAACCGCCGGTACAATAAATTCAATTTTGTCGTTGGCCTGGGCCCGCTCAAGCATGATTTTTGACGCCCGAAACACATCCCGTCGATGAACAATCCAAACCTTGGATGCAAATCGCGTAAGAAAGATAGCTTCTTCCATCGCTGAATCGCCGCCGCCAACGACAACCAACTCCTGATTGCGGAACATTGGCAAAGCACCATCACATGTGGCACACGCAGAAACTCCCCTGTTCATGAAGGCCTTCTCGCTCTCCAGACCGATATAACGGGCCGACGCACCGGTGGCAATAATCACTGATTTTGTAAAATGCTCCTTACCGCCGGACACAACCTTAAAAGGTCGTGAGCTGAAATCAACCTCGTCCACATCCTGAGTAAGAATACGAGTCTCGAAGCGTAATGATTGATTGCGGAAGTGGTCCATCATTTCCGGCCCCGTAATCCCCTGCGGAAAACCAGGATAATTTTCTACTTCTGTCGTAATCATCAATTGACCACCAGGTACACCACCTGCACAAAAACCCTCAAACATGAGCGGCTTAAGGTTAGCCCTCGCGCAATAAATAGCCGCCGTATGACCGGCAGGACCTGAACCAATAATTATGACGTCTTCAAGATCGGACATGACTAAAATCTCCCATTTTTATGCATCAGCACATCGCTTTTAGAAGCAAACGGCTTCCTTCACAAGTCCCACACAGATAAAAGTGCCCCGAATGGCTCTATTTGTATAATGGAAGCCCATGGCGTATAAGGCGAACCGTGTTTGATAACCGTACCATTGGCATTTTTGATTCTGGACTTGGTGGTCTTACCGTAGCCGCTGCACTGAGTACGGAGCTTCCCGGTGAATCTCTAACCTATCTGGGCGACACCGCGAGAGTTCCTTACGGCAATAAATCCGCCGAGGTTGTTAAGAGTTATGCATATCATTGCGCAAATTTTCTCCAGCAAGAGAATGTCAAAATGATAGTGGTGGCCTGCAACACCGCAAGCGCCTACGGACTCGAGCATTTACGGGCACACTTCGATATTCCGGTGGTAGGTGTCGTACAAGCGGGGGCAGAATTAGCCTTGGCGACAACTGCGACGAAAAATATTGGTGTCATTGGAACACGCGCGACAATTCAGAGCAAAAGATACGAAGAGGTTCTCAAAGAGCTTGACGAAGAGAGTAAATGCCGCTCAGTAGCCTGCCCTCTACTCGTTCCCTTAGCAGAAGAAGGGATGGTCGAACACCACTTAACCGACGCCCTTCTTAAAGAGTACCTGGATGGATTTAACTCTTTTTCTCTCGACACTTTGATTCTCGGCTGCACCCACTACCCGCTTTTCCAGGAGAGGATATCAAGCATTGTAGGTGAGGATGTAAATGTCATCAACAGCGCTCATGCTGTGGCCAAGCTGGTCAAAGAAACGCTCACAGCAAAGAATATCTGCAGCGACAGCCAGGAACAACAACACCATTTTTATGTCACTGATTCAGCCGAGGAATTTGCTCGTGTCGGTAAAAGATTCTGGGGCAGTGCACTCCAGCACATTACTCACATCGATTTACAAACATCTAAAGTAAATTCATAGAAGACTATTTTGGCTCATAAGCCAAATTTGGCTCTAACCAGCGCTCCGCCACAGCTAAATCCATATTCTTAGAATCAGCGTAGGCCTCGACCTGTTCCTTGGAAATAGGACCAACATTAAAATAACGTGTCTTTGGATGATTAAAATACAACCCGCTCACCGCCGCTGCTGGCCAAATAGAGCCATGCTCAGTCAAACGCACGCCAATGCGCTGCTCTGCCTCGAGCAAATCAAAAACTTGAAACTTCCAGGTGTGGTCCGGACAGGCCGGATAGCCGGGAGCTGGACGTATACCTCTATACTTTTCAGCAATGAGTTCTTCCGGGCTTAGATTTTCTTCATCGCCAAATCCGCAGTGCTTGCGTGCTTGCTGGTGAGCGAATTCGGCAAATGCTTCAGCCAAGCGGTCAGCTAAAACCTTTGCCATAATGGCTGCAAAGTCATCATGTTTTGCTTCATATAAGGCAACGAATTCGTCAAGACCATGCCCGGCGCTCACAACAAAGGCCCCCAGATAATCTTTAACTCCTGAGCTTTCGGAGGCAATAAAGTCAGCCAAGGAATAATAATGTTCTGCACGGCCAAAACGCTTTTGCTGGCGCAGACAATAGAATTTATGACCCACATCGGAGCGACTTTCATCCCGATAGAGAAGAATTTCTTCTCCTTTTACATTGGCTGGAAAAAAGCCGTAGACGCCTCGGGGCTCCACCACTTGCTGCGTAATCATTTCATCGAGTGCCCTAAGCCCCTGCTCATAAAGGTCTTTTGCAACAACACCGACATCAGGCTTTGAGAAAATCTTTGGATATATCCCCTTTAAACCCCAGGCGTGAAAAAACGGTGTCCAGTCGATATAATCTCGTAAAAGATTTAAATCCACATTTGCAAACTCATGAACTCCCAATGCTTTGGGCTGAGCGATATCAGCCTGAGTCCATTCAATAGCAAACCCTTTTTCACAGGCCTTCGAATAGCTTTCCAATTCTTCAGCCCGTCGATTTGCAAAAGTATCTCTTAGTCGCTGCTGCTCCTCCTCAACCTGTGAAACAAAATTGCCACGGGTTTTGTCGCTTTCAAGATGCGCAAGTACTCCCGCCGCCTTTGAGGCATCCTGCACATACACGGTCGTATGCTCATAAGCGGGCGCAATTTTCACAGCCGTGTGCTTTGCGCTTGTCGTTGCCCCGCCAATTAAAAGAGGCATATTCAAATTGAGTCGCTGCATTTCTTTAGCCACATGCACCATTTCATGCAAAGAAGGTGTAATTAGCCCGCTAAGACCAATGGCCTGCACCCCTTCCTTTTGTGCGCAATCGAGAATCTGCTCACAGGGCACCATGACTCCAAGATCAATAATTTCATAGCCATTACAAGAAAGCACAACCTTAACGATATTCTTGCCAATATCGTGCACATCGCCCTTCACCGTTGCGAGAAGAATTTTCGTACTGCTCTGGGCTGAACTTTGATGCTCCTCCATAAAGGGTTCTAAATAAGCCACAGCTTTTTTCATAACCCGGGCACTCTTAACCACCTGCGGTAAAAACATTTTACCGGCGCCGAAAAGGTCACCAACAACGTTCATGCCCGCCATCAGCGGTCCTTCGATTATTTTCAACGGCAGGTCGAATTCCCCACGCAAAATCTCTACATCCTCGACAATATAATCATCGATGCCATGCACCAGAGCATACTTCACCCGCTCTTGCGGGCTTTCACTGCGCCACTCCTCTATATCGTCCTCACCACTGTCCTGAGCAACGACTGTCTGGGCTAAATCCACCAAGCGCTCGGTTGCGTCGGCTCGGCGGTCAAAGAGCACATCCTCAATATGCTCTTTCAGGTCTGCATCTAAATCGTCATAAAGAGCCAAATGTCCCGCATTGACGATAGCCATATCCAGACCGGCTTCGCAGGCATGAAAAAGAAATACAGAATTCATTGCCTTGCGAACTTCCTCATTGCCACGAAAGGAGAACGAAAGGTTGGATATTCCACCGATAATTTTCGCTGCAGGGAAGCGCTCAGTCAAAAGCCTACAAGCCTCAATAAAAGATTTGCCGTAGCCATTATGCTCCTCAATACCAGTGGCCACGGTCAAAACGTTAGGGTCAAAAATAATGTCTCGACTCGAGAAACCCGCCTCCTTTAGCAAAAGGTCGTGCGCACGGGATAAAATGGAGACTTTTTGCTCTGTCGAAGTTGCCTGGCCCTGTTCATCAAAAGCCATGACAACAGCCGCTGCGCCGTAGCTGCGAATAATACGAGCACGTCGCAGAAATTCCTCCTCACCGTCCTTCAGACTGATAGAGTTGACAATTCCCTTGCCCTGTAAACACCTAAGACCTTCTTCAAGAACCGAAAAATCACTCGAATCAAGCATAATTGGCAAACGGGCAATCTCTGGCTCCATGGCCACAAGATTCAAAAAGCGCCGCATTGCCTGCACTGAATCAACAAGACCTTCGTCCATATTGATGTCGAGAATATTGGCTCCTCCGCGCACCTGATCAAGGGCCACACTTAGCGCCTCTTGATAACTCTCTGTGCGAATAAGCCGAGCAAATTTTCGTGATCCGGTCACATTGGTGCGCTCACCGACAATGGTCAAATTAGCGTCAGTATGAATCGTCAGACTCTCCAGACCACTGTAGGAACTCAAAGTTGGCTCTTGCACAATCTCTCGGGGGGACAGCCCGTCCACAGCCTGAGCTATAGCTTGAATATGCGCTGGAGTTGTCCCGCAACATCCACCAACAACGTTTAAGTGGCCACGTTGGGCAAAATCCCCCAGAACTTCAGCCATCTGCTCAGGCGATTCATCGTATTCACCAAAGGCGTTAGGTAGGCCCGCATTAGGCACACAGCCAGTAGCTATAGGCGCGTTTTCAGCAAGCACCTCCAGATAGGGACGCATTGCCTCCGGTCCCAGGGCACAGTTTAAACCGACAGCGAAAAGCGGATACATACTCACGGAAGTCCAAAAAGCTTCCATGGTTTGCCCTGAAAGTGTTCTGCCGCTTGCATCCGTAATGGTCACCGAAAGCATCACCGGCACCGGACTAACCGAATCTCTCTGCACTTCTTCTATCGCCGCTAAAGCAGCCTTCGCGTTCAACGTGTCAAAAATTGTCTCAACCAACAAGATATCCACACCGCCATCAATCAATCCTCGCACCTGGTCCCGATAGGCTTCTTTCAGCTCGTCAAAGCTCAACGCTCTGAACTCCGGCTCTTCAACCTTCGGAGACATGGACAAAGTGATGTTGGTTGGACCAATCGACCCGGCAACCCAGCAATAGGGTCTGGACAACTCAAGCGCCGCCTTTTCCGCCGCCTCACGAGCCACTTTTGCCGCTGCAACATTGATAGGGTAAGCCTTATCCACCAAGCCATAATCCGCCAACGACACCCCATTGGCATTAAATGTGTTCGTTTCAACGATATCTGCGCCGGCAGAAAAATAGGCCTGATGAATTTCAACCAATGCCTCTGGTTGGGTCATTGATAAAAGATCATGACAACCCACAACTTCTTGTGGGTGTTCCTTGAAATGCTGGCCACGGTACTCATCCTCAGAAAAGGACTTCGCCTGCAGCATGGTGCCCATAGCCCCATCAAGGACCAGGATGCGCTCAGCCAAGGCATCCTTTAGGGCGTCATGTCGGGATTTCATTGATAGACATCCTGCAAAGAAGACTCAAAGACGTTTTCACGTCGACCAACTCTCGCCTGAAGCTTAATAATTAAAAAGTGTAGCGCAAGGTAAAGGCCGCACCCACCGCGGGAATATTGGGCCCAAGGATATAATACCCGGTCAAGGACATGCCGGCAGTAAAGTCTGTAAGTAGAGTCAGATATTTTAGATCCAACCCGCCACTCACATGGGCCGTAACAGCCGGCAGATCCGCATTTGAGTCCGCTGGATCC
>CAXGWX010000163.1:0-7856 GCA_964013445.1 uncultured Bdellovibrionales bacterium | reverse complement strand
AAGGCGCAAGTTGAGGAAATTGCAAAAGTGAAGATGCCCGACCTTAACGCGAAGGACATCGAAGGTGCGATGCGGATCATTGAAGGAACCGCAAAGAGTATGGGGATCGAAGTTCGATCCTAAGTAGAATATTGTTTTGCAGGAGGCCCAGAAAGCCGTTGTACTGCAAGGAGTAAAAAATGGGACAGGGAAGTAAGCGGGCGCAACATAACCAATCCGTCGTAGACGGCGCCAAGCGATATGAAGTTGCAGAAGCCCTAGAGCTGATCAAGGCTCAGAAACAAACCAAATTTAATGAGAGCGTTGATGTTGCTATTAAGTTAGGGGTTGACCCTAAGAAGAGCGACCAGATGGTTCGTGGTGTTGTTATGTTGCCACACGGAACTGGAAAAGCTGTTAAGGTTTTGGTTTTTGCTAAGGGCGAAAAGGAAAACGAAGCCAAAGAAGCTGGTGCCGACTTTGTTGGTGCTGATGAGTTGGTCGAAAAAATTAAAGGCGGCTGGCTGGAATTCGACAAGGCTATCGCAACTCCTGAAATGATGGGAGCTGTCGGCCAGATTGCGCGAATTCTTGGACCACGCGGTTTGATGCCAAATCCAAAGATTGGAACAGTGACGACCGACGTTGCTAAGGCTGTTGCTGAGCAAAAAGCTGGTCGTGTCGAGTTTCGAGTCGAGAAGGCAGGTATCGTTCACGCGCCAATCGGACGTTTGAGTTTCTCCGCAGAGCAGTTGAAAGACAATTTTAACGCTCTCCTGGAGCAGATTGTTAAGCTTAAGCCTGCAACGGCGAAAGGCATTTATCTACAACGCATTTCAGTTTCCAGCACAATGGGTGCAGGACTAAAGCTGGATGCTTCTCGAGCACAAGCTCAAGTAGGCAGGGGGTAGAACATGTTACGGGCAATGAAAGAAGAGTTTGTTGGTCAGTTGAGTGAAGAGGTTCACGGCGCAGCCGGCGTACTCTTTGTCGATTTTACCGGACTGACTGTTGCTGAGGCCGATGACTTTCGTAACAAACTTCGGGAAGCCAATGTGGGCTATAAGGTTGTAAAGAACACTTTATTAACCAGAGCCTTAGCGGACCGAGATTATTCGGATGCATCAGGTGTGCTGAAGGGCACTCCGACAGGTGTGGTTTTTGGTTATGAGGATCCGGTTGCTGCTGCAAAAGCGACATACGATTTTCTCGATGACTGCAAGCACATTAAAGTTAAAGGCGGAGTTCTTGATGGCAAGTCTATTTCTGTCGATGAAGCGGAAGCATTGTCGAAGATGCCAAGTCGTGAGGAGCTTATTGCTGGTGTGATGACGTTGGCGTTGAGTCCTGCAAGAAACTTGCTTGCACAGGTTAAGAGTCCTGGAAGCAAGATTGCAGGTGCAATTGAAAAATTGGTGGAGACCAAAGAGTAGTCTCTTTTTAATTATATATAGAATTTTTTAACTGAGTGTGTGGACACACTTACTTATTTAAGGAGCTGATAAAATGGCAGATGCAGCACAAAATTGGAGTGATGACATCAAAGATCTAGGTGAAAAGATTGTTAATCTTTCACTTTTGCAAGCTAAAGAGCTTGGTGACTATCTAAAAGACGAACACGGCCTTGAAGCCGCAGCAGGTGGCGTTGTTATGGCCGCTGGTCCTGCAGCAGCAGGCGGTGATGCCGCAAGCGCAGAGCCAACAGAGTTCAATGTTGTTCTCGCTGAGGTGGGTGGCAACAAGATTGCAGTCATTAAAGAAGTACGTGCAGCGACAGGTCTTGGGCTTAAGGAAGCCAAAGATATGGTCGACAATGCGCCAAGTACTATTAAAGAAGGTCTGGAAAAAGACGAGGCTGAAGAGCTTAAGAAGAAGCTCGAAGGTGCAGGTGCGAAGGCTGAACTTAAAGCTTAATTATTTGAGCGATTGTTGTTCAGCGAGTGCATCATCAGCGTCCTGATAAGGTTAACGCCGTGGTCACTTTGTAACCACGGCCGTTGGCCAGGGATGCATGTAGTAAGCGTCTTTTGACGTTGTTGGGGTGGTTTAGGTTAGTTCTATAGAGGACTAACTTTTGGGTGTGGTGTTTATTAACACATTGTTTAGGGAGCGTGTCTGTTATGGCTTCTCAAGTTCAAACTAATTTTCGAATTAGAAATACTTTTGCCAAGATCAATAGTTTAATTGATATTCCTGACTTAATCGAAATTCAAAAACGCAGTTACTCAAAGTTTCTGCAATTGGGAATGGAGCCGGATAAACGGCAGGATACGGGACTTCAGGCCGTATTCAGTAGTGTCTTCCCTATTAAGGATTTCAACGAAACCGCTTCTTTGGACTTTGTTAAGTATGAAGTGGACCCGCCCAAGTACGATGTTGAGGAATGCATTCAACGCGGCATGACCTATGCCGCTCCTATGCGAGTATCCATTCGATTGATCGTATGGGAAAAGGATGAAGTTACAGGTCAGCAATCGATTCGCTCGGTCAAAGAGCAAGATGTGTATTTCGGTGAAATACCGCTGATGACTGAAAACGGTACATTTATTGTCAACGGTACAGAGCGCGTTATCGTCTCTCAGTTACATCGTAGTCCAGGTGCCTTTTTCTTTGTTAATCAAGACAAGACGAAGGCTGCGGGAGCTGCGAAGTTAATCCACAGCGCACGAATTATTCCAAACCGTGGTTCCTGGTTAGACTTTGAGTTTGACACGAAAGATATTTTGCATGTTCGTATTGACCGACGTCGCAAGATGCCTTGTACAATTCTGCTAAAGGCTTTGGGGTACTCAGCCAAAGAACTTCTTGATTACTTTTATGATACCCAGTCGATATATATGACTGGCAAGGGCAAGTTTGAAAAGTCGGTTAATATTGACCTGCTTTTGGGGCAGCGCGCCACGCGCGATTTGCGTAATCCGGAAACCAGGGAAATTATTGTTCGTAAAAACCGTAAATTTACCCGTGGAGCTATCCGTCAAATCCAGAAGCTGAATATTACACGAATTTCCATTGACCAGGAAGAATTGCTCGGCTCTGTTTCGGCTGAGGACTTGATTAATGAGGATACGGGTGAAGTTGTTTTGCAGGCGAACGAAACAATCACTGAAGAGGTCATGGAAAAACTGTGGCAGGACGGTGTCCGCGAGTTCAAGATTCTCTTTATTGATGGATTGAATGTCGGTCCGTACCTGAGAGACACCTTGCTTGTTGATAAGGTTGAGACCGAAGAAGAGGCGATTCTCGAGATTTATCGTCGTTTACGTCCTGGTGACCCACCGACTGTGGATACATCAACAACTTTGTTTAATAATCTATTCTTCAATCCTGAGCGTTATGACCTATCCAAGGTTGGACGACTCAAGCTTAATCACAAGTTTGGTTTGGATGAGCCTCTGACCAACACGATTTTGACGAAGCGTGATATTTTGGAAGTTGTTCGTTATCTTCTCGACCTTAAGAACGGTAAAGGTCAAGTGGATGATATTGACCATTTGGGTAATCGACGTGTGCGTGCGGTAGGCGAGCTTTTAGAGAATCAGTTCCGCGTAGGTTTGGTTCGAATGGAGCGGGCAATTCGCGAGCGTATGAGTTTACAGGAAATCGAAACTCTTATGCCACACGATTTGATTAGTCCTAAGCCGGTTGCTGCGGTCATCAAGGAATTTTTTGGTTCCTCCCAGCTTTCCCAGTTTATGGACCAAACAAATCCATTGTCCGAAATCACCCATAAGCGTCGACTTTCGGCTCTTGGACCTGGTGGTTTGACTCGTGAGCGTGCCGGCTTTGAAGTCCGTGATGTTCACCCAACGCACTATGGACGAATCTGTCCCATTGAAACACCTGAAGGTCCAAATATTGGTCTAATCTCTTCTTTGGCTACATATGCCAGGGTTAATGAGTACGGCTTTGTTGAGACTCCATATCGTAAAGTTGAAGGCGGTAAGGTTGTAGACCAGATCGATTTCTACAGTGCGTTGCAGGAAGAGGCACATGTTATCGCTCAGGCGAATGCTCTCTTGAATGAAAATGGCGAGTTTACTGAGCCGCTTGTCGCGTCGCGTCGTGGTGGTGAAGCCATTATGTCTCGGCCAGAGGACATCACTTTGATGGACGTTTCACCGAAGCAGTTGGTCTCGGTTGCTACGTCGCTGATTCCGTTTCTGGAGAATGATGATGCGAACCGTGCCTTGATGGGGTCGAATATGCAGCGTCAAGCCGTTCCTCTCTTGCGCTCTCATGCGCCACTTGTTGGTACAGGCATGGAGGAGGCAGTTGCCCGTGACTCAGGGGTTACGGTTATTGCCAAAAGAAGCGGAGTGGTCGACTCGGTTGAAGCAACCCGTATTGTTGTTAAGGCAGATACAGCTGCAACTTCGACAGATGTTGCACAGGAAGTTGATATCTATAACCTCGTTAAATTCCAGCGCTCTAATCAGAGTACCTGTTTGAATCAAAAGCCCATCGTACGACGCGGTGAGCGCGTTCAGGCCGGTGACACGATTGCTGACGGACCAGCGACGGATCGAGGTGAGCTTGCCCTTGGACAGAATCTGGTTGTCGCATTTATGCCTTGGGGTGGATATAACTTTGAGGATTCGATTCTTATTAGTGAGCGAGTGCGTAAGGAAGACCTTTATACTTCGATTCATATCGAAGAGTTTGAGTGTGTTGCCCGCGATACGAAGCTTGGTAAAGAAGAAATTACCCGTGATATCCCCAACGTCGGTGAGGAGGCATTACGCAACCTTGATGATGCGGGTATCGTGCGTGTAGGAGCTGAGGTCGGTCCTGGAGATATTCTTGTCGGAAAGATTACTCCGAAAGGCGAAACCCAGCTTTCTCCTGAAGAGAAGTTGTTGCGCGCAATCTTCGGTGAAAAAGCCGGTGATGTTCGGGATACTTCTTTGCGTGTCGGACCAGGAACGACTGGTACGGTTATTGGAGCAAAGGTTTTTGCCCGTAAAGGCATCGATAAGGATGTTCGTGCTCAAGCCATTGAGGAAGAAGAGGAAGCGAAGCTTCTCAAGGATCAGAATGATGAGATTAAGATCATCAAAGAAAGCGCGCGTCGCAAGATCCACAGTCTCCTTAAGGATAAGACAACCACAAACCGTCTTGTTGATGATGACGGTGAGGTTGTTGTTGCTAAGGGCGACGCTCTGAGTGAAGCTGTGCTCTCTTCTCTTCGCGAAAAATATTTCTATGATATTCGCATTGGCGATGATGAAGTTGAAGAGCAGGTTGAAGCGATTCTTGAGTCCGTAGAGGAACAAGTTGCTTTGGCTAAGATGAAAATCAACGAGAAGATTGCTCGCTTGAAGAAGGGCGACGAGCTTCCTCCTGGTGTCATCAAAATGGTTAAGGTGTATATGGCGATTAAGCGCAAGCTTAACGTTGGTGATAAGATGGCTGGTCGACACGGAAACAAAGGTGTCATCAGTCGGATTTTGCCAGTCGAAGATATGCCTTACCTTGAAGATGGAACACCGGTTGACATCGTGCTTAATCCGCTTGGGGTTCCAAGTCGAATGAACGTTGGCCAGATCCTGGAAACCCATTTAGGATGGGGAGCAAAGGGTATCGGGCGTCAGTTGGATGATTTTCTTGCAAAGAATTACTCCGCTGAGCAATTGCGTCCTCGCATTATGGAGTGCCTCAACAGTGAAAAGCATAAAGCTTTTGTTGAGAAGCTTAAGGATAAGGACATTGTGCGGATGGCAAAAGCCCTAAGCCAACAGGGCTTGCATATGGCTACCCCGGTATTCGAGGCTGCCAGCGAAGGTGAAATCCGCGAGATTCTAGAAGGTGTGAAATTGCCAACTTCTGGCCAGATGGTTCTTTTTGATGGTCGCTCCGGCGACCCATTTGACCAGGAAGTAACGGTCGGTGTGATGTACATGCTAAAGCTGCATCACTTGGTCGATGACAAGATTCATGCGCGGTCGATTGGACCATACTCTCTTGTTACGCAACAGCCTCTGGGTGGTAAAGCCCAGTTTGGTGGTCAGCGTTTCGGGGAGATGGAGGTCTGGGCTATGGAAGCATATGGTGCTGCCTATGCCTTACAAGAGTTTCTGACTGTGAAGTCGGATGACGTACAAGGGCGTACTCGCATGTACGAGGCCATTGTTAAGGGCGAAAACGTTCTTGAATGTGGTCTGCCCGAATCCTTTAAAGTTCTAACGAAAGAGCTTCAGGCTCTCTGTTTAGATCTTGAGATGCTGGATGAAGGCCAGGACAGTGAAGGAACTTTGTTGCCACCACTGTAAACACACAGTGCATGCATCACAACCCGTTGTTGAAATCGACGTATAACCAGGAGAATTAGTGTGAAAGACATCTTTTCCTTTTTTGAGAAACCACAAGATCCATTAAACTTTTCGCAGCTGCGTGTTGCCCTGGCGAGTCCTGAAAAGATTCGTGAATGGTCCCATGGTGAGGTGAAGAAGCCTGAGACAATTAACTATCGTACGTTCAAGCCTGAACGTGACGGACTTTTTTGCGCTCGCATTTTCGGACCCATTAAAGATTATGAATGTCTTTGTGGCAAATATAAGCGCATGAAACATCGTGGCATTGTTTGCGAAAAATGCGGTGTTGAGGTGATTCAGTCTAAGGTGCGTCGTGAGCGTCAGGGGCATATCAATTTGGCCACGCCTGTTGCCCATATTTGGTTTTTGCGTTCGCTTCCGTCCCGGATAGGGCATCTTCTGGATATGAGTCTGAAGGACCTTGAAAAGGTTCTTTATTGTGAGGCTTATGTCGTTACTGACCCAGGTGAGACTGAGATGGAACAAGGCCAAGTTCTTGTTGAAGAAGAGTTTCAACAGGTTGTTGATGAGCTTGGACCAGAGTCTTTTAAAGCGGGCATGGGTGGTTAAGCTGTTAAGGAAATCTTGCAGAACATTGATGTGACGATTTTGTCCCAAGAATTGCGCAAGGAAATGGTGGAAACCAAGTCTGAAGCGAAGCGTAAGAAGATTGCTAAACGACTAAAGATTTGTGAAGCACTGCGCGATTCCGGAAACTTGGCTGAATGGATGATGCTGGACGTCATTCCTGTTTTGCCTCCTGATTTGCGACCGCTCGTTCCTCTGGATGGAGGCCGATTTGCAACTTCAGACTTAAATGACTTGTATCGTCGGGTTATCAACCGAAATAACCGCCTGAAGCGGTTGCAGGAGCTAAACGCACCCGAAATCATTATCCGTAACGAGAAGCGGATGCTGCAAGAAGCGGTGGATGCACTCTTTGACAACGGGCGTCGTGGAAAGATGATAACCGGTCCGAACAAGCGTCCTCTAAAATCATTGTCCGATATGATTAAGGGTAAGCAGGGACGTTTCCGCCAAAACCTTCTTGGTAAGCGTGTCGATTATTCTGGCCGTAGTGTTATTGTTATTGGACCAGAGTTGAAGCTGCACCAGTGTGGTTTGCCTAAGATCATGGCTTTGGAGTTGTTTAAGCCTTTTATTTACAACAAGCTTGAAGAGCGTGGTTATGTGACGACGATCAAGAGCGCAAAGAAGATGGTTGAAAAGGAAATGCCAGAGGTTTGGGATATCCTGGATGAAGTCATTAGGGAGCACCCAGTCCTCTTGAACCGTGCGCCGACTTTGCACCGTCTGGGTATGCAGGCCTTTGAACCGGTTTTGGTTGAAGGTAAGGCGATTCAATTACATCCATTGGTTTGTACAGCGTTTAACGCTGACTTTGACGGTGACCAGATGGCAGTACATGTGCCTCTCTCCGTGGAAGCACAGCTTGAGGCTCGTGTGTTGATGATGTCAACAAACAATATTTTGAGCCCTGCGAGCGGTAAGCCAATTATCGTTCCATCCCAGGATATCGTTTTGGGATGCTATTATATGACT
>CAXGWX010000162.1:0-7864 GCA_964013445.1 uncultured Bdellovibrionales bacterium | reverse complement strand
TTTAGCCGCCGCCTGTGTCATGTAAAACGGAGCGCTCAAATTGATGGCCATCGTGCTCTCCCACTGCTCTTTGCTCAGGTCAAGAAACGGCTTCCAAATGAAATTGGCTGCACAATTAACCAGCACATCCAGTCGTCCAAAATGTTTAGTCACTGCCTCGATTACTTCTTGAGCCGCATCGTCAGCGGTCAGGTCAACCACCACGCTTTCAACCCGTCCTGGCCCAGCAGCCAATTTATCTTTGGCGGCGTTTAAACTTTCCTCCTGGCGATTGCAAAGCAACACATGACAACCATGTTCCGTAAAATTCTTAGCAATGGCATATCCTAAACCACCACCACCGCCTGTAATAACAGCTACTTTATCTTTCATTGTACATTCATCCTTTCAAAGGCTTTAATCAACCGCTTCTCCAAGACGGTCAAGAGCAAGCCCATCCTTGCCCCAAGACCACCACACAAACATCGAACGACCCAAAATATTCTCCATAGGGACATGGCCCCAGGAACGGGAGTCAAAGGAGTGGTCTCGATTATCTCCCATAACAAAAACATGACCTTTCGGCACCTTTACTGGTCCAAAGTCAGGCAACTGTTTGCTCATATTTACATCGTAAAGTGCTGTGAGAGGATTTCGCCCCAATACTTCCCGATATGCAAAGGCATTAAAAGCGTACCACTTTCCAGAACGCTGGTCCCTATCCCAATGCTTCACCTTGCCCTTATATTTACGTTTGATCGGCTTTTCATTGATAAAAATCTGTCCTTCACGCACTGCAATCTCGTCTCCAGGGAGCCCTACTACACGCTTAATATAATCCTCATGTGGCTCAATAGGACAAATAAAAACAATCACCTCACCGCGTTTGGGTTTGTCGAACTCCACAAGTCGAATCGAAGTAAAAGGTATACGTAAGCCGTAGAGGAATTTATTCACAAAGATTTGGTCACCAATAGCCAATGTAGGAATCATAGAGCCGCTTGGGATTTTGAATGCCTCAACGACAAAAGACCGAAGAAAAAGGGCCACCAGAATCGCAACGAGAATCGATTCCAGAGACTCGCGCCAGGCTGCTTTTCGAAAAGAAACAAAATGCTTGTCGAGTAATTTTTGCAGCTCTTCGGTCGCCCGACCGATGGCAAGAAAATCGTTGCTGCGCTGCAATTTTTTGAGGCGCCCAACCTGGTCACTAACTTCGTTGCGAATTTTCTTCGCAACTTTACCGCGCCCACGTCGATTAAGCTTCTGCGCTTCCCGAAGAGTATCTACACTTTCCTTGCGCAGCTGTTTAATTTCTTGCGCGCTTATTTTCTTCGCCTTCGCACCCATTTCCAATCAGTCCAACTTCAACACCGCCAAGAACGCATCCTGTGGAATTTCAACATTCCCCACAGACTTCATCCGCTTCTTACCCGCCTTTTGTTTTTCAAGTAGCTTTCGTTTCCTCGAGATATCTCCCCCATAGCATTTGGCTGTCACATTTTTCCTGAACGCCCGCACGGTCGTACGAGCGATAACACGGGTACCAATAGCCGCCTGAATAGCAACTTCAAACATCTGGCGAGGAATGAGTTCTTTGAGCTTAATACATAAGGCCTGCCCTCGCTCAAATGAGCGCTCCTTATGAACAATAATGGACAAGGCATCACAAGCTTCGCCGTTAACCAGAATATCCAGCCGAATCAGGTTGGACTTCTTATATCCTGTCAACTCATAATCAAGGGATGCATAACCCCGAGATGCTGATTTTAAACGGTCGTAGAAATCATAGACGACCTCCGCCACCGGCAATTCATAGGTGAGCATCACTCGGTTTTGTGCCGGATAGGTAAGATTGATCTGGGTCCCTCGCCTCTCCTCACAAAGCTTCATCACTGACCCCACATACTCGGTCGGCAGATGAATATTTGCCTTCAGCATCGGCTCTTCAATGTGAGAGATATCCTGGACCTTAGGCAGATGGGCCGGATTGTCGATTTTCAACATTTCACCGTCGTTACAATATACGTGGTGGATGACTGTCGGCGCAGTGGTAATCAGATTCATCTGATATTCCCGTTCCAAACGTTCTTGCACAATCTCCATATGCAACAACCCCAGGAAGCCACAACGAAAACCAAAACCTAAAGCCTGAGAAGTTTCAGGCTCAAATTCGAATGCGGAATCATTCAGACGCAATTTCTCTAAGGCGTCTTTTAAATCTCCGTAATCTTTTGAATCCACCGGAAAGATCCCGGCAAAAACCATCGGCTGAACCTCTTTAAAGCCCGGTAATGGTTCGTCGATAGGCTGATCCACATCAATAATCGTATCGCCAATCAAAGTTTGGTGAATATCCTTGATGTTCGCCACCAAAAATCCAACCCCACCAGCCGCCAATTCTTTCAGTTTCTGTGCTTCCGGCGCAAATACACCAACCTCAAGCACTTCGAATTCGCCACCTGTGGTGAACATTTTGATCCGCTGTCCGGGACGCAAGACCCCATCAACGACCCGACATAAAACAATGACACCACGATAAGGGTCAAACCAGGAATCGAAAAGCAGAGCTTTTAGAGGCTTTGTTCTATCACCGTCCGGCGGAGGAATAACTTCGACAACCTTTTCCAGAATATCCGTGATGCCGATACCCTCTTTGGCAGAACAAGGCACAGCCAATTCCCCATCAAGACCTATAATTTCTTCGACCTCATCCCGCACCCGCTCGATATCAGCTGACGGCAAATCTATTTTATTCAGAACCGGCAGTATTTCTAAATCGTTGTCCACTGCCAAATAGACATTTGCCATGGTCTGCGCCTCCACCCCCTGAGTCGCATCGACAACAAGCACAGCCCCATCGCAGGCAGATAAGGAACGGGAAACTTCGTAGGTAAAATCAACATGTCCAGGAGTATCAATCAGATTAAATTCATAATCCTGTCCATCGGAAGCACGGTAAGCAAGGCGCACCGCTTGAGATTTGATTGTAATTCCCCGCTCACGTTCAATATCCATCTTATCGAGAAATTGGTCCTGTTTCGTACGGTCGTTCAGCGCATCACACACTTCCAAAATGCGATCCGCCAACGTACTCTTCCCGTGATCGATATGCGCAATGATTGAAAAATTGCGTATGAATTCAGGTTGCACCATCTATACTACCAATAATGAAATAAGTTACTTTTCCTATTCAACCAAGGAGAGTTGCCCTGGCAATTTATCTGAGTGCTCACGCAGCACCAGGTCAATTCCTTCACGGATATATGCCGCGACCGGAACCTTTGTTCGCTGGTTCAGCTCTTTGAGTTGGTTTATTTGTTCTTGCGTTAGGTAAACAGTTGTTGAGATTTTTTTGTCGTTCATGCTCCCCCCATTGTTTGCCATATGTATAATGCAACCTATGGCACGTCAAGAAAAGTACTGTTTTATTCATGGGTTATTTTCTTGGTCCGGCGCTTGACTTGCAGCCTATTCCGAATAAGTTAGCTGCAAAGGGAGAAACTCCAATGTATCGATTCTTGTTTATGCTTATGCTTAGCACCCTCATCAGCTGTGGACTTTTCGGCTCCAGCAAGGACGAAGTCAAGGCTGAGCCGGAAGAGCAGGAAGCCTTGAGTCGGGAAGAACAAGCTAAAGCTGAAGGACTCTTTCTCAAGCAATTCGACCTCAACCGTGACAACACTCCGGATGTTTTCAAATACTTCAAACTCGTACCAAACGCCAATGCTCCAGAAATTCAAACAGAGCAAATTGTCCGCAAAGAAATCGATATTAATTACGATGGTAAAGTGGACATCATTCGTCACTACGATGACACGCAGCAGGTCGCTTCCGAAGAAACAGATCTCGATTTTGATGGGCGTATAGACAGCAAGTCTGTTTATGTAAACGGCGGTATCAGTCATAAAGAACTCGACACCAATTACGACGACAAAGCGGACATCATTAAGCACTATAAAAAAGGCAAAGTTGTCCGCATTGAAACCGATACTGACCTCAATGGCTTTGTCGACCGTTGGGAATACTATGAGAACGACAAACTCACCCGAACCGGCTTAGATACGGATGGGGACGGCAATGTTGATGTCTGGCAAAAGCCGGAAGAAAAGAAAAGTGACGAGACTGAGGGCTAAGCCCCTTACTCGCTGATTAAAACCCATCCAGGAATATCCAATGCAGCCAAGCTTTCTTTGGCGACCCGGGCTCCAGCCTCATTACTAAAACGACCTAAGCGCACTCTATACCAAGTGCCGCGGCCGGGAATTTTTGCTGAAACCACATAAGGGCGAAACCCTTTACGTTCAAGACTGGATGCAAAAGCCATCCCCTCTTCTGCCGATTGAAAAGAGCTTACCTGAATGGTGTAGTCGCCTGAGCGCGCAGGCCCGTCATTGGCTCCCGGAATGCTGTTGTTGATCTTCGGCTTTGCTGGCTCTGGCTCGCGCTCCACCCGCTTCTCTTCTTGCTCGGGCTTATCCCGCTCGGCCGGCTCCAGCTGAGCTGCTTGCGCGCTCTCTGCCGGTTCCAGCTCCAATGCGGGCTCCTCCGCTGGCTTCTCCGGCTCCGCTGCTGCCAACTTCTCATAAAAAGTAAGCTCCGCGTGCTTGCTATCCTGCTCTTGAACTTCCGAAATAGATTTCGCCTTCTTTTCTTCAAGCTCGAGGCGCGCGGCGCGCCGCCCGACAGACATTCCCGAGGCAAAGGTCAATGCCAACACAACGATAGCCCCCATGGCTAACCAGACAACTTGCTTTCGCTCCGGCTCGTTGACAATTCCTTTATCGGCCTTCATATCACGCATCTCTTTACTTACCCTCTTTATGGACAAAGCCTCTTAGGCCTGCCCCTCTTCCTGATCCACATCACTTAGATACATCTCTTCGGGAGCACTGACCCCAAGCACTTCTAGCAAGCGCTTCAAACTAAGTTCAAGCGCCTGACACAATAAAAGACGGGCCTTTGTCTTCTTCTCGTCCTCGGAGATCACCCTCTCTTCGCCCTTATACTTAGAATAATAGCTGTGAAACAACGCAATCAGGTCCTGAATAAAATAGACGACCTTATGAGGCTCATAAGCGTTGGCCGCTTCCGCAATGACCTCAGGAGCCTTAGTGAGGGTCTTGATCAGCGACAACTCCTCGGGCAAAAGCAAAGCATCCAAAGAGTTTCTTTCGAGCTGCGGCAGGGCTATGTTTTCCGCCTCTGCTTTACGCCGAATCGCACACAATCGAGCATGCCCCATTTGTGCATAGTATACTGGATTATCGAGCGACTTTTTGGTGGCCAATTCAAGGTCAAATTCCATCTGCGCATCAGCCCTACGCATGATAAAATGGTAGCGAATTGCGTCTTTGCCAACCTCATCTAAAACATCCCGCAACCAAATCGCGTTTCCAGCACGCTTACCCATGCGCACCGCCTCGCCCCCGCGAGACAGACTCACCATCTGCACCAGAATGCAATCAAGGGCCGCAGCCGAATACCCCATCGCAGCAATCCCCGCTTTGACTCGGGTAACATAGCCTCCATGATCCGCACCAAAAACATTAATCAGCCTCTGAGCCCCGCGCTCAAACTTGATTTTGTGGTAGGCGATATCAGAGGTGAAATATGTGGTTCGTCCATCTTCCCGAAGCACCACCCTATCCTTATCATCGCCAAAATCCGTTGTCCGAAACCATTTCTTACCATCCTGCGTAAAAACAACCCCGCGCTCCTCTAATTCACTAACAAGAGCATCTAATGGGTTCTCTTCCGCGAGCAAGCGCTCAGATTGAAAATGGTCGAAGTGAATACCGAAAGTTTCCAAATCTTCCCGAATGCGTTCAAGCATCAAAGAGACGCCACGCTTGGCAAAATATTCCAGCCATTGATTTTCCGGCTGCCCGAGGAATTCTTCTTTAAATTCTTCCTGTATGGCGCGGGCCAGATCGATAACATATTCACCAGGATAAAAATCTTCCGGCTCTGGGTCTTTTTGCCCATAAAGCTCTGCATAACGAAAATAAATAGAACGGGCCATTGTATCGATTTGATTGCCCAAATCGTTCACATAGTATTCCCGCGTGGCTTTATAGCCAGCCATATTCAGTAAGGACGCTAAAACATCACCAACCACCGCGCCGCGCCCGTGAGCAATATGCAGCGGCCCCGTAGGGTTTGCAGAAACAAATTCCAGAAGAATCCGTTCGCCCTCTCCTTCGTTCGAGCACATAAAGTCCGAACCGGTCTCTAAAATATCGAAAAGTGTATCATGCCATGCGCCTGGCCTTACAAAGAAATTGAGAAAGCCAGGTCCGGCAATTTCACTCTTCTCCAATAGCCCATTGGCGTCACCAAACGCATTTTCTAAGTCCTGGGCGATTTGCCGTGGATTTTTCTTCAAAGGTTTGGCCAGAGCCAAAGCCAAAGTGCAGGCAAAGTCCCCATGCTCCACAGACTTCGATTCCTCCAAGGAAAGAGCCGGCGGTTCACCATCGAAACCAGAGTCTTGCCACCACTGCTCAAGCTTACCTTTAAGTTCATTTTGAAGTCGCTCTTTGAGCGTCACAAACATAGCTATCCCCTTGCGTTCTAAACGCCCTATCTAGCTGGAATCGCTATAAAAGAGCAAGAAGAAAGGGGCTAAAGGGTTTTATGAGTTGGGCCGAGTCGGCGGAAATTGATCATATTGATATAGGTTATAGCGCTTCATCAGATAAATGAGCTTCTTGGCGTATTTCGGATCGGTGGCATAACCCGCATCCTGCAAGCCCTTCGCAAAGGCGTTTGCCCGCTCCTTAGGGGTCAAATCACAATCACGACATTGGGCATAGGCATCACTATAGCGGCCCATGCGGGCCAGCATGCTACCATGATCACTAAATCCTTCAGCCATATTGTTGTACGCGCGAAAATGCGCATTGATGCGAACCGTACGCCCAGAATAAACCTCATTGGTCCGCATATCCACTGCTCCCGCAGGACCGCGGCCCTTGATACCAAAATAGTTGTGATACTTTTGACTGAGCTCACTTTCACCCCAACCACTTTCAAGAATGGACTGCGCAATAGTTACAGAGGCAGGGGTACCGGTTTTTTCCATCGACTCCATCGCCGCTAAGGAAACCTTACGAATGAAGATCTCTTGCGGGGAGCCACTTTTGGCATTGCTTATGGAAGTGATGGTGGCGATGCGTGGCTCCTTGAGTGCGCTGCGTGTCCCTTGAGCCTGTGCCGGCAAACGAATCTTTTGGCCAATCTGGATACTGTTCGGGTCACGGATTTGTGGATTCAACTGCAAAAGCGCATCCAGGTTCGCCACCCCATAGCGCTTCGCAATACGCTCAAGACTCTCGCCACGCTTGACCGTATGCTCGCCAAGAGCTGGAACATTGAGTTCTTGCCCCACCGCTAAGCGGTTAATATCCCGGATTTGTGGATTCAACTTTTCTAAGGCCCTGATGCTCAGACCATGCTGCTTGGCAATGGAGGTGAAATTATCGCCTGGACGGACCTGATAGCTCTCGCCCTTGGCGCTCTGCCCTCCGGCCACGGAATTTCCAATGCGCTGCACCATCATCTTCTTCTCCTCCAAAAAAGCTCATTTTGGCAAGTTCAAAGCTCAGTACTTTGCAGCATTTAGGCCAAGCACCGTGCCGCCCGAAAAGCCCTATAAAGACTAGCCTTTTAGTCAGGCATCCATTTGCTCTTGTGCAAAAGACTGTGCAGAACGGGCACGGGTGGCACAAGTTGCGCCGTCTGACTGGGATTTGAGTCACTTTTCTATAAGTGGACGGGAAATTTAATGCAGCCCCTGGCTCTTATCTCGGGCCAGATTCCAGCTCTCCCAGAGATCGTTCTTCGCCAAGGTGAATGAAGCTTTTTGTGACATTGTCCCATC
>CAXGWX010000161.1:0-7883 GCA_964013445.1 uncultured Bdellovibrionales bacterium | reverse complement strand
TAAAGTTCTTTTTCTTACGTGCGGCATAAGCCATCAGAATCCCCCAACAGTATCCTTAGGCACATCGCCCGACGGATTTTTCTTGAGGGCGCCATTAGGCGACTTTCAAAAAATTGTAAAGCAGAAAAATACTTTTTATGGCTGGGCGTCAGGCTGCGCATCTGGATGAGCCGCGACAAAGGCCGGCAAGAGAGCGAGTCTTTTTTCAATCGCAACCAAATCAGCCAAAGGCTCCATATTCACACCGAAGCGTCGCCCATTATAGAGCTGAGGAACCAAGCAGCAATCGGCTATGGTCACCTCGTCTCCGCAAGAATACTTGCCCCCAAAACTCCTGGCAAGAGTCGCAAAAGCTGTTAAACCACGCTCTATCCAGTCTCTGGACCATTTCTGGGTTGATTCCTTATCCACAGAAAAATCTCTGGCAAGCTTCTGCATGACGCCAAGGTTCTGAATAGGTTGAGTCCCACTGTTGATAATCTGGCTAAGCTGCCTCACTCTGGCCCGCTCTTTTGCATCACTTGGTAAAAGAGAAGGCTCGGGACAACACTCCTCCAGGTACTCCAAAATAGCCATGCTTTGGCTCAAGGGCTCCCCGTCCACATAGAGCACGGGCACCTCTTCCATAGGGTTACGCAAACGATACTCACCAGAATGCTGTTCTCCGCCGTCACGCACCAAGTGTATTGGCTTATAATGATAGTCCAACCCTTTATAATGCAGAGCAATACGCACCCGCCAAGAGCAGGAGGAACGCCAATAAGAGTAGAGTTCGAGTTCCATGATCAGCCTTCCAAGGGCACAACTTCCTGCTCAATCTTGCCAAAAATGCTTTCCCCAGCTTCATTGAACATTTCGATACTCACTTTATCGCCATGGCTCATAAACGGAGTCTTAAACTCTCCAGTGTCTATTTTCTCCAGCATGCGCTTTTCCGCCAAACAGGATGAGCCCCGGGCCCGGTCTTCATTGGAAATTGTGCCACTGCCAATGATGGTCCCGGCACCTAAACCGCGGGTTTGACAGACATGTTGTAGCAATTCATAGAAGCTAAAATGCATCTCTGGCCCCGCATTCGGGTCCCCATACTTTTCACCATTCAGATGAGTAATCAGCGGCAAATGCAATCGCCCACCCTTCCAGGCATCACCAAGTTCGTCCGGCGTCACCGCAAAGGGGCTAAAGGCTGAACTCGGCTTCGATACGAAAAACCCAAAACTCTTCGCCAATTCCGCCGGAATCAAGGAGCGCAAGGAGACGTCATTGCAAAGCATAGCCAACTTAATATGCTTTTGCGCATCATCTGCTTTCGTTAATTGCGGCACATCATCCGTAATGACGGCAATTTCGGACTCAAAATCACAGCCCCAAGCGACATCATGCAAGGGGATCGGCTGACGCGGCGCCAAAAACGTGTCAGAGCCTCCCTGATAAACCAGAGGATCAGTTTGCAAGGTCGCCGGTGGCTCTGCTCCGCGAGCTTTACGCACCAAAACAATATGGTTAATGAAGGCGCTACCATCAATCCAGGCATAAGCTCTTGGCAGTGGACTCAAAAGTTCCTGAACATCGATATCAAAGCTATCGTCAATATCCCCTTCGTTCAGCCGGACATAGACTTGCTGTAGTTTTGGCTCGCATTCGCTCCAATTGTCGAGAGCCGCCTGCATTGTTGGTGCAATATAACCAACCGCAACCCCTTTGCTTAAATCCTTGCTGGCAACAATGAGTTGCCCATCTCGTGTATTGTTTTTCTTAGTGGCTAATTTCATATTTACCTCAATTTTCTATTTCCAAGTATCATCGTAATCCAGAGCCTCAATCTGACGCGCAAACTCCGTCTGCTTGAGTGGCTCGTAAGTATCGATCATGACCGCCAACTCCCCTACTTCCTTGACCCCAATGCTGCCTTCATAGGCTCCAGGGTGAGGCCCGTGCGGCACCCCGGCCGGATGAAAGCTCAAGGACCCGGCATCGATACCTCGCCGGGAGGTAAAATCACCATCACAATAAAAGATGACTTCATCCACATCAACGTTCGAGTGGGGATAGGGGCACGGGATAGCCCCATCACCAAAATCAACCATCCGCGGCACGAAAGAACAGATTAAAGAACCACCAGTAGCAAAGGTGCCATGTGTCGTCGGGGGCAAATGCACCTGACCTGCTTTCGGCGAGAAGTTTAAGATAGGAAAGACGAAGGGATAAACTGTCCCATCCCAGCCAATCGTATCCAAAGGCGCTTGCTCGTAAAGATGTTCTGAGAACCGGTCACGTCTTTTGGAAATGACTCGCTTCTCCCCGTCCGGGTCAATATTGTCAGAAAAACCCGGCCCCCGAAAATCCCGATGCGTATAAGGTGCGTCCATCCGCAACTGCCCAATCGGGTTAAGGTATTGCTTTGGCAACCTCAAACCGGAACGACACTCCATCCAAAACCAATGCTGCTCCTTGTCCTCGAGCACAAAACGGTGCACCACCGAGCGCGGCACAACAACATAGTCTCCCGCCTGGAAAGGCAAAGTACCAAACCACGAACGCAACTCTCCACCGCCTTGATGAATATAAAACACATCATCCCCATCACCATTGGCGAAATAAAAGCTATCGTCCTCTTGAGGGCGCAAAACTCCAAGCGTAATGTCTCGATTATAAAGCAAGGGCACCCGAGCCCCGGTTGAAGTATTAGCTGTGTCCAGCTCACCGCTCTTTAGGTGACGACGTCGTAACGGGTCAGCCGCCCCCCCCTCGACCTCTACGGATGCTGGCCATAACCCTTCACAGGTGCGTCCATTGGTAAATCCTTGAGGTGGGTTGCGGTGATAAAGCACTGAAAATGGCCCGTCAAAGCCCTCACGGGTAAAGCACTGCTCATAATACAAACCGCCATCACCATCCCGAAAGGCGGTATGCGGTTTAGCAGGAACGCTACCGCAACGCTGATAGTGCATCATATGCCTTCGCCCCCCTCAACCTGATCTCGTTCAATAGCTTCAAAAAGCGCACGGAAATTACCAGCGCCAAAGCCGCGATCACCACAACGCTGAATCAATTCATAAAAGAAGGGACCAGCCTCGGGCTCATCGTAAAGAATGGCCGCTTCTTTCAAGAAAATCTGGATGAGATACTCGTCCGTCGGTGAACCATCGATTAAAATCCCTAATTCACGCAAATCATCAAGCTTGTGTCCTATATTGTTGACGTCCACACCCATCTCCGCCAAACGCGCCGGTGCCGCATCATAGTAGTTGTCAGGAGTCTCCAGGAAATTGACGGAACGTTCCTTAAAAGTTCGCACCGCTTTTTGCACATCCGTTGTCCCCAAAGCGATATGCTGTACCCCAGCGCCAACATTATCCTCAACGTATTTATTAATTTGCCCCTCTTTAAAGAAAGGCAAGAGCGGCTCATTGATGGGCATCTTAATTTCAGAGCGGGGGTCCCACATCACAATCGAGCGTAATCCTGTTCCGGAATCAGCCCCCTGTGTAACATCCTCCGTGTGAAACTCGATTTTCCAATATTCTTCCATGCCCATAACATGCTCGAGCCAGAGCCGAACTGACGCCATGGTGGGCGCATTGCAGGTGATATGGTCAACTCCTAAAAAGTCGAAACCTTCGTTCTCAATTACTGATTCTGCCTGGCTGGCTTCAAAACCTGGCGCGAAACCGTCCCAATCATTGGCCTCGATAAATCGAAATGCCACTGCACCAATAGCTGTAGTGATACTGAAATGACGAAAACGTCCACTCGCGTCTTTTGTCTCACGAATCTGATGAATGGGCGTTGCTTCACGGTTCAAAAGGACTTCCCAAGTCTTATCAATATCTTCGACAAGAAAAGACAAAGAACCGATGCCGGCAGGATGATGTTTTAAATAGCGGGCTGCACGACAGCTCTCCGTCAGCGGTGTGCTCACACAGACCCGAACATCGCCACCTTGATAGACACGACTCTTTTGGCCCGTGCGCTCTTGCATTTCCGCATTCGCTCGGGCGACTTCGGACCAACCAAACTTTTGGGTATAAAACTCGTGGGAGCGCTCCGGCTCATTCACAAAATAGTGAAAACTGTGTAACCCCTTGATCCCAAGTTCCTCGGATGCCGCCATCGTCTACTCCTATCGTCCGTTAAAATCGAACGCATCTTAGATCCAAATGCCGAAACTCGCAATCACCAAGAAAGCCTAATATGATGATATCAGACAGAGCAAAGGGGAGTTTCTATGGTTATTTATGAGGTAAATTTATCGGTCAATTCGGCTGTTTCCGACGCTTATAGTCAGTGGTTGCGTCAACATATTGAGGAAATCCTGGACTTGGACGGATTTATCGACGCGAAATGGTACAAAGTAGAAAATGAAGCCCTGGAAGAAACGGTTAACTTTTGTGTGCACTATGGTTTGCAAGACCGGGAGGCCCTTGAAGCCTACTTTGAGAATCACGCGCCACGCCTGCGCGAAGACGGGCTACGACGTTTCCCAAATCAATTTACGGCCCATCGACGAATCATGCACCTGCTTGACTAAAGCATAGGGAATTAGTCTTCTAGATGAGCTATTTGTTTGGTAAGTTGGTGCCTTTTATGGCAGACCTAAACCTCAAAAACAGTTCTTGGTTACAGGGAATGGAATGAGCACAAAAACCCAAAACGACACGAGTAGCACACCACCAGCAAGCAATTTTATTCAAACCATCATTGAAGATGATCTGGCGGCCAACAAACATCAGGGTCAGGTAACCACCCGATTCCCACCTGAGCCGAACGGTTATCTGCACATTGGCCATGCCAAATCCATCTGCCTTAACTTTGGTTTGGCAAAAAGATACCAAGGAAAATGTCATTTGCGTTTTGATGACACAAACCCTGCAAAAGAAGATGTAGAGTACGTCAACTCTATCCAGGAAGATGTCAAATGGCTGGGGTTTGAGTGGGGAACGAATCTCTTCCACGCATCCGATTATTTTGACTACTTTTATGAATGCGCCATACACCTTATTAAAGCAGGAAAAGCCTATGTTTGCTCTTTAAACGAAGAAGAAATCCGAGAGTATCGTGGAACGGTAAAGGAAGCAGGCAAGCCAAGCCCCTACCGGGAACGTAGTGTTGAAGAAAATATTGAGCTGCTAAGTCAAATGAAAGCTGGCAAGTTTCCTGATGGAGCTCACACCCTGCGGGCGAAGATTGATATGGGCGCAGCAAATATGAAAATGCGCGACCCACTGCTTTACCGAATTCGCCACACCCCCCATGACCGGACCGGCGACAAGTGGTGCATTTATCCAATGTATGACTTCGCCCATTGCCTCTCCGATGCCCAAGAAGGGGTCACCCATTCCATCTGCACCTTAGAATTCGAGAACAACAGGGAGCTTTATGACTGGCTCGTCGACAACGTATCCATTCCACACCATAAACCAAAGCAGTACGAGTTTGCCCGTTTAAACTTAACCTACACCGTTATGAGCAAGCGCAAATTACTTGAACTCGTCGAAAGTGGCGCAGTCGAAGGCTGGAGCGACCCGCGCATGCCGACCATTGCTGGATTACGCCGCCGAGGCTACACTGCGGAAGCAATCCAAGACTTTGCAGAACGCATTGGTGTGGCAAAAGCCAACAGCGTCGTCGATGTGGGCCTCTTGGAATATTCCCTTAGGGATGACTTGAATCAGCGTGCGGCGCGCATCATGGCAGTAATGAAACCACTACGACTGGTCATCACGAACTACCCGGAAGACAAGAAGGAAAATCTTAGTGCCCCAACCTTTCCCCAGGATCCAGCCCGCGATGAGAAACGCACGATCCCGTTTTCCCGTACCGTTTATATTGAGCAAGACGACTTTATGGAAAACCCAAGCAAAGGTTTCCATCGCTTAGCCCCCGGTAAAGAGGTTCGTTTGCGCTATGGCTATGTGGTTCGCTGTGACGAGGTCGTAAAAGACCCAGAAACTGGCGCCATCGAAGAAATTCGCTGCTCCTACGACCCTGAGACCCTCGGTCGCAACCCGGAAGGTCGTAAAGTAAAGACCGCCATTCATTGGGTCTCAGCCGCCGATGCGCTGCTGGCCGAAGTTCGACTCTATGACCGACTCTTTAAAGACGAAGACCCAGACGCAGCAGCAGCAACCAGCAGCTTAGATGCGATCATCAATCCAGACTCGCGTGTGATTCTCAAAGAAATTCCAATCGAACCAAGTTTTAAGAATGCCTATAGCCACTACCAATTTGAGCGCGTTGGCTATTTTGTGCCAGATCAGTCTGACGCAACGTCTTCAGAGCTCATTTTCAACCGCACAGTGACACTTAAGGATTCCTGGGCCAAGGAAACCAAGGAGCCAGTCCAAGATAAAAAGCCCGAACCGAAAGCCAAGAACAAAGCCAAGGGCAAAAGCCAAGAGGAAGAGCTTGCCGCCAAACGAGAAGCGCGGGAGCGCTCTTTCAAACAAAATCCTGGCCTCGAAGACAAATTCAACGCCTATATAAACGATTGTGGGCTGAATGAGGATGATGCCAGCGGCTTAGCCCTACACCCAGTATTAAGCGATCTTTTTGATACAGCCTATCAAGAGCTGCCAAAGGCGCAGCCCCTTGCCAACTGGCTCCTCAATGAAGTCGCGGGCGCCTTGAAGGAACAAGATGGTCAGGAGTTACGCTTCTCCGGCAAGGAGATAGCCGAACTGGTCAACCTTATCGAAGAAGACACCATCTCGACAAAAATTGCTAAAACAGTCTTTGCCCATATGCTCACGCACGGTGGGAAACCTGGTGCGCTGGTCAAGGAATTAGGACTTGAACAGATTAATGATTCAAAGGTTCTGATTCCCATCATCGAGAAACTTCTATCAGTACACACCAAAGAGGCCGATGAGTATCGACAGGGACAAACCAAGCGCTTAGGATTTTTTGTCGGTCAAGTCATGCGCCAGACGGAAGGCAAAGCAAACCCTCCCCTGACAAACAGGCTGGTCAAAGAATTACTGGAAAAATAAACGAAATTCAGCCAGGAATTGTTCAGGGCTGGAGCCCTTACTCTGCTGACTCTTCTGTGCTCTCGGCAGGTGCCTCTGCTTCACCTTCAGCTGGAGCCTCTGCTGCAGACTCTTCGGCTTCCTCGTTAGCCGCTTCGACTTTTTCTTCTACAGGCTTAGGAATAGCGCGTAATTTGCGCTCCAGACGCTGCATCCCGCTCTTAAAACCCTGAGCCGCATCCCTATTGCCGGCTTTGCGAGCAGCCTTCGCCTTGCTCTTGAGTGACTTAATTTTAGCAACCGTTTCTTGGTATTCCATTGTTTATTCTCCTGGGCACTATAGCTTGGCCATAAGTTCATCGACCCGCTTTATTATCGCCGGATCGTCCATCGTGATTTTCACCGTATTTAACCGTCCCTTGAGGGAACGGGCCTTCTTTAAAGCGCCTTCTGCATGCAAATGCAAGAGCGTATCCAAGGCTTCCTGCACAATGCGCTCGTTGGACAGGTCCAAAAGCTTTGCCAGCACATCCTCATCTTCTGGAAAGCCGTGCTCCTCTTTAAAGCTCTTTAAAGCGGTTTTGATGCTGCGGGGTGTTTTCGCATCCAGGATGGATTTAAGTCCTTCCTTCTTCTTTGCGGACTTTTTCCCCACTTCTGTCTCCCCAAGCTTTTCTTTTAAGGCTTCGGGCAGACCTTCGCCGGAAAATACTTTTTCCAACTGTGACTTGTATTGCCGATAGGCCCCGGAACGACTTTGTCGGTCGTCACGAAAGTTTGCCACCCTATCGCCTTGATGATGCTTCGAAGTGTCTTTTGCCTGGTCGATTTCACGCCAGGATTTTTTCGGACGGTCATCGTCCCTATCATAACCCATCATTATGCTCCCAAGAGTTACTTGAGTAAGGCTTT
>CAXGWX010000160.1:0-7898 GCA_964013445.1 uncultured Bdellovibrionales bacterium | reverse complement strand
TAATGGGGTCATTACGACTGGTGAGGATTGCGACGATGGCAATGTCGAAAATGGGGATGACTGTCCATCGACCTGTTTGGTCGCAACCTGTGGTTCTTTAAATAACGACTGCCTTGCGGACATTCTTATCGCCAACCACGTAGGAACAGATGGCACCGCCTGCACCGACAGCAGCCAATGCGCCGCCAGTGGTTCTGACTTCTTTTGTGATACGATTGTTGCAGGTAATTACTGCGTCACCACCTATCTCGACGCCTACGGCTACTATGCGGTTGAGGACAGCGGCACCGGCACGATCTCCTACAATGAGACCAGCGGCATTGCATTTAACACCGTAGGAGCCGCCCAGATTGCCACCGGTGATCTCAATGCGGACGGTAAGCTTGATGTGGTTTTTGCCAATCACACCACCGGCCCTGCCTACGCCACCGAATCCTATATTTACTATGGAGATGGCCAAGGTGCCTTCACCTCTGAAACCATTCCTACCCAAGGCGCCATCGGTGTCGCCATTGCGGACCTTGATGACAATGGCTATCCGGAACTTATCTTTGGCAACCATACCTATTTAGGCATCCAACAAGAAACCAATTCATATATTTACTGGGGTGAGAGCAGCGGTTTTCATAGCGACCGCAAAACCCTTCTTCCCACCAGCGGTGCGGACACGGTGTCCATTGCGGACCTCAACAAAGATGACAAGCTCGATATTGTCATCTCCAACAATCAGGACAATCAAGGGAACCGGGAAATCGATTCCTATATTTATTGGGGGACCTCTTCCCTGGATAGCTCCGGCTATCCGGCCTATGGTACCACTTCGCGCACAGAACTGGCCACCAAAGGTGCCACCTACAATACCATTGAGGATATCGATGGAGACACCTGGCCAGACATTCTCTTCTCCAATTTTCGCGACGGTGACAACACGGGTGCGGATTATGAAATTGACTCTATCATCTACTGGGGATCAGAAAGTGGTTTTACGGCCACCGATACCACCTCCCTGGCCACCAAAGGCGCCAACGGTTGCAATATCGCAGATCTGGACAAAGACGGCTATAAAGACATCATCTTCTCCCAGGCACGTAGCAATGCGAGCAATAATGTAAATGCTATCATCTACTGGGGCTACGCCAACACATCGCCAAGCGCCAGCCATGGCACCACATTCTCAAGTAGCCAAAGCATCGAGCTGCCTACTTCCGGTTCCACGGACAACGCCATCGAAGATCTTAATGGCGACACCTGGCCAGACATTGTCCTCACCGACCTTGTTGCCGACAGCACCTATATTTACTGGAGCGATGAAGGCACTTTCAGTACCGGCAACAGAACAGCACTGCCAAGCCTCAGCCCATGGGGCATCGCAATCGCCAAGCAAGAATAAAAAGAAGACAACGCACGCCACCGCCAACCTGCCCTCCATGAAGTATTCCCAATATATTCCTCTAAATAGACTCCATCAAACCGATAGCTTTAACATGCTCCTCTTAAAAGATTATCTTTAAAGTAGGATCTTAAATATCTTCATAAAGAGCAAGGGGCCAAGAATGGCGGCGCGCCCTGATGTAGGATAAAATGCTACAGGTAGGTTTTCGTGGGCGCAATTTTTTTACAAAGTTTTTTTGTGCAAAAATGTTTGAAGGCCGAGCAGCTCAAAGGCTATTTCGGTATGAACTTACGACCAGAAGAAAAGGATAGAGGACCGACCTCTTATGGCAAATCGACACAGGGCCCCAAAGCGGGAAAGAGCTGGCAGCTGCCATCATTCAGACTTAAAACCCCGGACTCTCCACGCAGGCAAAGGCTATCAGGGTCTATTGGGGGCTCCATTTCCTGCTCCGATTGGTTGTCTGTTTCAGCCGCCGCCTGCACCGTGTCTTGCAAGGCTGATGCATCCCGCATGGTCTGAGTGCTGTTTTTATCCTCCCCTGAGAATTCGACGGGTTCAGACGCACTCAGCGCGAAGACCAGCGTAAGCAGATGGGAATTTTCCTCCGTGTTCAGAGGTATAAAATCCGGATAGTAATATGCCATCACCGTATCCTCATCCCATCCCACCGTGAAGTTCAAGGCGGCGGCGGCGCCACCGCTTGCATCGATAATTTCCAGAGTTCCTTCTGCTTCCTGCTCCGTACTCACTTCGAATTCAAAGCCATCTATAGAGCCGCTCGCCTCTAACCAAATGTCCACCATATATTGTTGCCCATCGTCTAGCACCGTAAGCTCACCGATGGAAAACAGGCCATCAGAGTAAGGTCCTGGAGCACAACCACCGCACGAATTAAAACAGCTTGAATCATTGTCTACGCATGCACAAGAATCATCTAAATCCTCTCCATTAGCGACAGTATCGGCAGGCTGGGAGCAAGAATCGACAAAGACATCCAAGGAGCCCAAACCATCCCCGTCCTGATCTTCATACCAGCGCTCTGCGCCCTGCCCTCCACAAACGCCGCAATCATCCAGGACCGCGCCGCTGCAATCGCAAGCCCCTGCTGCCAAATACACGCAAACGCTCTCGCTAAAAAAGAAACCATTGGGATCGAAATTACAAGCACTCGCATCAGGGCAAGAAACTGTCAGAGAGTATGATAGCTCTTCTATATTCCCCTCATAAATCACCACCTCGGTCTCAGAAAGCAACGCTCCGGTAAGTATCGCTTCCTGAATTTCGATCGCAGCCAAATTATTCGGGTTCGTAAAATAGACCGTCAGCAGAACTCCCTCTCCCGCCGGCAGCATTTGCCCGGTCATTGAAAAGGCGTTGATTTCATCCGCACTATGGCTGGTAAGCCATCCTCCATCCCCACTCCTGCCCGCAGCCACTTCAACAATGCCAATGTCATTAAATTTTATTTCAAATCCACTGGCGGGTTGCGGATTGTGCAGAAAAACATCAAAACTCATGGCCAAAGGATTGATGTTGATTAAGGCCAAGCTGTAGGGGCCATCCTCAAGACAAGTGCTACCGTCACCGCTGCAAACGCCGCACTCATCAAGCTCGGCGACTCCGCCCCAAATCCCTTCACAGTCCTGTACACAATCATTGGCTGGGATTGCATCACAGAAATTGCAATTATCATAATAGGCTTGTCCATTGGCAACGCCGCTGCAATCGGCGCAGCTGCTACCGTCGCCACCACAGACTCCACAAGCATCAAGCTGGTTCCCATCGCAATCGCAGAAGCCTTGCTGCATGGCCGCACATGATTCATCCGAATTATCCGCCTGCTCACCTGGATCCTCACCTTGCCCATCGCAGGAACCATCCACACAGGATGAATCCTCCACGACTACGAGGCGACAATCCGCAGCACAAATCTCACAGGAGCTCTCATCAGCGCCGCAGCTCTCACTTACGGTGTTGCCATCATCACACTCTTCGCCTGCGACTGCATTGACGCGCGAATCCCCACAACGGGATAAAGTACAATCCCCATTGCACTCGGCACTTTCGCCACTGCCATCACACTCCTCCTGAGCCTGCACCAAACCATCACCACAAAAAGCGATATTATAGGACGTCACAGGAAGCTTACCTTCAAGAATTTGTACAGCGGTATCACTCAAAACCCTGCCGGTAATGATAAGCTCTTCGATAACAAGGGTGCTGCCTAAAGGCTCATAGGAAACCTCGAGCCAAACACCTTTACCCGCCGCAATACTTTCCCCATCCGGCGAAAAGGAAATAATCTTCGAAGCCGTATGGTTATTACTCCAATTCTCTTGCGCCAAACGACCGCCTGAAAGAGCAAGAATCTTGATGCCACTCATGGAGATCTCAAAACCACTTATGGCCGCACTGTGCTCGAGATAGATTTTAAAACTATTCTGATTAAAATCGAAAGTGCCAAGATTTAGAGTGAAAGCATTCGCCGCGGTGCACGTACTGCCATCCCCCCCACACTGACCGCAAACGTCCCGCTCAACTCCCTCCGGACAACGTTCCGTATGAGGCGTCACCGGGGGATTTTCTTGACCGGCCTCGCCGCTAACCAACTCCATCTCGCAGGCCACCAGGTTAAGACCTGTCCAAAGCAAAACCAGATATAAGAATGAAAATTTTCTAAAACAGCACATAAACACCAAGAGCACTTTCATCACGAAAGATGCGGTTCTCAACATTTAGGGAGGGGACCCAACAGCTTGGCTTATCAGATTCTAACAAATACAGCCCTGCTGGTCACCTAAAAAAACGCAATAAAGCCAAAGTTTACAGACAGTTACTCAACGACCAACGGAACAATATTCGGCCCTCACCGAATTGGCCATTTCGTGGACAAAACTCCTTAGCTCCTCTACACTTACGGTGATTATGGGAGTTCTAGGCCAACGCGGCAAATTCAACAAATCCTGGCCCAGTGGCATTATATTATCCGGTTTAGCATTGATCGTATTTTTCACTTGGGGAACGCCCGACTCACACACCATGGCTTTCAGAGAGCCCTGTGAGCAACAGTTATTTGCCAAATCAGTTCAGCATAATGGTCAATACTGTGCAAAAGTGAAGCAATGCGACGGAACAAATTCATGTGTCGCTATGGCTCATGTTTTTGCCTGTTCCAAAAAGAATCGACAATTCATTGTCGCGCACAATTCAAACGAGCCGGGATGTTTCGATCTCATGGCCCAGGAGGAGAATGGGAAGAGTGCGGGCCCCATTGTGCGCTTTTGTAATCTCTGTGAGCAACCGCAAAGTAAAACAGAAAGTATTAGTGATGCTCGCCAGGAGTGAAGGAATAAAAAGTGTCGCCTATATCCCATTGCTCCTTGGGGTTTGGCTTGTAACTCTTGGCGGCTGTCTCGATACCGGGCAAACCCCTAAACCAGGAAGCCCTTGTGAAGAACAGTCCCACTGCGAATGTGTCTCATGTCCTTATAGTAACCTTTTACTTTGCGACAACAACACTTGTCACCGTATTTGCAATGTCGATTCGGAATGTGATGAAAACGAATACTGTCAAGGAGGGTTGTGTATCGCGCCCGACATCCCTTGCACAAACAAAAGTGCTTGTCCGCTCGATACGCCTTGCACTACATATGCATGTATTAACAATTTCTGCCAAGCAAGTACCAAAGCGCAAGGCGCCATCTGCATGCCGGAGAGCGAGTGCATTGTTAACGCCAGCTGCGATGCAGAGGGCCAGTGCATTGGAGAAATTCAGGAATGTGCCTTGCCTGACAGTTCTTGTCAGGATGTCGATAACGAAACCTATGTTGTTTATTATGAAGTTGGTCAAGAGCGGGATCCGGAGACATGCGTATGTAACATTCTAGAGAAAACGGCCGTCTGCACAAATTGTAATGCGGGCGTGGAAGAACGACAGTTCTGTATCGACTGTATGACCGCAAGCTGCGACGACCCTGCTGGTGATTGTCAAAGTAATTGTGCTTGCAACCCAGCCAGCGGAGAGTGTGAATGTCTACCGGAAGACAGCTCTGAGACCAACAGAATAGCCTGTTATTTATCGACTGATGCAGACGAAATGTTGGGAGTGTGCATCAGCGGCACCTGCGCTCAATGCTTTAGTCAAGATGATTGCGCTGGCGACGAGATCTGTGAAAGCAACAACTGTGTTACTCCCGTTGAATGCTCTGGCCCTACAGACTGTCAAGATGATGGGCTATTCTGCAACGGCGACGAGTATTGCGATGAATCGACAAACTACTGCGCCCACAGTGGCACCAGCTGCGACTCTCAACTGATGTGCGATGAAGAATTCGATGCTTGTGTGGAATGCATGGAAGACGGGGACTGTCCGAGGGAAACCTCCTTCTGTCGACCGGACACCAAGACCTGTGTGCAATGCTGGCCTAACGACACTCCTTGCAATGATTTAACACCGGATGATTGTCACCAAGCCCAATGTGCGGATGGCATTTGTGTCCAAGATCATAGTGTACAGAGCAGTGCACCCTCCGCCCTAATATCATGCAAGCAAATTGAGCCCTGCGATGAAAACGCTGACTGCTCCACTCTTGGTGACGACGACGACGACGACGACGACGATGATAGTTCTGGAACAGGAGGGCAAATCCCCACCTCTGAACATGAGCAAACTTGCCTTGATGCCCCCGGTGGCTTTTGTATACCCGGCAATGGATTACCCGGCTATTGCGCCATGGACGAGAGTGGCACCTGCGTAGAATGCGCCGACGACGACCATTGTGCTGGGGATCTTATCTGCGATGAGTGTGGTGTCTGCGGGGGGCCCGGGATAGCGGCGGGCTGTGCTACATGCGCTGAAGCCAGAGCCATTCCGGCTGGCCAATGTGATTGCAACGGTGCCATCATTGATGAATGCGGCATCTGTGGCGGCAACGGCATCGCGGAGGGCGAATGCGATTGCGAAGGAAATGTCTTGGACGAGTGCGGCGAGTGTGGCGGCAGCGGCATTGCCGAGGGCGAATGCGATTGCGAAGGAAATATCTTGGACGAATGTGGCGAATGCGGCGGCCCCTGTGTGGATCTTCTTCCTAATGATTGTAAAACCTCGACCTGCCAAGACAATATTTGTACCATCGCGTTTGGATCCGCGGGGCCCGGATCCGCCTGTGCTCCTTACCAGTACTGCACCAGCGACGATGATTGTAGCAGTGGAATCTGTTCAAACTCCCCCACTCTCTTGCAGCATTTTGGTTTTAATGAAGAGCACCCCGTCGACTTTTCCCCCTACACCAATGAAAACTATTTTACCGAATCCTCTGGTCATATTTGCATCGGTGTCGATGAAACCAGCGCAACCGGCTTCTGCTGGCCAACCGAGCTTCATGGGGGCGATTATTTCCCCATGTGTTTACAGGTGCAATGCACCGCAGATTCCAATTGCAGTGCTCTAAGCGAAACACCCTATTGTGATACGGAAGGTGACACTCCGTCCTTTGACTGTGTCGAGTGCACCGAAGAAAGTCACTGCACTGCACCGGAAGCCTCCAAATGCCATAACAATGCCTGTGTTGAATGCGGCGAGGATAATGACTGTGTTGGCAATGCGGATGGACCAATTTGCGACAGCGCCTATGGTGTCATCGGCGTAACCTATAGCTGTGTGGCCTGTACTCAAGACTCCCATTGCATCGCCAACGAAAAGAGACCCAGCTGCAATAGCGACGAAATGGTCTGCGTCAACTGCAGAAACAGTTCAGAGTGCGATGAGGCAGGACTACCGGCCAACTGCTGTCCTAATGGGCAGTGCAAAAACATATGTGGTACCGGAGGCGGCGCAATCCCTTAAGGTACACTTGATACCGGCTCAGCCTCAGCACGAAAATCCAGAAGCCGCCGGCAGAGATCAGGCGCACGCACATCATAGGTCCGTTCCGGCGCCGGGTTGTTAAGGGTTTTGCCGTAGCGCTGGTCATAGTAATGGGTCAGCAAAAGCTCCGTAACTTGCTCCCACTCATCATTCTCTAAGAGAGCAGAGAGCACACCTTGCCATTTTTTTCCCAGTCGCTCCTCGAGAAAAGGCAGCTGGGCTGCCACGTCTGCCTGCCAGGTTGAAGATGCCCGGTATTCCTTTCCCAATCTTTGTACGCGGTAGTTTAGCGGTGCATCTAAAACCACATGGCGCCCCTTCTTTAAGGCCCTATAGAGAGAGTTCGGTAAGATGATATTCCCCACCTTACGACTCTCAGCTTCGATAAACCAAGGCTGAGGTCCAAGCTGCCTCAAACGACGCACCAGCAACGTTTCAAAATATTTTTGGCTGTGGGGTTCTAAACCAACAGCACCAAGAATTGATGAGCGGTGCTGCGCCAATCCTTCCAGATCAATGGTTGAACCCGGTTGCGCTGCCTCCAGAGCTTGCAAGACTTCTGTTTTTCCAACCCCGGTCATTCCCCGTAACACAAGCAAAGGCATATTATCTGAAAGGTTGTCCAGTTTCTTCCGG
>CAXGWX010000159.1:0-7919 GCA_964013445.1 uncultured Bdellovibrionales bacterium | reverse complement strand
AACATCCATCGCGCGAGGCATCGCCCCTTGCAAATTGGTACCCGGACGAACCAGCCCCAGAACCGCAACCATATCTTCTTGATTGCTTCTACGTAGGCCTGCTGTTCTGAAACTAATGGCACAATAGTCTGCGACCTTGGCACGATGCTCAGCGGCTGCAGCCATATGTTCTGACGCACTCCAATTTGGATCCGCCTCGAAGCGCAACCCTTTAGCTGCTGCTTCAAATCGGTCTCTTAAAAGCCCACTGCCGGCAACGAGGCCTAAACGACCAAGACGTCTGCTGGCAAACTTGTAGAACTTGGAACTTTCGATACTTTCGCCCGTACCATCGTCGCCTTTACGACCTTTCTTCGGATAAAGCTCTGCCCAGGCTTGCGCAACATCCCGCAGGTCAGCCTCACTCATCGCCTCTAATTGACGGAAGGCTCGGTTTGGATCCTTGCGGAAGAAACTTAAGGTCAGTGCCTGATGGATTTCATAGGCCTGCACATAGGCTTCTGGCACTTCGCCATTGACTCTGGGTGCACTAATCAAAAAGAGAGCTCGGTCCTCATCTTCACCGCGCAACTCCTTGCATGCGTTTTCGAGTGTAATGTCGTAATGTTCTTGTAGACTCGCATCCAGTGCTTTGAGCTGATTCTCGTCACAATTCATCAATAGACGCTGAATGGCTTCGCCATTCTTGCTCCAGAAACCCTTAAGGTCGAGCATAATGACATCATGAGCCTGCATCTGTCCGGTTGGGTTTTCCGGATCGAACTGCGCCTTAATACGCAAGCCATCACGGGAGGTCGTTCCCAATTCGTTGACAAGCTTCGTGTAAAGCTCATTCAAAGCCGCTTCCCCGGTCAAAGGCTGATTGCGAGCGTTCTTGAACTCCACATCGCCAGCCTCTACCCGAAGCTCAGCATAGGCTTCTGCAACCTTGGTTCTGTCTGAAAGATTCAAACCATGGGTCAACTCGAGAACATAAGACTCATCGCTTGTACTGTCCCAAGCATCGCCCAGAAGTTCATCCAACTTCTTGGCTACCCCTTCGGCAGTCCAAGGCTCCTCAGTCCCGGGCAACAAATCACTTGCACCACGGTCCTGCGGAATCGCATGGTTAAAAATGCTTTCCACATCAGTCTCGCTATCCTCTGCAGTCTCGCCAGTGCTGATAAAGCGGGCATCATCTTGTGGCTGAGGAGTCGAATAAAGGCGAGGTAGACGGGCATTATCTTCGAAAACATCTGCGGAATGTAAATTCGCCTTATCTAAAGCATCTTCACGAATCGCGCCAATACGAGAACTATCAAGGGGAGTACCTGCTGATCGGGTCAGGACAATATTGGTATACGCTCTTAAACGGTGTAAGGCTTTCTCACTGCTTATTTGCTCATCAAGATTCTTTCCACCCCATACCTGTTGCGCGCCATCAAGAACCTGCATAAGCCGCTTAACACTGTCCGGATTATCTTTAGCCACAAGGCCAACACCGGCAGCAGCCATTCCCAAGTAAATCTTGGCGTAAAGCTCACCATCCGGTTGCTCAAGAATCGTGTTTAAGGTGGCTTTCTGACCTTCACTTAAGTCAAAATTCACACCATTTCGTGTCGAAAAGTCGTTCAGAATATTGCTGTAAGGCTGAACTGGTTGATTCCCGTTTGCTACTCTTTCCATTTTTACCTCGCTACCTTGTCCAAGATATTATTACAGTGCATGACACCCGATTACGCCCGATTTAAGGAGTCCCAAACTAGCAAAGCCTGACCCTATCCTGCAACCTCGTAACCTATTATTTCAGATGAACTTTCCCCTTATTTATCAGTAATTTGGCACACTTGTGGCCATTATCGATCATCTATTGAACTTATCGGGGAAAAATCTGCGATGTTGCTGAAAATCTTAGAAAAAGTTTCAAGGCGGATCATTCAAGGAGAAAATCAAACAATTTCAAGACGTACGTTTGCTTCTTAACTCTCACCGCATTCTTTTGCCTTTGAGCAATGCCCATGATAGCGCAAAGCACCAAGGATTGAAGACATGGCATTTGATATCAAAGATAAAATAAGTACCCATCTTAAGGCTCGATTACAAACTCCCCTGATCGCCGGACAGCACCAGGGACAGGTCATCGCCATTTCCGCCCGCAAAGGTGGGGTGGGCAAAACGACTTCTGCTGTCAATTTGGCCGTCGCATTCGCAGCCGCTGGGAAAAAGACTCTTCTTATTGATATTGATCCACAAGCCCACGTTGCCACAGCTCTGCGCAGAGATCTTAAAAGCTCGCACGGTAACCTCTCAGACGTCCTTTTAGGTAAAAAACGTGAGGTTCACGAAGTTGCCTACGCCACAAATATTTCCAATTTATGGCTTGCTGGCTCAGAAAAGCACCTAAATGAGACTGAAGACCAGCTCGCGGCCAAAATTGGCAAAGAAATGATTCTGGCCCATGCACTGGAGAACACACGCACCCATTACGACCTTATCATCATCGACTGCCCCCCTAACTTAGGGACATTGAGCCTGAATGCACTTTTCGCCGCTGACTTTGTTCTTATTCCATCCGATATGTCCGTTCTTGCCCTCGAAGGTATCGGCGATATTTTGTCGGCAGTTGAAACCATACGGGATCGGATGCATCGCTCCGTTGAAATCATGGGCGTACTCATTACTCGCTATGACAGACGCCTCAAACAGATCAACGCGATGGTCGAAACCGCATTGCATGAACTCTTAGATACACCCCTTTTAGATGCACGAATTCCTCAAAACACGGACCTCAACAAGGCGCACCTCAAAGGCATGTCTATTTTCGAGTTCGCACCACGCTCAAAAGGAGCTCTGGCCTACGAAGCGGCCGCCACTGAAATCCTCCAGGCTTTAGGCGGACAGGTCGATATGCATCAAAAGCAAAAGGCTCTTAGCGTGAGTAGAGCAACGGTTTAGTACACTCTATTTAGCTGCAAAAAAACACTGGTGCACCAAATCCACAACTTGCTCATAGTCGTCTCGAGTAATCAGGAGACTTAAGTTTCCATCCGAATAGTTCGTGCCCAATGTCTCGAGCGACGCCTCTTTGAGTAAGTCCAATGTTTTTTGCGTTGCAGAGATCTGCTCTCCGGCCCTAACCCCTACCAATGTAACCATAGAGCAATCGGTCGTATCGAAACCATGATCCTGCGCCAAAGCATCCAGGGTTGCTGTCTGCTGACCTGGAATGTTTGTTCGGTCAACCCACACTTCGACTCTCTCCGTGGCATGCAATACAAGCAAACGGGCTGTTCCCAAATGCGAAAGGAATCTTGCTGCCGAATCACTGCCCCCATCTGCAACGCAACGGGAAACATGTTTTAAACCTGCAACCGCCGTGACCGTAAACTTTTCCTGGCCAAGTTCAGAGATAAGGCTCTCACGGACACCGCCACCAGTTTTTCGCGCGCGAATCTCTATTTGTGCGCGCTGGGCAAAAGCCGCCGCTTCCGCATTGAGCACCTTCGCCCCAAACAGTGCCATACTCTGCATCTGCTCATAACTTAGCTGTGGCAAATGCTGCGCTTGCTCGCATAGATTCGGGTCCGCACTATAAACCCCATCCACATCCGAATATATTTCACAGGCATCCGCAGCAAGTGCTGCCGCCAGGGCAACTGCGCTTGTATCCGAACCGCCACGACCCAAAGTGGTTACTTCGCGCTCCAGGCTCACACCTTGGAAACCAGCAACAATGACAATCTTCCCCGCCTCTAACTGTTCTTGAATGCGCTGTGGGCGAATCTCGATGATCTTCGCTTCCTGGTGGTCATTTGTCGTAATGATTCCAGATTGACTGCCGGTAAAGGATATTGCTTCTTCGCCAGCAGCCTGAATCGCCATGGATAAGAGGGCCATCGAAATACGCTCCCCCGCCGTCACCAACATATCCAGTTCGCGCTGGCAGGGTGCACCACTTATGTCACGGGCTTTCGTTAATAGGTCCTCAGTGGTTTTACCCATTGCGGACACCACCACCACCAATGCATCCCCTTGACGAAAGCGTTCGACAATTGAATCCGCCACGGTACGTATTGCCTCTGTGCTGGCAAGAGATGAGCCTCCATATTTTTGTACTATTAAACTCATTCTCGACTCATAACTCTTTATTTCTGATCTCTCTGAGAATTGCCTTTAAGCGTGCTTTACTCATGGGTTTCGGAAGTTCTTTCCCTAGCCCTTCAATAAACACCACTTCTTCACGATGTAAACCCTCATTTTGAACTTCCAATAAAAGCTTATTGAGCTTCTCCAGCATACCCAGCCTCAACCAAGCCAATCCTAAATAAAGAGTAACCTTTGGGAGCCTTTTGTCCGCAGCATAAGCCCGCTCTAAAAATCCCGTACCCACTCTGAGCTCACCCAATTCGAGCTTAAGCCTGCCAAGGTCCCGCAGTGCAATTCCATATTCCGGATGCAATTGCAGCGCCTTCTTGAAACTCGCCTCCGCCTTTATATGTTTTTCCTGCAAAGCCCAAATGCGGCCAAGCTGATAATGGAAGAGTGCCTTTTTGGGCTCCAGCAAAACTGCAGCACTCGCATCAGCCAAGGCCAGTCGAACCTCACCCTGTGCCGCATGAATCGTCGCCGCATTGTTCATAAAGCTTGCGGACTCAGGGAAAAGTGTTCGGGCGTAAGCAATCATTCTGCTGGCGTACACTAAATCGCCACGAAGAAAAGCTGATACCGCCAAATGATTATAATGATGTGCTGCAAACTCTAAGTCATTCAGAATCCGCAAACCTGGACTGTAGCCGCGACTATCATTTTGCAGGTCGTAGGTCCAAACTCTGCCGCCGGGCGATAAACGAATAGCCGCCATCACATGGCCAATCTGGCCCCCACCCGTGCTTGATGATTTTTCAACCCCGAAAGCCTCCACCCCAACACTTCGAGCCGCCGCAATAAAAAAGCTGGAAAACTCATAGCAACCGACCTCCCGGTTCCCGTCTTCTGATTTAGAAAGAAGGGCCGCCATATGTTCTACGGTTTTAGGTACTCTTTTTTTCGGACTATTATCCTTATCTCCCCGCCATAAGCCCTGACGTTTATATTCTTGCATCAAATCATAGATTGCATCTGCCTTAAGCTTAGACGTTGTCTGCGCATCGACAACATCATTTAGCAGAAGCCCAACCTTGTCATCATGAGAAAACGACAACACCACATCCCTGGCAGGAATCCCTATGGAGATAATATCTTTTTTGAGTTCTACCTCAGAACGAAGGGGAGTCTGAGAATTCGCGAAGAGAAGAATAAATGGAAGTAAGTACGACATAAGTCATAGGGGGAAGCTTTGAGTTCAAAGCTACCTGTGCATTTGATGCTCGCGCCACGCTCCCCTGACATCATTTAGAATGCCACTTAGCTCTTTGCAGCCCTCACTGGTCTCCAGCACATCCGGCCCTATCGTTTGAACGAATTTTAAAAAGTTATCCGCTAAGGCAATGCTCGACTGAACAAAATCTTCAAGCCTAACCGTCACAGGTTCAACAATATATTCTTCGATTTCTTCCTCGTCGCCAACAAAGAGACTTATTTCAACGCTTTCGCCAGCAGGAACAAAAGCAAAACAATGTTCACTGTTCATACATGCTATGGTCTCCGTGTCCCCTCCAATAACCCATTGGGCCTTACGCAACCAACGGTCAAGCAATCGAACGATGGGTTCTGATACTGTCCCCAGCTCCTGCCCTGACGAACCGCCTGCGGCTACGATGACCTCTCCATAGAGTTCATCCACCTTGCTAAGCTCCTCACGATGCTCTTCAATTTTTTCCTGGATTTGAGACGAACTGAAAGGCTCGTCATTAACTTCGACGCTATAATCTAAGTGAAACTTCATTACCTGACATTTGCTAAAACAATTTCCTCTTTGTCCCGCTCTACGGGCTCCACAACAGCTCCACTCTACTGCATTCGTCAAGTGCAGTGCAACACCTCAAAAGACTTATTTTAGCACTTTAAACCGGCCCCTGAGGCACTGATCTTAGCCTTCAAGGTCTGATAAATTCTCATAAGCCAGCCGTAAGCGCGCCACTGAATCCTCCAGCTCCTTGACCCAAGGCTCCGCTGCCGGATCCCGACGACCGACCAAGAGAGATCGCTCATAGACATAGAGGGCCTTTTTGACCAAAATCCGCACCCGCTCTGCCACCACTTCTTCATAAACATCCTTTTGCTCAAGGGTCAGCTCATCCGGTGCTTTAAGCTCTACAACCATAGCATGTAGTTTCTCATACATATCGCCTATCCCTAAACCAACCAATGCGGCTGTTTTAATGTCTCCATAGCGCAAAGCTTTCAGGTAGCGGTCTTGAGCCTGTAGTAAAAAAGCGCACTTTACCTCCAGGCTTTTCTTAAGAATGTCTTGCGGAAAGCGTAAAACGACAAGATCAAATTTTTCCGCCGAGATCTGGCCAAGTCTAAATGCGGCCTCCGCAACAAATCCCTGATCGTTAAAATATCCGTAGCGTTTCATCTCCCTATACCAGGATAAAACTTCCTGAAACGCCAACTCCGCAGCTTCGAAGTCGCGCAAATTCTGGTGCCCAACTCCGAGTCCGACACCAGCCTCTAACTGTTCCAGATCGCTCAAACCGGGTTGGGCCAGAAGGATTTCAAAGGCCTTAACAACATCAGACCACTCCTCCATTTCTGCAGCACAAACCGCCCAGCGGAAATATGCGTCGACCCATGTTTGCCGATTAGGCTCATCGTAAGGATCTGGTTCATCGATAACCTGAAGGTATTGTTCCCTGGCTTCCTGGAAGAGGCTATCCGCCTCATAAAGCAAACCCAAATTAAAGAGGGCTGACATGCGCAAAGATGATTTTGGAAACTCTCCTAAGAGTCGGACATAAATGGCTCGGGCCCGTGCCCGATCTTCTTCTTGACTAACCTCAATCGCCAAATCGAATAAGGTTTTATCATCGTATGACTTTAACTTCGTAAGTCGATCTTCTTCCGCCCTAATCACCGCGCCACTTAAGCGCATCTTATGATGCTTCTTATAAACATCAGCTGGACCGGCAGAGGGTGGAAGCGCCTCTTTTCCACAAGCCACCAAGCCCAAAACGAAAATGAAACCAACGATCCGCATCACAACTATCGTCCCCGCCGCCCAGGAGGCTGCAATTGTAATTTATGCATCACCGCCTGCAAATCTTCCCAGACAGGCCGCTTCCCGCTGGGGTTTCGTAAAAGATAGGCGGGATGAAAAGTTGGCATCAAATCAATGCCCGCATAGGAACTCCAACTTCCCCTTAGCCGTGAAATAGGGGTGGCCTTCCCAACAAGACATTGGGATGCATAACGCCCCAAGGCAACAATAACTTCCGGCTGCACCGCTTCAATCTGTTGCAACAAAAAAGGTTCGCAGGCAGCAATTTCATCCGGCTCTGGGTCACGATTTTCCGGTGGCCGACACTTAACGATGTTGGCGATATAAACATCTTCGCGCCGCAACCCCATCGCTTGGATCATACGCGTTAAAAGCTGGCCCGCCTTGCCAACAAAGGGCTCCCCCTTAATGTCCTCATCCGCACCGGGGCCCTCGCCAACAAACATGAGTCTGGCGTGGGGGTCACCGACACCAAACACGATATTTTTTCGCTGGTCACAGAGCTTACAACGCTGACAGTCGCCGAGTTCTTCACGTATAGCTGATAGATTCAAAGTACCTGGTACCGCACTTCCGACTTGCGGATTAAAATCAATCGAGACTCCTTTAAGCCCCAAATCCGCTTGCAGTTGCACAAAGGCCTTGACCTCTTCGATGACGCTCTGACTCATGATTCCCAAGCTCTTAGTACACTAAGTAGAAGCAAACAACATCTGTCGGAGCGCCCCCTCTGAAACCCCGTAATGCTCTGATAAAACTCGCCAAATTAGAATTGAGC
>CAXGWX010000158.1:0-7954 GCA_964013445.1 uncultured Bdellovibrionales bacterium | reverse complement strand
AATCGGTTTGCCTTTTTTACGCTTCTTGTTAGGTGAAACCGGACCGACTAATATAGCGTTCAATGTGGCGTCATTGATGGGCTTAAATTTGCCGTAAATTGCGCTGGGCTTTTCCATGATTTGAGTGAGTTCAAGGAAAACCGAGACCGTATCCCCGGGCTGCGGATTGGCAGGGGCTAAATTCACAGTGTAGCGAAATACATCATCGTTACCTTGATGACGTAGGCGCTGCGGTGGCGCTTTTTCAGGTTTTGGCTTTGGTTTTGCGACCACGAATGCAGGGGTAAGGATGAATAGAAGCAGACTTAGTCCAGCAATGATTTGTTTCATTTACAGCTCGCTTGATTTCTTGCCAATTCCATTTCGAATCGGTCTGCAAAGGTTAATAGTTCTTCGTCGGGAGCAAATGGTCGACCATTTACATAAAAAGCGGGGGTTCCTTCCACGCCGGCGGCGATGCCCGCATTTTTGAGCTTATTGACCATTCCTCTATAGGTATGCTTGCGTAGATCGTTGGCAAACTTCTTAACGTTTAAGCCGAGTTTTCTAGCTAAGGTTTTCATACTTGGTATGTCGAAGGTACCTTGGTGTTCAAAGAGGGCGTCGTGCATTTCCCAGCCCTTCTTCTGGGCATTCGCAGCTAAGACAGCCTCCGCAGCCAGGACGGACTCAGGATGGTCTTGTAGCGGAAAGGGAATAAAGATGAAGTGAACACGAGCACCGTACTCCTTGAGGACTTTATGTACAGTATGTCGGGCTTTACGGCAGTGGGAGCAGCGAAAATCAGCAAATTCGACCAAAGTAATGGCAGGCTTAGCAGCTTTCTTTTCGATGCCTCCGGTTATGGCAATGGTTTTTGGCTTACCACAGAAAGGACCAATGGTGCGCTCCGAGAGGAAGGCCAGCACTGTGTCACCATCTAGTCCATCTTCCAATCCATTGACGATGACGGAGGCAAAATGCTTTGCCAGGTCACATTTCGGTCGTAGTTCAAGGCAGCCCGAAATAGTCAGTGAGCTGTCGCAGGAGCAGAATTCTTCCTGGGTGAGGCTCTCAAACTTTTTTTGATTTTGCGGCGAAAGCCGACTTGTGTCCATGCTGGCAGCCGAGGCGGTGGTCTGTCGCTCGCAGCCCAGGAGGGTAAGAAAAAAGGCCAAAATCAGGTAAGTTTTCGGTTTGTAATCCATAGCTGGGCGGAACTTAGCCCTAAGCGCCTCATTCGTCAATCAGAAAAGTCTTATTCCATTAGAATGATTGAGGAAAATAAGAATTCGTTTTTATGCCTAAAAGGTGTTGCTGAGGCCCTTAGGATTGCCATAAAAATAAAGATGTTATGGAGTTTGATGAGGCAACAACCTTAATTCAACGTCCGGCCGGTGATCTTGAGTCGATCCGTACCGCCTATTTGATTGTTATAGCGGGCAGTGAAATCGGCAAGATGTACAAGGTGACCGAAAGTGAGATGGTGATAGGGCGTTCTGTGAATGCGGCCATTCGGATTGTGGATGAAGGGGTTTCACGACACCATGCACAGTTGCTTGGGGGGACAGGCAATCAGATTTCCCTCGTTGATCTTGAGAGTACCAACGGAACTTTCTGTAATGGAGAGAAGGTTGCTCGGCGTGTGCTGAACGATGGTGACAAAATTCAGATCGGTACGACCACCATATTGAAGTTCTCCATGCAGGATACGCTGGATGAGGATTTTCAGCGACGACAGTATGAGTCTGCAACGCGGGATGCACTCACGGGTTGTTATAATCGGAAGTATTTTGTCGAGCGCATGGCCACCGAGATCGCTTTTGCCCAGCGTCATAAAAAACCGCTCTCTATAGCCATAATGGATGTGGACCACTTTAAAAAATTTAATGACACCCATGGACATCAGGTCGGCGATTTTGTGCTCAAGGGTGTTGCGGAAGTGGTGCAAGAGGCTATTCGTCTTGACGATATTCTCGCCCGCTATGGCGGTGAAGAATTTGTCGTTATTATGCGGGCCACGAATGCTGATGAAGCATTTATTGCGGCGGAACGGTGGCGCCGAAAAATTGAGGAAAAGGTCTTTAAGTGTGATGACCTGGAATTGAGTGTACGGGTCAGCATTGGTGTAAGTACCACCAGTGGGGAGAATGACGTCAAGGACACCGAGCTGATTGAAGAGGCCGATAATTATCTTTATCGGGCTAAGGAAAAAGGGCGCAATCGCACCGAATCAGAAATTGTCGATTAAAAAGAGCGCTATCTGTCTCTGTCTAGATTTTCACGGATAACTTCATTGGGATGAATCAGGCGACCTTCGCTCTCGGTGCGGATATTAACGTTTTTACCCACCAAAGACATTTGATTGATGTAGATGTGTTCAGGAGACATGAGATCTGCCAGCGTAGCAATCGATCTCAGGAAGAACTCTTTTTTGCCGCGCCGCTGGTTTTCACCAAGCAATGTCAATTCACCCAGATTAACTAATTCATCGAGTAGCTTAGGCATATCCTCTGTCGATAGGCTTTGGGCTCCAATTTTTGAAATTGCGGAGTCGAAGAGATTCATCTGGGAATAGAGGAGGGCGTCCTTGCGCAGGTTGCGGTTGTATTGGCGTCGATATTCCCTTTCCATGGTCCGAAGACGTCTGTGGTTATCGCCGCCTTTAGGGCCTCGCACTCTATGCGTTCTGTTGTATCGGTCAAAGAGATTTTGCCAGTGTTCGGCTCCAGGCTGCGCCATCCACGGCGGGTTCAGAAGGCTCGGGTCTTCAACCGCTGCATTTTCAATAAATATGCGCCGCGCTTTCTCAGGGGATGTGTCAATGAGTTGCTGGATGCCATCATCGCTAAACCAAACATCGATGTTTTTTGTTGTTTGACCGTGTCGTGAAAAGAGCCGCCCAAAGAAATGGGTTTTCTCGATTTTAGAATCGCCCAAAAGCTTTGCGTCGAAACTGTTAACCAATTCTTGGAAATCTGCGACTTCTTCGCGGGTCGTGAAAGGGTCGTCAAAGTTGAGCTTTAAATGGAAGAAGGTGGCTTCCCCATCTTTGAGCAGGTCCGTCTTGTAGGTTACCGCTTCCCATTCTGAGTTGAGTTCGGAAATAAATGAGAAATTTCGTTTGATCTCTTTTTCGGTATAAACCATTTCGCCGATATCGCTGCGCAGGTGGCCGTCTTTCTCTTGTTTGAGGACTTCATGAAGGAAGAGCCGTTTTGACATAAACTCAAGCTCGACCTTGTTTTTTTCCACCTTATGAGATTCATTTAATGCAAGAAATGCAGCGGACTCTGAAAAGGCCGCGCTGGATTGCTGTGGTAGCAGGAGGCTTTTGAGTAGCTCTTTGTTTTCAACCGCACCCGGATCCAACGGTCCTATCTTGAGGATCTCACGATTCCCAGAGGTTTCGGCTCGTCTTGCAATGGCTTTGATGTTTGCGAGATCGCTGACCGAATCTTCCATAAGGTCGTGCAGCTTTTCATCGAATTTTCCATCCAGCCAGCCGGTGATAACCGAGTCACCATTATAGTGCTCAAGAGCCTCAATCGCGTCCATGTCGACTCCGGCTTTGAAGCGCAAGGCCGCATTGTCTGTTTCCTGATTGGCGCGTACGATGGTGATGGTTAAGCGTCCGTCTTCCAGTTTCTTCACATTGAGCGCTACTTCTCCCATTTCTTCTTTCGAGAGTTCGGAGCCAAGACTCGCTGCAAGTTCAAAGCCCGCACCTATTTCGCGATTGTAACCGGCGGTGGTGCGCAAGAGGGCTCGTATTGTGCCGATGCCTTGATAGGTGATCTCAGTGCCGGGGGGGATCTCAGGACTGCTTAGAGCGTTTAGGTCTGTGGCCGCCATTTCAATAGCCTCATTGAATGCCTTTAATGTTGCGCCGGTCATATCTTGTGGCTGAGCCGAGAGGATACTGTAGCGCAGCACACTGCCAAGTTGCAGTCCGGCTTCGGCGCTGACTGTGCCGGTCTCGCTAAAGCCGGTCAGCAGACTCAGTCTTGGCTCAATGATGCCGGTTGTTTGGTACCAGGTTATGGGATTGCCTTCCTCTGCAGCGCTTTTGGTTACGGCATTTCGGATCGGGTCTTTACGAATTGCTGAATCTTCCGCATTGAGCCATTCATGGGATGTTCGCAGCACCAACCCAAAGGTCATATCTTCAGAAACAGCTTCCGTGAGGCTTAGTGGAACAATATTGATGTCAAAGCTGTTGTTGGCAGCTCGAAGTTTACTCGTACGTTCGATACCAGACCCATCGACCTGCGCTCTTTGGTCCGCACTTTGGGCGTCCAGGGCCAGGAGGGTCTCAATATGTTTGGTTGCATCTTTATGCCCCAAATCGATCTCAAAGGTTTCATACCATTCAAAGCCTAAGTGTAGATTGGCGTTGATAGTCGCGCCACTCTCGTCACTTGCGGAAGCACTGATGGTATCGGAGGCGCTTTCTATGGCCTTCATTAAACCTGGCCGATTGCGTTGAAAGGAAAGCTTGATCGACAATTTATCGTCGGCAAGTCGGCTGATTTCCAGAAAAACTTGATGTGTGCCAACTTCATCAGGTCGCCCAGCTGAAAACCTTTTACGACTACCGGTGTAGAAGCCGGTTCCGGCCACTTCGATGCGACCTCCCGGAGGGAGGTTGGCAATCGTTTCGGCGTCGAGTTCTTGCAGAACAAAGGCCTGCAAAGCTTCCTCTGCACTTTCTTGCGTGGGCAGAGAATCAATATCCTGGGAAAGTGGTAGCTCAAGTTGGTAGTGCAGGGGATTCGTCAAGGACCAGCCGGAATATATTTTTTCGCCTTTGCGTTCGTTTTCAGTGTAATAACCTATGCTTTCTTTAAGATGAATTCGACCGGAGTTTGCCGCAAACACTGTGTCCATACCCAAGCGCTTTTGTTGGTCCACATAGCCTTTGCGTGTTTGTCCAAGGACTGGGAGGAAAGAGAGCTTGAGCCCAGGAATCTGCTTGGATAAATAGGTGCTTTCGTTTGGGTCGCCAAAGCCATCGTTGACCATCCCCGCCCAAGCTTGATTAAGGTTGGTTTGCCAAGCGCGTTTTTGAATTGCGGCCGCGTCTTTGAGTCCGGTTTGCGCCGCATTTGTCGGCTCCGGAAGCTCCATCTCTTTGGTTAGTTCGCTGTTTTTGTTGCGTATTTCTTCGGTGAGGCTGGAAGGAAGCGCATCAAGATTGGTCTCAGCAGGCACTGCCTCCTTGCTGGCTTTGGTTGGCTCTTCGCCGAGAGGTTGGGGCTCCGGCGAGCCGGACTTAATACGCATAGTTTTCCTTGTCCTTCATCAAAACGCGGCTTGTCAACCACGTTTTTGGTTCTCTGCCGCGGCATTTTGCGGTAAACCTATATACATGCCTATTTTTCCAGCAGTTTTAGAGCCAAGGGGGGCCATTCATATTGTCGCACCCAGTGGGGCATTTGACAAGGAGCGTTTCGAGGCTGGTATTTCCATCCTGCAGGGGGCCGGTTTTGAGCCGATTTTTCGTCAGGATATCTTTGCCCGGGATGGCTATCTTGCTGGGGATGATGAGCGGCGCTTGTCCGAGCTTGAAGCTCTTCTGCAGGACCCGGGAGTTGGTTGTATTTGGGCAGCTCGGGGTGGTTATGGCGCAACTCGCCTTTTGCAAAAGATGGGGACCGAGAGCTTGGCCAGGCACCCGAAATGGCTTGTAGGGTTTTCAGATATTACGGCTCTACATTGCCGCTGGCAGCAGCAGGGCGTGCTTTCCTTACACGGCGCGAATATCACGACCTTGGCCGCTTGGTCTGAGTCAGCCCGGGAGGAACTTTTTAATTTGCTTCGCTATCAAGGCGATCAGGCTTTTCGTTTCACTCAATTTTGTGGTGATGGTGGTGTGTTCACATCACCTATGCGCGGCGGTAATTTAGCAGTCTTAAGTGCAATGGTTGGTTCCGGTGCTTTACCGGATTTTCAAGGTGCTTGTCTCTTCCTGGAAGATATTGGCGAAAAACCTTATCGTTTGGACCGAGCCTTAACACAGCTTAAGCAGAGTGGCGCCATGGATGGGGTCAAGGCAATTGCATTGGGGCAATTTAGTGATTGCGGCAAAGAGGAAGAGCTCGACTTTGTTTTACAAAAATGCCTGACCGACTTAGGGGTGCCGATCATCAAGGGGTTGCCGGTAGGCCATGAAGCTTCGTCGCGGCCATTGCTTCTTGGTGCAAACTACAAAATTGACCTGGAGCAATCTTTGATGACCTTGGTTTTGAATGACGAGAGTGATGGATAAAAATGTCGACGGAAGTCTATAACGAAAATTTCCCGGTCGAAACCATTCCTGATATTGATAGGGCGATTCAAACCGGTATGTTTGATAAAACCTATTCCGGTGCCGCTTGCATCGCATCAAAAGGGTCTAAGATTTTCCACCGAGCAGTCTATGGGAATTATGCTGACCCGCCGCCGGTTAGCAAAATCGATTACGCGGCTTTGTTTGATTTGGCTTCTTTGGCAAAGCCTTTAGGCGCAGGCCTTGCGGCATTACACTTGGTGTCAAAAGGGCGTCTCGATTTAAGTGCATCCCTGGCTGCAACCTTGCCTGAATTCAAGCAAAGCAAATACGCGAACGTTACGATTGATATGTTGCTCGACCATTGCTCCGGATTTCCCGCTCTGCATCCTTTGTGGGAAGAGTTGAGCAAAGCTGATCTGACTTTGCCCGATGAAGAAAAAGTTTGTGGAAGCGCGCGGGCAAACGGACCGGCAAAGAAAATTATTTCGGCTTTGAACTTGAAGAATGAGCCGGGCCGTGTGGTGGAATATTCGGATGTGGGATTTATTATCTTGAGTTGGATCATTGAAGACATTGTGAAAAAGCCGCTGGACCAATTTCTTTTTCAAGAGATTTATCGGCCTTTAGGCATAGCGGATGATTTTTTCTTCGTTCGCCAAGGTGATTATAAACAGGGCCGTCAACTCATGCGGCGTAAGTTTGTTGCCACGGAAGATTGTCCCCTGCGTGAAAAGGTGATGCAGGGTGAGGTGCATGACCCTAATGCCTGGGCGCTTGGAGGTGTGGCTGGGCACGCTGGACTCTTTGGGACTATTGATGCGACCTGGAGCTTGGTGCATCGTTTATGGTTGGCTTATAAGGGGATGGACCGATTTTTTCTTTCTGGTACGGTGCGACGTTTTTGGAAGCGCTCACGGCGAATTCCTAAAACAACCCGAACTCTGGCTTGGGACACACCCACAGCACATGGATCTATGGCAGGAAAACGTTTTTCCTTAAATACGGTAGGGCATTTAGGCTTTACGGGGACTTCGGTTTGGCTCGACCTGTCGACGGATACCATTGCCATCTTCTTGACCAACAGTGTGCATCCATCGGTAGAGGGTAAAAAAGAAAAGATGCAGGAAATAAGACCACGGGTGCATGACCTGATTGCAAAACACGCTGATACAATAGTTGTGGACGATGAGAGCGGTAAGGGCTCGCAGGCTTTTTATGGGCCAACCCCCGCAGGCACATCCGTGCCTTTGAATAATCCTTTACGGGGTCCCGGTCGTTAAATCTGGCAGGGCCTAAAAAGCATCGCGGATTGTAAAACTGTCGATGAGCTTTTTAACATCCTTAGAGTAATTTCCCCAAACCCTGGTTGGAGCTGAGCAATTGATGGTTAGTGAGGAAAGGGGTTTATGGAAGACAATGATGGTCAGGCCGCGCACTGCGCCATCCGGTTGTTCACCACGGTACTCCAGGCGGTGGGCCATATAGCCTTTAATCTCAAATGCACGATCAACGAGAACTTCGCAGGGCCTATACATACTTTGATAGGTGTCCCGAATTGGTTTCATGGCTTCACTCGGGCTTGTTTCAGAAACTTCCGGGTTGTTGATGATCTGGAGATGGAACCCATCATTTTTCGGGCTGTGAATGTCGACCACGGTTTGGTCCAACCAATTGCCGGGGATTTCGAAAGTTGCGTCGTTG
>CAXGWX010000157.1:0-7958 GCA_964013445.1 uncultured Bdellovibrionales bacterium | reverse complement strand
AGGTGTTTTGGCATTCCCGGGTTTGCCAAATTCTGCTTTGCCTTCTACCGGTCATTGTTGCCGGTTTTATTTTGGCTCCTGTGGCCGGCACTCGACAGTTCAAGAGCGATGAATCCTTGCTTGGGACCCCGGCGGAAGAAAATATTAAGGCGCCCTATGATTTGAAGGTTGTCGATGAACTTGCAACCAAGAAGTATCAGCGTGAAACCCTGACGAAAGTAAAGCGGGTTTATGATTTCGACCATTCCCAGGGCAAGGAAATAGCCCGCAAGGTGGAAGAAGCATTTACGACGATGCGGACCGATTTGCAGCAGGGCGAAGAGAGTGGAGTCGAAGCTCAGGCACCAGACCAGAAGGCAACCATTGCCCGTCTCGAAGGTCTTATTGGTGCCGCCCTAAGTGCCGAGGAATTCAAGGTCCTGGGGGCAGGGGGATTTCGTCCGGCCCTGGCGCAGGCTTTGGGGGAAATTATCACAGCGGCCATGAACGAGCCGCTGGTGGGGAATCGAAATCTCCTGGCGGCGGATGCGGATCGCGGAATCGATATGCAGGAAGTTCCGAACACGAGCGGAAAGGGGATCGCGGTTGATGATATTAATGCGATTTTAGACCTCGAATTTGTGCGCCGGGATATGCCAGTGCGTATGCAGGCCTACCGAACGACCTTAAGCCCGGCGGAGCGACGGGTGCTTGCAAAATTGGCCGGCCGCCTTGTTGAGCCAAACTTGACCTTTAATAGGGCCGCCAGCGAAGTGGCCCGGGAAGTGGCCCGACTCTCCGTACGCCCAGTCATGCTCAGCGTCAAGAAAGGCGAGATGATTATTCGGGATGGTGAGCGCTACACCAGTCGACATCTGCTGATTTTACAAGAGATGGGCAAGGACCAGCATGAGACTTCGTTGCTCTTGACCATCATTGGGGCAATGCTCATCGTTCTCTTTTTGGTCACCATGGGTTGGTTGATTGCGGGGGGCCACAGTTGGCGTATGTCTTTTACGAGCCGGGATTTGCTCTTTTTGGTGACAATGTTTTCCCTCGGGCTTATTGGTTTTCGTCTTTGGTTGACCGCCATCGGCAGTCTGGCGGAGTCTTTTAATCTGGGGGCGGATGTTTTTCTCTTCGCATTTCCGGTCGCAGCCGGTGCCATGGTTATACGTCTCGTGCTGCGCATCGAGTTAGCTTTACTCTTTGCGGTTCTAACCAGCGTTGTTTTGGGATTGATGGGCCAGACCGATTCGGTTTTTTATGTTTATTCAATGCAGGGTGGTCTCTTAGGGGTTTTAGCGATTCGTAATATGAACTCTCGAAACGCAGTTCTACGGGCGGGAGTGTGGGTCGGTTTGGGGCAGGGGGTCATGCTCTTGTCACTTTTACTCTTTCTGACCGGCGACAACTGGCTTGTATACCTCACCGGTTTTGCGGCGGCTTTTCTTTCCGGTTTGGTTTCGGCGTTTGCAGTTTTAGCCCTGACACCACTTTTAGAAACTCTTTTCGGTTATACAACGGACTTGAAGCTCCTGGAGTTGGCCAATCTCAACCACCCGGTACTCAAAGATTTGGTCGTCAAGGCGCCCGGCTCTTATCACCACAGCATTATTGTTGGCTCCCTGGCGGAGGCAGCGGCACAGGCGATTGGCGCTAATCCCTTAATTGCCAGAGTGATGGCCTATTATCATGATTTGGGCAAAGGCTGTAACCCGGGCTACTTTATCGAGAACCAACGTGGTTCAGGAAATCCTCATGACAAGCTAAAGCCCTCGATGAGCGCCATGATTATTCGTCGTCATGTGACCGATGGCTTTGATATTGCCCGTAAGAATAAACTGGGAGAGGTGATTGAGGCGGGCATTATGGAGCACCATGGCACGACCTTGATCCAATATTTCTTCCATAAGGCAAAGGAACAAGAGGATCAGGACCATGCGGTGCACGAAAGTGATTATCGGTATCCGGGCCCGAAACCACAAACGAGGGAAGCAGCTCTGGTGATGCTTGCTGACTCTATCGAGGCGGCAGCCCGGTCCTTAAAGGACCCAACCTCAGCGCGCTTACAGGGTTTGGTGAACAAGATTATTAATACAAAATTTACAGATGGGCAGCTCGACGAGAGTGATTTGACCTTGCGTGACTTGCATGTTGTGGCTAAGAGCTTTCATGGTGTAATAGCACCCATTTATCACCAAAGGGTTGAATATCCGGACGGAGTAACCGATATTAGCGCATCAACAGATCATGAGCATAGCCATACAAAATCGCCGCCAAAAGCCGCGGCTGCCGACGACGAAGATCAGGACCATCGCCCAGACAATATTAAACGGCTTGGAATGTCCTAAGGCCGATCTCTCAATTGTTCTTTGTGGTGACGAGGAAATTCGCGAACTCAATTCATTATGGCGTGATAAGGACAGGGCTACGGATGTGTTGTCTTTTTCGCAGCTGGAAGGGGATATGCCTCAGCCGGAGGATATTGATATCTCTGCTGCCTTTGGAGCGATGCCAGCTCCGGAGACCGAAGTTCTTGGCGATGTCGTTATCTCTATGCAGCGTGCACAAGAGCAGGCCCAGAACATTGGCCATAGTTTAGAAGCGGAGTGCCGACGACTTTTAGTCCATGGGGTTTTGCATCTTCTAGGTCATGATCATGTTCACGGCGGTAGGCAGGCGAAAAAGATGCGGCTTGAAGAAGACCGGCTCCTGGGACTTCTGGACGAAGAATTGGGGAGCGCATGATGGCCTTTTTCTTGAAGGCAGGGGCTATTGGTCTGCTGGCCACCGCAGCTTTTCCTATGGTTATAGCACCCCTTTCGCCACAGCCGCTTCTCGAGTTTTTACCGCGTGAACTCTTTATGTTTGTGGCGGTTGGTTGGCTCTATCTTGAGTTGCCCAAACATCATGGGTGGCGACGCTTCCTTTTCTTTTGGACTGCCGGCTTTTTTCACTTTCTAGGACTCATTTACTGGCTCGTTATCGCCATGACGAATTTTGGTGGACTCCCTTTTGTACAATCCCTTTTCCTTCTGGCGTTGCTCTGTCTCTACTGTGCGGTTTACTGGGGGCTCTTGCCTGTTTTAAGTGACTTCCTGTGTAGGCATATACGCATGCCATTGTTCTTGGCTTTTCCCTGCTCTGTGGTGTTGCTCGAATGGTTACGAACCATTGTCATCACAGGTTTTCCATGGGGCCTTTGGGGCTATTCTCAGACCAGGAATATTTTGTTCTTGCAGTTGGCGAGTGTTGTCGGGGTTTACGGTGTGAGCTGGATGATAGCTTTGGTTGCAGCCCTTGCGGGGGAGTGCGTTAAGGCGGAGGACAAAATCAGGCGCCGGATGAATTTTATTCGGTTGGCCGGTGCTTTGCTTTGTATCTACGGTATGGGCGGAATTTTGTTTCTGAGTTCGGAGATGCCGGCGGGTGAAAAGTTACGGGTCGGTTTGATCCAGGGAAATATTGAGCAGACCTTAAAAAGCCGTTCCAGTGAATATCGTCGACAGATTCGCGAAAAGTATATGAAGTTGAGTCGAACGGCTTTTGACGCAGGGGCGAGCCTTATTGTTTGGCCGGAGGCTGCCTGGCCTGGACATGTTCGAGCCGAGAGTAAAGCTCTGCGTGGTTTTGACTTGGCAGGGGATACGATCATGGGGGCCTCGACCTATCTCAAAGAAGGCAAGGGCAAGCATAAGCTTCACAACTCAGCATTTTATTTTCGTGAAAAAGAAATTGTTGGGCGCTACGACAAGCTGCACCTGGTTCCTTTTGGTGAATATGTGCCACTGCGCGGGATACTGCCGGTTGAGAAATTTGTCCCCGGAATGGCGGATTATTCACCGGGTCATAGCCATGCACCACTGGCGAATCAGTGGGGCGTGTTGATCTGTTACGATGGTATCTTTCCAGAGATTTCGCGTGAGCATGTACTTGCGGGAGCTACTCTCCTGGCAAATCTCACTAATGATGCCTGGTACGGAGTCTCGAGTGCGCCTTATCAGCATCGAGATTTTTATGCGCTGCGTGCGGTTGAGACTGGGCGATGGTTGGTACGCACTGCGAATACGGGGATTTCGGTTTTCTTCGACCCGAAAGGGCGAATGTTTGCGCCAACTCCGCATAATCAGGATGCGGTTACTTTATACGATGTGGTGCCCTATGGGGGGCAGACTTTTTATGTTCTGCTGGGCAATTGGGTGATTGCGGTGTGCATTGGATTTTTTCTCATCGCTTTCGTGTATGCATTGCGGCAGCGGCTGGGCCGAGGATAATCCTGCTTCGGGCTGTTTTCTGTAAAAGCCTTCTAAATCAAGGGGCTGGAGCCCTATTTGTCGCTGATAAAAGCGCCTAAGCTCTAGACCTTTAGGACCTATTGGGGTAGAAAAGCTGCGGAAATTCGGAGGTTAGCTACTGTGGCAAAGAAAATATCCCGTAAGGAATTACTTAAAAAAGACGATGCGTTTATTTCGGCTGCTGGGCAAAGTGTCCAGTGGGCCCAGACAAACAGGCAGATGATTATTGGTGCCTCAGTTGCTGGAGCCGTTTTGATTCTGGCGGTTTGGGGCTCTTTTGAGTACCTCAAGATGAAGGATAAGGCGGCGTCGGAAGAGTTTCAAAAGGCTTTGTCGGTGATGGAATCGCAGGTTATTGCGCCGGAGGATGTGGCGGAAGATGCTGAAGGGCAAACCTATCCTACGGATAAAGCGAAGTGGGAAGCTGCGCTCAAGGCTTTCGATAAGGTACAAGAGGTGGGTGGTTCTTCTGGAGTTGGACAATTGGCCCGCTTTTACGCAGGCTCGCTTCAGGCGAAACTGGGTAATAAGGAAGTTGCGCTGGAGATATACGGCGCATTGGCTCAATCTTTGTCTCCGGACGATGAACTTTATTTTTTGGCAAAGGAACGCCAGGCATACCTCTATGAGGCTCTGGGCCAGCACGATAAGGCTTTAGATAGCTTTTCCGAACTTGCCCGCGGCAAAACCGCTTTTTACGAAGATTATGCTGGCCTGCAGCAGGCTCGGCTTTTGCTTGCTAAAGGTGAGACGGACAAGGCCCGTAACATTCTGGAACGCCTGCAGAAGGATTTCCCCGACTCTTCTTTGAAAGAGGATATCGAGCGTCGTCTTAAGACCATGAGTCCCGCCAAAGATAGTCCGGCTGAGGAAGTTTCGGCTAAAACGAATACCAACTAGATGTTCTCCCGTATCCTTACACTCAGTGCCTTTGCACTTATGCTGACCTTCGTTACAGAAGTGGAGGCACTTGGAAAGCTTTCTGCTTTGGAGCAGGAAACCCGTGTTTACGGAGTGCGCTGGCGCAAGCCGGTGGTACGCACCGGCGTACATCGCAAGGTGGTCTTTTCTTCCGGAAGTCCGGTTGTTTCCAGCAAGTCAGAGGCTCTTTATGTCGCTACTGGTGAGGGCGATGTGATGGCACTTGCGGCTGACGGTGGTGATACCCTATGGCTGAAAAACCTTGGTGTCCCTTTCGAGACAAGCATGAGTCTGATTGCTTTTGCAGGGGAAGAGAGGCTCGTGCTCAGCGCTAAGAATGGACAGGTCTTTTGTCTTGATGCGGCAACAGGTAAACCCATCTGGGATACGCGGGTGCATAGCGAGGTAGGTGCTTCCTGGCAGAGCGATGGCACGCTTCTCTATGGTGTGACCATGAGTGACCGGTTGATTGCGCTATCGATTGCTGATGGCACTCTGAAGTGGCAGAAAACCAGGAACCAGACCAAGAGTCTGACCATTCAAGGCAGTGCGCAAGTTTTGATTGATGGGGAGAAGGTTTATGCGGGCTTCTCTGACGGCTATCTTGAGGCCTATGCCAAGGATAGTGGCAAGCGTTTGTGGTCACGTTTTCTTTCGGTAGATGGTCGAGAGTTTCTCGATATTGATGCGGATATTTTTATTCAGGACGGACGTCTTTTTGCCGCCTCATATTCTGACGGTGTCTATGCTTTAGACCCGGAGTCTGGCCGTGTGTTTTGGCGACAGGAACGCTCAGCCGTCAATCAGCTGCTGCTTACAAAGAATAATATTATTGCCCTTAGTGCGGATGGTTACGCAGAAAGCTTCGCTTTGGCCGACGGCAAATCTCTCTTTAAAACCACGTTTCCACGCGGTGCGGTGGCAAGGCCAGTACGGGTTGCGGACGGTGTCTTTTTCTCCGTGGGCGGTGTGGGCTTTGTCGCTTTGAATGTCCTTAGTGGCGAGCCATTACAGAAAAGCAATTTTGGTGACGAATCTCTTGGTGACCTCTGCGTGCTTGGTACTCGTTTGTTTAGCTTTGCTTCGTCCGGTTATGTTTATGCTCTGGACCTGGCCAGCGATTCCTATGTGGTCCTTTAGGAGGGGATATGGCTAAAGAACGGATCAGCGTTGTCAGTGCGGCCATTATGCTTGATGGTAAATATTTAATTACCCAGCGGGCAGCCAAGGCGGTCCTGCCTCATTTGTGGGAATTTCCGGGCGGTAAGATTGAAGGCGATGAGACCAAGGAGGCGGCGCTCAAGCGTGAGCTCAAAGAGCGACTCTGTGTTGATGTGGAAGTGCACGAGGTGATTTCGCATACAGAAAAAGAATACGATAAGTATATTGTTGAATTATCCCTCTTTGCCTGTTCCCTTGTTGCGGGACAGGAGCCGCAGGTGGGCAATATCGAGCAGTTCACTTGGGCGGCGATGGATGAGCTTGAAAATTTCGAGTTTACACCTGCGGACCAACAGTCCATGGATGCTTTATTAGGTTCCTAATTACCAGTCTCGAGAATCCACTTAGACATCATTAGATGCAGTTCCTGGCGATTTGTTTCATTCATGATCTCGTGAAACTCGCCGGCACGCAAAACAACTTCTTTGCTCGGCGCTGCTAGTTTCCCAGCATAGTCCGCATTTGTCGTGCCGCAAGTGATTGGATCCGCATCGCTATAGGCAAAAAAGACCGGCATCGAAAAATCGTACTTTTGCAGAATCCGTTCCTGGGCGCTCACCGCTTCACGATTCCAGGCCGCATTGGCAGTGGTGAACACCAATGGGTCGTTGCGATAGGCGTCGACAATGGCTTGGTCATGGGAGATGCCTTTCGGGTCCAGACCGCTGGGCAAGGAGAGACGTGGTGCATATTTGGCCGCCAGGTCGGCAACTTTAAGTTTAAGGGCCGGCACTTTCATGGCCAAGGCGAGGTATGGGTTGGAAATCAACAGACCACTTAAACCCTCGCCCCGTTCTTGCGCATAATTAAGGCAGATAAGGCCTCCTAAGCTGTGGCCCAGCAGGAAGCAGGGGAGGTCGGATTTGTTATCGTCGATAAGGGTTTGCACATCGTCGAGGTAGTGGTTGAAGTTCTCAACGAAGCCTCTGGCTCCTTCGGATTTGCCGTGGCCCCGTAAATCTACAGCCCATGTTTCAATCCCTGCCTGGGCGCAGTGATTGGCAAACTCGTCGTAGCGCTTGCCATGCTCCGCATAGCCATGACAGATAAAGAGTTTCTTTTGTGGGTTTTCTGGCTTCCAGGCCTGAACGTAGAGGGCTAAGCCGTCTCTGGATTTTGTACAGCTTTCTTCATAATTCACATTCATAGACCACTCCTTGCTTTGGGCCAGCCTATCCTAAGGGCTAGTCCATGTCATCCATGTCTTCATCTTCGTCCTCGTCTTCATCCTCATCTACTTGCTGCATGAGTTCCTCGATGGAGAGGACCTTGGTGGGTTGGCTTGAGCTATCGATTTGTTGGCTTTGGGCCGCCGGTGGGTTGGTAATGCTACGCATCCATTCTCCTAAGCCCAGGGAGATTGCTGGAACGTAGGTGATGATCACAATGCCTGCGAGCATCATGGCAGTGTAGGGTATGACCGAGCGGATGACTGTACCCAATGGTCGTTTGAATAGGGAAGAGGCGACAAAAAGATTTAAGCCCAGCGGTGGTGTTAAGTAACCGATCTCCAGGTTCACAATAAAGATAATTCCCAAG
>CAXGWX010000156.1:0-8223 GCA_964013445.1 uncultured Bdellovibrionales bacterium | reverse complement strand
ATAATGAACTTTGTGCTTCCTGTTAGGCTCAACACATAAGCTGATAACAAAATTGAAAAGCCGGTCTTTTGACCGGCTTTTTTTTGCCCATTTTCCTTACTTTTCTCGTGACGTATCGTGCAATAGTCGCACATCCCCTTGCTCAAAACCCGCACAAAAAAGGCCCCAATTGGCGCGATTGCCCCACCCGGCAAAGGACAGGACTTTGGCTGGACGAACCTAAGTGCCTAATAATGTGCGGGAAAAAATCGGTTCTGAAAAAGCCAATTCTGGCCCAACCCTTGCTTTAATAAAACACATCAAGGAGAGAAAACGATGTCTAAAAGCAGTAGCACCTATCAGCAGCGTCCCTGGCTTAACCCGGTAGAAATGCAATTGGTGATCGATGTCTGTTTTCGATGTCTTGAGGAGCGGGCTAAAGAGTTGTCTTTGGCTTCTAAGGAGCGCATTCAAACCGTAGCTGTTAAAGAAGCAGCCTAGGTTTTCCCGCTCTGCCCTTCTAGAGTTTCAAATCAAGCTTTAAATTTTTATCTTTGCGAATGGTTATCTGCTGTTTGTGGATGATGCCCTGTTGCGGGTTACGCATTTCAATTTGATGTATGCCCGTCCTGAGTTGTTTTTTGTAGAGCGGAGTCAGGCCGTAGTCGGCGCCATCGATATAGACCTGCGTCCAAGGCGTGCTTTTTAAGCTCAAAAAGCCAAAGCCTTCTTCCTGAGCCGCTTGCGGTTTGGCGGCTGGAGGGCTCGATGACTTACGCTTTTTTGTTCGCGCCTTTTGCTTAGCCTTTTGTTTGGCTCGCTCTTTTCTTGTTTCAGAAGCTTTTAGTACCGGTACCTTAATTGGCTCTTCCGCCGCATCGACACTTCTTTCTTGACTTGGCTCCAGTCCGATTTGCATGCTGCGATGTTCGCCAGCCTGCAACTTTATTTTCATGGACCGCTCTTTGTGCTTCTCTAGTCGAATAGAAACGTCGATATCGTTATTCGCTGGTAGAGTAAGCTTGTTCATCGGACTTTGCCCAAGGTTGATGCCGTCGATATAGATTGTTGCATTGCCAGGTTCGGTTTCAATGCTGAGCAGAGCAGTTTTGACCACTGCTTCGGCTGCGGGCTCTATGGGTGAAGGTTTTTCAGTTTTGGGAGCGCTGAGATAGAGCATACCGGCGGTAATTGCCGTAACAAGTAAAAATACACCGAGCAGAAGTGGAGTTTGTCCAGTTTTTTTGGTCCTTTTGGGTTCTGGCTCCGCAGCTGCGGCTGAAGCCGCCGGCGTTGGATTTAAGGTGAGTGGGGCTTGGGGCTCTGGCGTCTTTTCTTCACCGATACTCTCAAAATCTGCAGTGCGCGCAGCAATCTTTGCATGGCGTTTTTTGATGCGTTCGCCCGCAAGCTCTGTAACCCAAGCGCCAAGCTTTTCGCTGCTAAGTTCCGGGTAAGCCACGAGCAGCTCTTTAAGTGCATCTTTGGCTTCCAGGGTTGTTTGGTAGCGCTTCTCCGGATCGTTGGCGGTCATTTTTGCGATGATGGAGTCGATTTGAATAGGAATATCTTCCCTTTGGCCACTGAGTCTTGGCAGGCTGTTGTTGAGTTTCCAGTCGAGCACATCGGTGGTGCTCATATCGTTTTTTAATATTGTCTGCCCCGCAATAAGCTCCCATAGCACGGTTCCAAGGGCATGTTGATCGCTGCGGCCGTCAAGCTCTGCACCCCGCAATTGTTCTGGGGACATATAGGTTATTTTACCCTTAATCTGTCCCGCATAAGTTTGGGTGTAGCGGTTTGCGGCCCGGGCAATACCAAAGTCCACCACTTTGAGAATCCCTGTATCGCTGAGCATAATATTCTGTGGCGAGATATCTCGGTGCACCAAATCCAGCGCTTCCCCGGCGATGTTGGTTGCTTTGTGAGCATAGGCCAGGGCTGCGCAGCTGTCGTGGACGATGGAAATGACGAAGGATACGGGCACTGGTGCACCCTGCTCCAGCGAGCGTTTCACCAGATGGGAGAGAGGTTCACCGCGAATATATTCCATGGCCAGAAAATAGTTGCCCTCCCAGGCGCCGATTTCATAGATTGAAACAATATTGGGATGGTTCAGGTTCGAAGCAATACGCGCCTCGTCGAGAAACATTTTCACACATTCTTTGTCACGGGCCATTTCTGGAAAAAGAGATTTGAGAATAACGAGCCGGTCAATACCATAGGTATCATGTTGTCGGGCTAAATATATTTGCCCCATACCACCGACCGCGAGTTGGTCGATGATTTCATATTTTCCGAACACCTTATTTTTAGATGCGTTTTCCATCTGTGGGTTATTAGCGTACCCTATTTTAGAGAAAAGTAAAAACGCTTAGCTGGCTTGTTTAGAGGGCCTATTCCTAGTAGGCTCAGGCACAGCATTGGGGGAGTAACCAGGATGACAGCAGGTAAGCAAAATCCAGCTAATTTTCGCACGGAAAAAGTAGGGCAGGCGGACAGTAATTTGGCGGGGTGTGTGCTTTACGTGAGCAACGGCGTTGAGGAGGACAATGGGAAGCGCTTGGCTTTGGAATCCGGCACGGCGATTGTTGGCACCGGTGAACGGGCGGATTTGGTTCTGCATGACCCCTCTGTCTCCCGTCGGCATGTAGAATTCTCTGTTGTGCCGCAAGGGGTTATGGTGCGTGATACAGGCAGCACCAACGGCACCTTTTATCTTGGCGCTAAGATTGATCAGATGATTTTGCGCACAGGCGTCAGGCTTACGGTTGGTCGCTGTGAGATTGATGTTTTACCCTTAGGCGTGGCCGAATCCATGCCGATCTCCGATCGAACTCAATACGATGGGCTTTTAGGGACAAGCATGTGTATGCGCAAGCTCTTTACCTTGCTTGAGCGTTTGGAGGGAACGGATGCCTCCGTCCTCATTCAAGGGGAAACCGGTACAGGCAAAGAGGTGGTGGCCGAAGCTTTACATTCCCAGGGGCAGCGCAAAGACAAGCCGTTTATTATTGTTGATTGCGGCAATGTACCCAACGAACTGCTGGAGAGCGAGCTTTTTGGCCATCGTAAAGGCTCCTTTACCGGGGCCCTTGATGATCGAGTTGGAGCCTTTGAAGCGGCTAATGGTGGTACCCTTTTTCTTGATGAGATTGGTGAGTTGCCTCTTGATTTACAGCCCAAGCTTTTACGCGCTCTTGAATCTGGCCAGATCAAGCCAGTAGGCGAAGCGCAACATAAGACTGTCGATGTACGTATTCTGGCGGCGACCCATCGTGATTTGCAGCAAATGGTTGCGGAAGAGACATTCCGTGAAGACTTGTTTTATCGTCTCGCGGTTATTCGTGTGAATTGTCCACCGCTGCGTGAACGTCGTGATGATATTCTGCCACTTGCGCGCCATTTGGCAAAGCTTGTCACTCATGGGGAAGCGGAGGGACTCTCACCGGAAGCGGAGAACGCACTGTTAAAACACGATTGGCCTGGAAATATTCGCGAGCTGCGTAATGTTGTGCAGAGGGTGCTGGCTTTAGGCTCCGAAGGGTTGCTGAATATGTTTGGAGCTGGTGGTCCTCCCGCTGTCGGGATTGACCCAAGTTTAATGTCGGGTGGTTCAGGCCCCATGATAGATTCGAGCGAAAAGTACAGCTCTGCGAGGCGAGGCTATCTTGATAAATTTGAGCGCGCCTATATGGTAAAGCTCCTGGATAAGGCCGGAGGGAATGTTTCTGAGGCGGCGCGGCAAGCAGGGATCGATCGCAAACATATTCGGGCCAAAATTGACAAGCATGGTCTCGAAAATCTAACCCGCGCTGGTCAGCGCAAGCAGCAAGACGAAGATGACTAGTCCATAGGTATTTCACCCAGTGGTGCATTCGGCGCTTGGTTCTGATTGTTGATAAGATAGAGGGTGGTAAGGGTTGCGGCTAGGCCCGCATTTGTCCACCAGAACCAACTTTGCGTATAAAATGGTGATCGGGTGGGGCTTTGTTGAACCTGTGGGGGAGTCTGCACTGGCTGCGGCGTTGGCGCTTGAACAAGTATTTGCATTGTTTGCGGTGCAATACTGCTGCCTAAGGTTTTAAACGGTGCTTGAGCTTGTCCATAAAGCTCTACATAGTATTCAATGAAATAATTGCCCGGGTTTTGCATTTGGGTTGTAGGGAAAAATCCTTGCCAAGCGTCCGGAGCGATTTGCTCCACTCTTAAGGGATTAAATACGGTTTCCCCCTGGTAGCGAAAGTAAAAAGCCAAAGAAAGAACGCTCTTCGCATTCCCCGAAAGCTTGACGATGGAATAAATTCTTTGACCGACTTGAAAAGGTGCTGTGGCTTGGGGAAGTATTTTTATGGCGCGCTGTAGCATAAGTTTTTCAACTTGCTTTTTTAAATTGTCAAACACCGCAAGGATTTTCGGCGATTCGTTTGGATCCAGTATGTAGTCTGGGCTGTACTGGAGAAGACTCCAGAAGGCATCGTAGGCCGCATCGTTATTGTCCAGAATGGCATGGGTCTTCCCTCGGAGCGCATAGAGTATAACATTTTCTTCAGAGGAGAGATTCCCATTCTTCTCTGCAAGGTCAAGCATACGCAGGCAATCTTCATATTCAATGTCATCGTAGTAGCTTTGCGCAAGCTTGAGTTGTTCAGTTGCTGCAGTCGAAGAAAGGGTGGTTTGGGTAAGGGACCAACTAGGGTTAAGAAGCGTCAGAATAAGGGTTAGATGGGCTGATAACATAATTATTTCATCAATATACGTTGCCGCCGCCTATTCAACAAGGGGAATTCTTCGTCGTTAAAAATCATTAAGGGACAATTGACGGGCTTAAAGGTTGAGAGCGCAATAAATAAAATCCATTGTCGGCAGTATCGATAGTTTCACTAAGAGTTCGAAAAACGATGCCTTCTGAAAAAGTGCCGCTTGAGATATAAGTGCCATCATCCAGTCCGATCATGCCGTAAATATCGTTGTCACCAGCTCCGTTGACGGTCTCGCTACTGAGCAGGGTCCCTTCCAATGAAAAGGTACTCCAGAAAATATCACTGCCGTCACTGCTGACACTTGTAGTGTATTCTCCGATACTCAGTGTGCCGGAAAATTCGCTGGCTAGAGCAATATTGTCGCTTACGCTGGAGTTTGTGACAAAGGCCCTGTGTGGATTCGAAGTGGATGGTTCTCTGCAGCCTTGAATATGGGTAGTCCAGTTGGGTTTAAGATCCGTTGTTCGTGCCGATGTAAGAATACAATGTTCCCGGGGTTCTCCTTCGGGCGTTTCGTATTCCGTAAGGCGCAGGGTGTAGTTGTCGAAAAAATATCCGCTGAGCAAAATGGTATCGCTGCTGATTAACTTAACGGCGCTAAAGTATTGAGCATAATCACCATTAAAAGGGAGGTGACTTTCCAGGACTCCGCTCGAAGACACAGACACCAGAACCGAATCCCCCAGTCCTTGGTGTCCAAGAGTGGTGGTGCCGTCAAGAAAACAGGTGCTGCTGTAATTCATAATCATATATATTTCGTCATCGCTGTTTATCAGTAATCCATAGGCTGGAACTTGTGCTGCGTCGCAGGTAAATTGTTTTTTCCAAAGAAAGGAATACTCAGCGTTGTAGGCGACCACATAAAGGTCTTCATTTGATATGGGTGCTGAGAGGAGAGCGTTGACAACAGGTGATTCGGTCATGTTGATGTCGAGAGCGCTATTGTTGGAGATGACAAGTATAATTTTGTCTTGGCTAAGTGCGATATTCTGGATCTCGCTTGAATCAGTACCGACAAAGTCTTTGCTGACCTCAAGCTCACCTTCGTTGCTATAGGAGAGTAAAAAACTCGAATGCTCTTGTACATCAGTAACGCTAAAGCCATCGGGCAAAACAATATTCTCCCAATATTGACCAACGACAAAAAGTTTTCCCTCCGGACTTTCCGCGATGCTTTTGACGAAAACATGATTGTTGCCTGCAAGGATTTGTACCCACTTGGCCTGAGCATATTGATCGTAAGCAATCACAATTCCGCGGACCTTACCGGTGGCTTCAATCGTATTTGTCTGTCCATGAATGTCTGGAAGGTCAATAGTGCCTGTCCCGGACACCTGCGCTGCTAAATAGAAGCCTCCGCTCGCAGCGTTAATCATCTTTATGGCCTTTATTTTAAGACCTTCTGAGTTTTGGGCAATCAGCCAGTTTTTGTGCTTGCATTCTTCGGTGCAGGTTGTGGTTGAATAGTTCTCCGCGCTGGGATCACATTCTTCGTCTTCAGGCACGAGCATTTCATCGCCGCAATAGTTTGTGGCGCCGGCCATACTTTCACAGGCGCTATTGCAAACCGTACATGCTTCTAATCCATACTCACATTTTTCTGTGGTCGTATTGCCATCGTCACATTCTTCCGACTCCAGGCACTGCTCTCCATCACCGCATATGGCCTCTTGGCCTGGACCTGTGCAATCCGCGTTGCATGTCCCGCAGGCGTCGGCATAACCGTCGTCACAGGCCTCTCCGTCTTCGATGACGCCGTTACCGCAGCCTTCGACCTGACATTGGCTCGAGCATCCATCGCCGCTGAGCGTATTGCCGTCATCACATGTCTCCGTACCGGATTTATACCCGTCACCGCAGGAGAGCACTCGACAGCTTTTTTCTACGCAGGTACCCAAAGATAATGAATCCGAATTCATGACGCAGCTTTGCCCCGTGCTGCTCGAGAGTTCACAGGGAGAAAGTAAGTCAACACTGGCCTCTGCTGTTTTCTTCTTTTTAACCTCGATAAGAACGCGGCTGCGCGCCAGTACATCACCATCTAAATCCAAAGCTTCGACCCAAACCAATTCCTCAACTTTAGACTTGTAGGATAGGGCAATGGAGGTGGGAAATGTTTCGTCGCCGAGTCCCACAACCCTAAGTTCGTTCAGGGCTTTGCCGACGCCAAGTCTACTGGCGTTTGCCGCCAAATTGTCCGGGTCATTGATTGTGAGCTGCACAAAATATTTTGGTTCCTCACAGCCGAAATTAAAAGAGAATAAAATCCCTAAGAGCGCGGAGACTCGTCCTATGTGAGAAGTAAATTTCATCGGGCTCGTTTGCTCTGACTATAACAGAAACCGCCCAGTCTACCAGAAATAGCTTTTAGCCGGGAAATTCAGCTTTCCAGATGCTCTCGTGGAGAACAATCCGCGAAGCTGTTTGGGTAAAAGGATTTGTTTTGTCGAATTCCAGGCTTTCACCTTCGCTTGTCGGATAGAGTGGATCCCAGGGCAGGATGATCGCCATGCGTTCACCGATCTTATTGATGCGCGGAAGTATGGGGGCCACAGCCCTGGTTCTTGCCGCCTCAAAGACCTCTGCTCGCAGCGGGTATTGGCGCAGTTCATCGAGTAAATGCACGGTTGGCGGCATGAGCAGGATATCACCGGCTTGATTGGCCTGGGCCGCTGCGCTCGGGCTTAGCCAGGTGCTTTTGGTGGCCTCTATCAGATCAATGGAGGCTTGCTCCTCCGGGGCCACTTCTGTGATGAAGAACTTCGTATCATAGCGCCGTCCTTCAAAGGATGGTGTGATCCAATGGGCCCAGAGAAAAATCGACTCGAGGTTTAGAGGGATTTTCTCCGCCAATATTCTGGCCGCAAAGGTCCGAGCATCCGACTGTACCTCCTGCCGCCATGCCTGCCAGTCCTTAGGTTTCTCTTCGGTGAGTAAGACCCCAGCTTCTTCAAAGCATTCCCTGGAGGCCGCAACTCTGTAGCCATCCGCAATGGGGCTGTCTCGGCTCTCTTTCTTGAGTTTTACCGCCAGATCTTGGTCTGAATCTTCTACTTTGCCACCGGGGAAAACATAGGCTCCGCCCATGAAGGGACTTTTGGAGTGTCTCTCCATGAGCAGAATTTCGTAGTCTTCTGTGGCAGCCGGATTGGCATTGGGCCGCAGAATAAGAACCGTTGCCGCAGGTTTCGGCTGCATGGCTAGGAGCGGAACTTTTTGCCTGATTTGGCGTAGTCCTTAAGAATCTCCGCGGGCTTAAAGCGCTCACCATGGGTCGCCGCAAAACCTTCCAATTTGCTGACCACCGTGTCTGCACCAACCTGGTCCACATAGGAGAAAGGCCCGCCTGTAAAAGGAGGAAACCCAAGGCCAAAAATAGCACCGATGTCTCCATCTCTTGGATTACGTAGAATATCTTCCTGGAGACAAAGGGCCGCTTCATTGACCACGTTGGCCAGATCTGCGCCAGCAAAACCAGGCG
>CAXGWX010000155.1:0-8268 GCA_964013445.1 uncultured Bdellovibrionales bacterium | reverse complement strand
TTCATGTGCATTCCCGCAATTCAATTGATGCGTTCATTAGCCTGGAGGAAAGAGCTTTGAGTGCGGCGGTTGAAGGCTTGGAAATCGCGGTTGCTACAGATCATAATTACGTCACCGATTTTGCGCCGGCTATTGCAAGTCAAGGTTTGCAGGATTGGGTGGGTTCTATGGTAGGGGTGGAGTTGAGCACGCTTGAAATGGGGCACTTTAATGGCTTCCCAATAAAGTATGATACGGCAGCCAGCTCGCACTTTCCTTACAAAGAAACCTGCTTCGAAGAGAACAATTCTAAAGTTAACCAGACAGCATTCGATTGGGTGGAGTGTGCTCCATCGCAACTTTTCAGCCAGATTAGAGGCTTGGGCAAGTACGGCGGAGATAAAACGATTATCCAAATCAACCATCCAAGAGATACGATTATGGGTTACTTTAATCAGTTCTATATGAATCCCTATTCGGGGAAAGTTGAGGAGCCAGACGACCGCAATTATCCATTTGTTGATTTGCTTTATCCCCATAATGACGAGACGGACCAATGGACAATCGATAAGTTTTCAATGGATTTTGATGCTATCGAGGTCTTTAATGGAAAACGTTTGGATTCCCTGCATGCGTTTAAAATGTCGGCAGACGCTTCGGATGAGGCGGTTGCTTTGGCCCAGGATGTTTGTGAAGGCGGACATCCTGATAACGGGGCAGGCAAAGTTCACTTGGCTGAGGGGGGCCATATTTCTTATCCAGGCGTTGTTGACGACTGGTTTAACCTCCTAAACAGGGGCTACACATTTGCCGCGACTGGAAACTCAGATTCCCATGGCCATGATGCTGAAATGGGTGTGCCTCGTACCTATGTCTATGTTGAGCCGAACGAAGATAAGAGTCCTCGGGATTTATATCCGCAAGCGGTGCATGAGCTTGATATTGTAGATGCGCTGCAAAAGAATAGGGCAGTTGCTACGAATGGGCCCTTTGTCGATTTTTATGTGCTGACAGCAGAGGCGCCGACCTGCTCCGATGGGGAAATTGGTTTGTGCGCAGATGGCTCAGCAGCTGCTTGTGAAAAGAATGGTACGGTAAGCTGTGCTGACGAAAGCGATGCCTATTGCTTTGGTAGTATTGTTGACCAACCCGAATGTGTTTATGGCGGTCGAATTCCTTGGGGTATCGGTGAAACTGTGAGCTACGGGTCTTCAAATGCGGGGCAGGCGGTTTCCGTTCAGATTACGATCCGAACCCCATCCTGGTTAAATGTGGAAGAGCTCTTGGTGTATGGCAACGGGGAGGTCATTGATTCGATTGCAATTCCAACCGGAAATATGCCGGATGGAACTCAGCTTGATGACGATTTAAGTTATGAGCGTGAGTATTCTTTCTCCGAGGACACCTGGATTGTTGTCGAGGTTAAGGGAACTCAGAATATGTTTCCATTGGTCGTGCCAAAAGAGGAGCCACCGACAAATCTTTCGCAGGCACTGGGTGGCATTGCTTCTGGCCTCAACCTGGATCTTAACTCCGGCGGTGGTGATGGGGTGAGCGCACCGGATTATATTCAAGCCGTAACGCCCTATGCCCTAACCAACCCTATTTGGTTGGACATTAATGCCAATGGCACCTTTGATGCTGCAGGTAACGCGGCGGGGCCCGCGCCGGCACCGGAAATCAGTTGTTTGCGGGCAGCGGATGCGGTGGACAATTCAAAAGTTAAGCCGGTGTCGAGGATTCTCTTTGATACTCCTCATCATGGTCGACACTACAAGGCGTGGGATATAAGAAAAATTTTCCACGGACACCACGAACATTAATGACCCATAGTATTCAAATAAGAATCGGCTGGTTCTGTGTGTGCTTAAGCGCGCTTATCTTCGTCGCACCTCGCTCAGTCATGGCCCATGATTCTAAGCCCACAAGACAAGCGGTGTTGCAGCTGGATAAGAGTGGTGGGGCAGTGTTGTGGCGAATCGAAGTCAGAGGGCAACACGCTCATCTTTGGCGACAAGCCAGCGGTATCGATTTGGGCACGAAGATCCGAAAGGCTGGGCACCAGCGAGGACTTTTGAGCCTCTGGGCTAAGGCGGTGGATGGAGTTGAATTCAGGATAGATGGTCAACCGATAGAGTTTAGCTCGGCGCAAATGAATCTTGAGGAAAACACAGAGGACAAACTCGTTCTTCTGGGACTGACAGAGTTTTCGCTGCCGACAGGTCAAGAGAGGGTGAAAATCAATTGCAGGTTGACGAAAAAGGGGCCGGCGCTTGACCTGAAGGTGCAAGGGCTAAAGGCATGGCAGCTTTGGGATAAGGCGCACCAAACTTCTCCGAAAGATGTTGGGCAAAGATTCAGTCTGACTTTTCGAGACGATGTTGATGTTTACTTCCAGCAGGTGGATTCATAGTTATGGGGATTCTTCTGGATGGGAAGGGCTTGGCAGAAGAGCGGCGCGCAGAGCTTAGCACTCGAGTAGCGGCATTTGTTGATGAATACGGTCGTGCACCTTGTTTAAGCGTTGTTTTGGTTGGTGACGATTCTGCTTCTGCGCTTTATGTCAGAAATAAAGTACGCATGGCGGAGAAGGTAGGAATGCTTTCAAGGGTGGAACATTTGCCTGCAGATGCTTCGCAAGAGGAGGTCCTGAATACCGTTGAAGAACTCAATGGGAGTACGGATGTGGATGGGCTGATTGTGCAACTGCCCCTGCCCAAAGGTTTAGACCCGGAGGGAATTATAGCCAGGATTTCGCCGAGCAAGGACGTGGATGGGTTAACGCCGGTGAGTTTAGGGCGCATCGTGCGCGGCTTGGATGGTTCCCGCCCATGTACTCCAAAGGGAGTGCTGACTTTGCTTGAACACTACGGCATTAATTGTGCTGGTAAAAAAGCTGCGGTTGTCGGTAGGAGTGCACTGGTTGGTAAACCAATGGCTCTAATGCTGGCACAAGAGGATGCGACCGTAACGCTTTGTCATTCAAAGACCAGAGACCTGGGTAATATACTTAAGGACGCAGATATTGTGGTAGCAGCAATTGGTCGCCCTGCGTTTTTGCAGCCCGATTCATTTAAGCCTGGTGCTGTTGTTGTGGATGTGGGAATAAATCGGATCGATGACCGCTGGGTCGGCGATGTCTCTGTCGATGGTCTCTCAGAGGTCGCAAGTGCTTGGACTCCAGTGCCTGGGGGTGTGGGGCCTATGACGGTCATTTCGCTCTTGGAGAACACTGTGCTCTTGGCTGAAGACAAAAAGTAATTAGAACCTTGACCTTTCCTCGGTCTTGCACTTATTTCCTAGAGCATGAGTGGCTTAAAAAGAACTCCATTATACGATGTGCAAAAAGAGCGTAATGCCCGCTTTGTCGGATTCGGCGAGTGGGAACTCCCGGTTCAGTACCAAAGTGTTTTGGCGGAACATAATGCGGTGAGAGAAAACGCAGGCCTCTTCGATGTTTCCCATATGGGGGAAATCGTAATCGAGGGGCCAGGGGCGTTTGATGCATGTCAGTATATACTGACGAATGATGTTTCCAAGCTGGTGGATGGAAAGGCACAATATACTCTGATGTGCCAAGCCGACGGTGGTATCATTGATGACTTGATTATTTACCGACAAGCAGACGACAGCTACTTTCTTTGTGTTAATGCGTCGCGCTCGGATATCGATTTTGCCCATCTTGTCGAGCAGGCTGGACGGTTTGATTGCACGGTAAATAACGTTTCTGCCGACTATGCTCAACTTGCTCTACAGGGACCCAAGAGTTTTGATATCCTTGGTCAACTTACTGACTTCGACTTTAGCGCACTCAAGCCCTTTTCATGGGCGGACATCGTTCTTTGTGGTGACCTTAGTGTCCGAGTGGCTGCGACCGGTTATACAGGGGAGCAAGGGGTGGAACTCTACGTCTCAGCAAATATCGCTGAAAGTGTATGGCGGGCCTTAGAAGAGTGTGGGCAAGCACATGAACTGAGCCTTTGTGGTTTGGGTGCTCGGGACACATTGCGTTTAGAAATGTGCTACGCGCTTTATGGAAATGATATCGATGACAAACACAATCCTCTGGAAGCGAATCTTGGTTGGGTTGTGAAATTGAAGAAGGGCGATTTTCTCGGTCGGCAGGTGCTTGCTGATGTGAAAGAGACCGGTTTAGAGCGAAAACTTGTTGGCTTCAAAATGCTTGATAGAGGGATACCCCGACATGGATACGAAATACAGGCAGGAGGGGATGCAATTGGTGTGGTAACCAGTGGCTCCCACAGTCCTAGTCTTGGTGAGCCGATTGGTTTGGGATATGTGCCAATGGAATTCGCACAAACCGGTTCAATAATTGATGTGATGATTCGAAATAAAGCTGTGGGCGCTAAAGTTGTCGACACACCATTTTACAAGAAAGGCTAAAGCGATGGTTCCAGAATCTTTATTTTATACCAAAGAACATGAATGGCTAAAGATAGATGGTGACGTTGCATTGGTAGGCATTACGGACCATGCTCAAGAACAATTGGGGGATGTCGTCTTCGTTGAACTTCCTGCGCCTGGAACACAGCTGAGCACGGGGGATACGTTTGGATCCGTCGAATCGGTAAAAGCGGTGTCTGATTTGTTTGCACCTGCGGATGGTGAGGTTCTGGAGGTTAATAGCACGCTTGAAGATCAGCCGGAGCTGCTCAACGCAAGCCCTTACGATCAGGCTTGGTTAATTAAAGTAAAGTTGAGCAACACTGATGCGACAGAAGGTTTGCTTTCAGCACAGGCTTATGAGGAGTTTTGTGCTACGAATGGGTAGTTGTTCTGGGGCGATAGCCTTGGGCAATCGGTAGCCGCCGACCTTCACCAAAAGCCTTCGGCCCAACTTTAAGGCCAGGGGGCATTTGTCGGCGCTTGTATTCTGTAAAAATAACCATATTGATGACTTTGTCGACGAGGTCAGCCGGGTGCCCCCGAGAGATAATCTTCTCCGCATCCAGCAACTCATCGATATAAGCTCTTAATATATCATCGAGAACTTCGTAGGGGGGAAGAGAGTCTTCATCCTTTTGATCTGGTCGAAGCTCAGCAGAGGGGGGTTTTTCAATGCAGGATTCGGGAATAGGTGGGTTTGGTTGCTGATTCCACTCCCGACATAAGTCATATACTTCTGTTTTGTAGAGATCGGATATGACAGCGAGCCCCCCACACATGTCGCCGTAGAGAGTGCAGTAGCCAACCGCACATTCACTTTTGTTTCCGGTTGTTAGCAGCAAGGCACCAAATTTGTTGCTGTAGGCCATAAGCAGTGACCCACGAATGCGGGCCTGTAGGTTTTCCTCTGTGACGTCATTGGCTAGCCCGGTGAATGGTTCCTTAAGGCTTTCGTTAAAGGCTGCGAATATTTCAGCAATCGGCAGAATATCGATGCGAATATTTAACCGTTTGGCTAATTCTTTAGCGTCATCAATGGAGCCCTGTGATGAATAGGGGGACGGCATGCCTATGCCGATGACATTTTCCGGGCCAACCGCTTCTGCTGCCAGGGCGGCCGTAATCGTGGAATCAATTCCTCCGGATAAACCAATAACCACTTTCTTGAAGCCACATTTTCGTACGTAGTCGCGGATGCCTAAGATCAGGGCTTCCCGAACATCTCGGTGTTCATTCCAGTCATTGGAAAAATGCTTGCTTGCTGATTCTGCCTCCGTATCAGCAAGATACAGACCGGCCTGAAATGCAGGCGCAGAATAGAGTTGTTCACCTTCTGGAGAGTAGAGCATACTTCGGCCGTCAAAGATAAGACCGTCATTGCCGCCGACCTGATTGACGTAGATGACCGGGATTTTGTTCTGGCTGGCTATAGTTGCAAGCATATCCTCTCGCGTATTTTGTTTATGCCGTCCGAAAGGGCTGGAGCTTAAATTGACCAGCATGGTTGCGCCGGCAGCAACGCATTCCTGGACCGGATCCTGGTCGTAGGTTTTGGTGCTCCAGTGGGATTTGTCGTTCCAGATATCCTCACAGATTGTAATGCCAATCTTTTCATTTTGGAATGTGAAGATGGTCGGCTTTTCCCCAGAAGAAAAATACCGGGACTCGTCAAAAACATCATAGTCAGGCAATAGAATTTTTCTGTGGCATGTCTGAACTTTACCGTTTTGTAAGACTAAAGCACCATTATAGATGGTGTCGCCAGGCTGCAGTGGATCAGCGTGCTCACTGGCTATTCCACCCAAAATCCAGGGCATGGGACCGCTTTCCCGCGCCAGAGCGCCCTGGATGGCAAATAGATCCCTAATGAAGTTTGGATTGTCGAGCAGGTCCTTTGGCGGGTAGCCACTTAGGGCCAATTCTGGCGAAATAAGGATATCCGCAGCCTCAGCGGTGGCTTGGTGGACCGCCTGGCGTAAAGCTTCGGCATTTGCCTGCACTTTGCCTACCGTAGGGTTAAGTTGAGCCAGCGCGATTTTCATGGGTGGACACTAGCACAGAGCTCGGGAATATTCTATATGGTCACGAACTTGGAGTTTAGGAAATGAGCAAGAAGAACTTAAAAAGTGGTGGAGATAAGGCAGCCGGTGGTGGCTGGAAGAAGGCGCAAGGCTTTCTGGCTGATGGGAACTATGCGGCCGCCCGGCGGGTTTTTTCCAAAATTGTCGAAGAAAATGGCGAGAGTGATTTGGCGAGAGAGGCCAATGAGGAGATAGCGCTGCTGAATATAGATCCGGGGGCCCTGGTTGCGGCGGTGTGTTTTCTCCTGGTTTACATCACCTTATGGCTGGTGGTTCTTTAAAATAAATACGGATTTAGTGACCCGAGGTGGACATTTTGGTGTATGCTTAGAGAGAAGCGTATTCTGGGAGTGATACAAACCATGCGAATTGACGATAAAGCTAATATTAATCAACAGATAGATGCCCAAGAGAAGGCTGCAGACGATCGTTTAGATAACCCGGAGTTGAACGGTTCAGATGTTGATGCGGCGCAGAAAAAGGCGGAATTAGGGCAAGTTGATGATTTGGCGAGTCTTGTAGCCAAACTAGTCGAAAACGCCGATGTGAATTCTCAGGATTCGGAGAGCGGAGTTGAGAAGCTCGAGCAGGCCACTGAGCAGTCTTTTTCACAGGCGGAGCGGGGTGAATCCTGGCAGAAGTATGCAGCCACCGAAGAAGCGAAAGCTCTGCCGGCCAGCGTCGAAGATGCGAAAGCTCAGGATAAAAACGAAGAATCAGCCAAAGAAGAGATTCGAGCTCAGGAGATGCTCAATCAACTCACCATCGCAAGCGGAAAAATCCCCGGATAAACTTGTATATTTAAGCATTTGCCCCCTTGAGCATTACTCCCAGATGGGCATAATAGCGCCACGCACTTCAAATCGAAAGGAAAAGCGATGGCGTTATTTGAAGTATTTATTCCTGCATCCAGTGGCAGTGATTTCGACATGACTTTACGCATTGAGGCGCAGACCTGGACCCAAGCCTTGTCCGCAGGTCTACAGAAAACTGTAGTAGACGCGAAGGTAGAGAGCCTACTCTGTGATGTAACGGAAAATGGCATGGAGGTGACTGATCCTGCTTCTGGTGCGGTTTTTCGTATTGCTGAACTTGGTCAACGGGCCGTTCCTCGGCATGACCGACTTCCTTCTTCCATTGTTGGGGTTCGTTGCCACCTTTACGATTTTCTTTGGGAACCTTGCTGCTTGCACTCAGCGAAACCTCAAGCGCATGCTCGGACTTTCGGGGGTTGCACATGCCGGTTATTTGTTGGTTGCGGTCATGGCATCCATGTCAATCTTGCACTCTTCTGGCGGAGATGACCACCGCGCCATATGGGTGCTCTTTTTCTATATGTTCGTTTACCTGCTTGCTTCTTTCTCCGTATTCGGAGTCATGAGCCTGGCCGATTTGCCCGAAGAGACGGATCACGAGATCGGGCATTATGAGAACTTAGCTCAACAACATCCGTGGATGGGGTTTGTACTCGCATCAGGAATTGCTTCCTTGGCCGGCATTCCCCCTTTTGCCGGTTTTGTGGCCAAGCTTTTGCTAATAAGCGTAGCCCTCGAGGCGGAGCTATACGTTTCGCTTGTTGCGATGGTAATCGGAGTGGTTATTTCAATCTTCTATTATTTCGGATGGATGAGATCCGTTACCTTTCATCCCAGACCTGCTTTTCCCGATGACGAACCAGTCCATGATCCTTGGACAAAATTGTCGAATATCGGACTTTTGAAGTGTGTGCTTATCATTCTGACCGTTTTCTCGATCGTGTTTGGGATTTGGCAAGGACCTTTCGGAGACGCGTTCTGATCCA
>CAXGWX010000154.1:0-8421 GCA_964013445.1 uncultured Bdellovibrionales bacterium | reverse complement strand
CTCGCCTCAATGAAAAGCGTTTAGCCAACAGTGCACAGGACTTGGTCCGGCGCAACTACCTGGCAACAAGCATTCTTGATGAATGCCTCCAAGGGGCGCGGACCTTAGGCGACAAAGAGCTTGTGGAATGTTTTGAGCGGGCTTCACGGCGAACCCGTGAGCTGGACACAGAGGAGCTGCAAAAAGCGCCCGATGAGGTAGAAACGATTGATTACGAGAAAATCCTGGAAATGAGACTTCTTGGGCGCTGACATTGGATGGACCGATAGTCGTGCGAGCCGTTGTGAGACTGTCTAAGGGGCACCATTAAGGTGCGAACCGTAGCAAGACTTGTTGCGGGTGCCTGAGAAGGATAGCCGCAGCTTAGTCGCGCAGGTGAGCGGCCGAAGACTCGTCGGTACAAGGCGAGTGTCCGATAACCGATGTCCGACTACCGATAATCGATAGCCGATAGCCGATAGCCGATGTCCGATAACCGATAACCGTACGAGTCGTTACGAAAGACTTGCTGCGAGTGCCCGATAGGGATAGTCGCAGCCTAGTCGCGTAGACGAGTGTCCGATGTCCGATAGCCGATGACCGTGCTCCCCAAGAGCAAAATGGGATTTGCTATATTGGAGACCCTTTATCCAAAATGAAACCACGACGAAAACGCCAGAGGGCGATGGGCAACAAAAGAAGCCATAAAAACAACACAGACGCACCCCCATGGCTCTGACACCCAAAAAAGCCCGGCTTTTTCCTCGGCGGTGTTGTATCGACTTCACCAGAAAGAACACAGGTTGCTATTTCACAGGTCGTACAAGTGCGTGGCAAAACCTCACAGGTCGAGCCGGTCACACAATCCGAACAGGTTGGTGCCGTGCCTGGACATTCAATACAGCTTTCATTTTCGACACAGCGCGCTGAAGCACAGGCTTCGCAAGTTTGCGAGACAATCTGGCACACTTCAGTGGAACCACATTCCGGGCATTCGGGATAGCCAGCAGCGCAGGTCACACACTCGCCATCGTCATCATCATCATCATCACCGGAGGTGCTATCATCGTCATCATCGTCACCACTGCTGCCATCATGACTTACGCTAAAAGTCTTGGCCGTGGTCTTCGATGATAAGGTATCGGAAATACGCAAAAGGCAATTGTCAGAAGACACGGATGGCACGGTCCAAAGATAGGAACCGTTATTTTCTACTCCACTGGCAACATTGCTCCAGCTGCTACCATTATTCGATGAGAACTGAATGTTGACCGTACTCTGAGAGCCTGCAGAAACCCAAGTGATGGTATAAGTGGCGCCTCCGGTCAGAGTTTCATTCCCTGCCGGCAAGCGGAACATAAAACCGCTGCCTTTAATAAGAATAGCCTCATCGGAGATTTCCCCGTCTTTGCGGATGTTCCTCAATCGCATCCCATTGCCATGAATATTGAGCACCAGAGAGCCGTGCTCGCTTTCACTTAAGGCCATCAGAGGATGTCCCCCTTGCCCTCCTAAGCTCGCCCCACCGTGCCCCGCGACCACATAGAGGGTCCCGGGCACATCTTCACCGCTCGCCTTTGTATAGGGGGCGTCACCACTGGCAGGATTACCACTGCCATTATCCAGGATATGTTCCCCACCGGTTGTCGGCGTATCATAAGCCCCGTGCACCAAATAGGAGCGCTCATAAATATGGGAGTGCCCCGCCAGCACCAAATCGACACCGTGTTCCTCGAGGAGAGGCAGGAAATTTTCACGCATCTCTTTTAATTTTGTTTCCGAATCAGAATCATGACTCCCTTTTGAATAGGGTGGATGGTGCCAGTAAGCGATAAGCCATTCCTGGGTATTTGCCTCTAAATCTTGCTCCAACCATGTGTGCATGGCTCCACTTGCACTGCGGTCCGACTCGTCCGAATCAAGCACAACAAAATGCGCGTTGGCATAGTTGTAGGAATAATACGCCTCTGTGCCAGAAGCCACACCACCAAGCTCCGCTGCCGCCGGCAGAACAAACGCATCGTAATAAGGACCACTTTGGGCCGACGAGTTGGCGCTTACCCCTTCTCGATTGCCCATGGCGGGCCAAACAGGCGTATGGCGCAAAATAGCCGCATAAGGGTCAAAAAACTTATTCGTCAGCTCGGTGCTGGTGCCACTCTCATAAGCCAAATCGCCAACATGTAAAAATAGTTCAGGCTTATCGTTGGCCAAATACTCCAACATCGCATCCCGAACATCCGCTTGCACATTTTCCCCTGTACCGGAGTCACCGACAACCCACATGGAAAAACCGCCAGTGCTACCAACGGTCGGTGCGGTAACAAAAGAATACTCACTGGATTGGCCATCAAGAGCCCAGTAACTTAAACTCGTGCCAATGCTGTAATAGTAACGGGTTGCGGCATTAAGATCGCTCAGAAGCACCGCATGCTGCTTTGCCGTATCCTCGCTGCTGACAACGGTGGACTGACTCTCAACATTGGTACCATATTTAACACGGCCGCTTGTGGATGCATTCGTCTCCCAAACGACGATTGCACTCGTTGGTCCCACCTGCTGCAAATAAGGCTCCCGTGTAATCCATTGCGCACTCGCGATGTGTGTAAAGCCAAGAAATACCCATAAAAATGTGCTCAATTTCATCATCCTCAGAGGCTAGCCGATCAGGGAGGCAAATGCCAAGAACAATTTCGTTAGCGAATTTTGCCTTGCCTGCTGGTACTTTTTTAAAAAAACCTGTAGGCACCCCTGCCATGACCAGGGAACAACAGAATATCACTGCGCTCGCTCTATGCGCTTTTCTGGGGGTCAACTGCTATCAGGCTGCGCGCGACGGAGACAACCAATTAGAGAATGTGAACTATGTTGATTGCACAACATTCCGCTCCAGCAATGAGCTGCCCGAACATTTGGTGGAAGCTGCCCCAAACTATGTAGAAGAACTGGCTGCCCTTGACCTTAATCTGCTGCCCGAGGAAATCGACATCTCGTCTCTCAGTGCTCTACGTCGCGCCCTGATCGCTTATATGCTCGAGCTCCCTCTTGAAGATCTTGGCGATACACTCGCGCCTGCACAACTGGACACATCAGAGCCCCTGATTAAGGCGGCGCTTGGCGCCTTTGCCAAAGCCGCCCTCAATGAGGAGGATGGCTATGATTTCTATTTCTTGCGCCGCGGCCTACATCACTACTACACCTGCTCCCGTCAATTTCCCGCAACACTCGATGACTTTTATCGCCATTACGGCTCCTTCACCGACGCCTCCAGCAACACAGTCGACTCTAAACCTAAAGCCGGGCCGCGAAGACTCGCGCACCTTGCACATAAAGGTATTTATAGGGCTGAATCATTCATTGGCACCGCAGTCAAAGAGACCGAATTTCTTATCAAAAACGCACGCGGTGACGGCGCCCTGGATTTTGTCGCCTATGACCAAAACGGTGACCTTGTCACGCAGAGTGAATTTGCCGCCAGCACGGGCCAATTAAATCTGGCCGCCACGCCGTACGCCTGCATGACCTGTCATCGAGATTCGGTGAGCAGCAAATTCGAAGTCATCAACCCGGACAAGGTCGACTAGCTCCTCGCTTTTGCAACAAGCTCGCTTACGGTCACGGCCTGTAGGCCCTTTTGCCGAATCCCAGACAATGTATCCCGCATGGCTTGCAGATTCCACTCACGCATATTTTTTTCAGGCATATGGATAAGCACGATTGAACCGTCACAAACGGAATTCAAAATCGTTTGGCAAATAAAATTCGGATCAGGAATGGCCGTATCATTCGCAAAGCAGTCGACCATGACATGAGATAAATCCCTCTCCTCCAATGCGCCCTCCATTGCCTTGCTAAACTTCGCATGGGGTGCGCGATACCATGGTGCGGTTTTTGCTCCTAAGTGAGTGATAGCCGCTTCGGTCGCATCCAAATCCTTCAGGAAATCCTCTTTTGTCTCTAAATGGTAAGGCCTGTCTTCAAGGTTGTGGTTGGCCAATTCATGACCCGCTGCCAAAAGCTCAGGAATAAGCTTTGCTGAATCCTCATCGCAGTGAGTTCCAGCAACAAAAAATGTAGCCCGCACACCGTACTCGCCTAAGAGTTCCAGCACATCGGCCAACATTGAACCGCCCGGGTTATCCTCACCGCAAAAAGCATCGTCAATAGTAAAAGCCACATACCCCGTAACTCCAGGATGTTGCTTTGCATCAAAAAAACAAAGCGTCTTTTCCGGGTACAACTTCCGCACCAGACGACGCCCACCAAGAGCACTGAGCAAAGACCATCCCATCTTACGCAAAGATAAATTAAGCGCGGAGAGATCTTCTGGACGTCTTGGGTCCTTGTTGCGAATCAGCATCTACTATTGCCTGCAGACTACTCAAAAAGCTGCAAAACATTTTCCGGTGGGCGACCAATGGCTGCTTTGCCCTGGTGAACAACAATAGGTCTCTCAAGTAGAATCGGCTCCTGGACAATGGCCGCAATAACATCATCCGTAGAGCTATCTTCCGACAACCCTTGTTCCTGATAAGCTGCTTCTTTCTTGCGTACCATAGCCCGCACATCGCCACCCAGTTGCGTCAAAATAGAATTTAAATCATCTGCGGAAAGAGGCGACTGTAAATATTCCACGATATTCACATCCAAATTTTTTTCTTCAAGCAAGGCCAGTGTTTGTCGACTCTTGGAGCAACGTGGGTTGTGATAAAGTACAGGCTTAGACATTTCTTCCTCTTTTCTGGTAACGCAAACTCGATCAACTAAGCATCACTGATTTCTATAACCCGGGATGGGTTATATTGATAGGCGCAAAAGTTTCGGGCTGGTGAAAGTCCGGTCTTTTGCCTTGCAGCGGGTAGGCAGCCAAATAGGACCGCTCTTCACCACAACCATGCATGCTAAATGCATTGGCAATAAAGCGTCCCTCCGGCAAGTGCTCCCAAGCAACAATCGCCCTGCCCTGCCACTTCTCCTCTTCACGCCAAACCTCATATTCAATTGGAATATTTGCAACTTGTCGGCGAATCCCTTGAAAAGAGGCAGCCCAGAAATGGCCGCCAGGCCCTAACTCCACCTCAACATAACTGGCTGGGTTATCGGCTGCGGCGATAAAGAGTTCTACGACTTCGTACTCCCAAAGTTTATCGCAATATCCCGGGGCGACATCCGGCAGCGGGTCATGGTGATAGGGCGCGTTGACGACCAACAAAAGGCCTTCCTTGAGCTTTTCAACGCGAATCTGTGCGCATTCGGCCAATGATAGAGCCGCGCCGTGCCATATTTTATCAATAACTAACTGCATTCCCGTTCTTGAACAGCCTGTGCATAGCTTGCAATAACCGTTTCTGCAGACTCAACCGAATGCACCCCACTGACACTTTTTCCTGCCTGAAAAAAATCTTTGTAGCCCATACCCTTAAGCGAAGCATGCTTTAATTGCCAAATGGACTTGAGAGAATAAAACATACGCATATAATGCTTGCCCTTGGGATGTCGTAGAAGTTTTCTCGATAACCACCCTGCCTTGGTACCTATCTTTTCAATATAGGGCGTTTTAATAACCGCCACAGGAACTCCGGAAATCTTGTCCGTTAAAACAATATCTTCCTCCTGCGCCTTAACGATAGCATTCTTATAATCCGCATGAGCGCGGCATTCTTCGGTCGCAATAAAGCGAGTACCCATTTGTACACCAGCATAGCCTAACTCAAGCGCCTTGACGAAATCACTTTCACTGCCAATTCCCCCCGCACAGATCAGAGGTACTCCTAAATCCTTGAGTTCTGTCAGCAACTGTTCTGGTGTCGATTCTCCTGCATGCCCCCCAGCGCGGGAATTAACACAGATGAGGCCATCGACACCGGCCTCAATGGCCTTCTCTGCCCATTTTCGTGCAGTAACATCGTGATACACTTTGCCCCCAACCGCATGAACCTTCTCCACAACCCAATTTGGATTCCCCAAGGCCGTGATGAAAAAGCGAACCCCTTCCTCAAGAGCCACATCAATCCATTGACGCATACGGTCTTCGTAGACCTTTGAAGATTTTTCAACGATAGCATTAAAGCCTATAGGCTTGTCCGTTAGACTGCGAATCAAACGAATGCCTTCACGTAAATCGTGCTTGTGCACAAAAATCATGGAAATCGGCTGAATAATACCGATCCCACCAGCTTTTGATGCGGCAGCCACCAGTTCCGGATTGGAGCAGGGATACATGGCTCCGCAAATCAAAGGAACTTCAATGCCAACATCGCGCGTAAAATCTGTTTCCAGCTCTGCCATGTTCTCTTCCATTCTTTGAGTATATTATAGTTTTCGACTTTAAATATTAGTGCCCTGAGTGTGCAAGCTTTGCAAGCTCTTGTGAAACCACCCGTCGAAACCCTGGCTTTGCCTCTTCGCCTAAATAAACCATGGCCAATGCCACATTTCTGGCCTCAATCCCCCGATAACTCTTCATCGGTCCGATAAAGAAGGAGTCAAAATAACGATGCATATGCATCATCATCTTTTCCCCCGGTCGAGACTCGTTGCGGTCACCGAGAAGCAGAGATGGCTGAAGAACGCTCAGACTGTCAAAACCAAGCTCCATCAAAGCCTCTTCAAGCTCGCCTTTTGTGCGCAAATAGAAAAAAGGCGATTCCGAATTAGCTCCAAGGGACGACACAAGAAGAAATTGCTTTGCTCCTTGTGCCAATGCACGCTTTGCAAATTCAACACAGTACTCATAATCAATCTTTCGAAAGTTTTCCTTCGACTTTGCTTTACGTATGGTTGTACCGAGGCAACAATAAATATCGTCAGCCCTAATCAAATGACCAAACTCATCAAGCTTATCAAAATCAATAACATGAGTGGTAAGCTTAGGGTTCTGATAGTCCAGAGGACGACGAGTAAAAACGGTAAGCTTTTCGTAAGCAGGGCTTTGCAGAAGATAATCTAAACATGCTTCTCCTACGAGTCCGGTAGCGCCGATGAGAATTGCGGTTCTAGCCACTCTCTTCTCCATGATAGTGTTGTCGCAAAATATCCATTCCTTCTCTCACACTAATCGATGGTTTGTAGCCTAAATCATTCTTTGCCGCTTGAATATTAAACCAATGGGCTGTTGCCAATTGTTTCGCCAAAAAGCGCGTCATCATTGGCTCGCTCTTAACGCCAAACGTCCCATAGGTCGTCTCAAATAAGAGTCCTACAAAATAGGCCAATCCTGGTGCAATGGACTTTGTGACTGGTTCCAGGCCCGCACTTTCCAGTATGCCATTCATCAAGGTCTTGACCGGCAAAGGCTCATCTTGTGAAATAAAATAGGCCTTACCGCTACAGACCGATCCTGGATTAAGTTTTTCAAAGGCACATAGGTGCGCATCTACCGCATTCTCAACAAACACCGAATCTACTAAGTTTTCGCCATTCCCGATTAACCGCAAACGTCCCATTTTCTGCCGGGCAATCATTCTTGGTGCTAAATGATTGTCACCCGGTCCCCAAATCAGATGCGGACGTAAAGCAACTGTGGCCAGCGCCTCATCGTTCGCGGCCAAGACAGCCTGTTCAGCCAAAACCTTAGTCCGAGGATAATGAGCTAAGAATGTTTCGGCATAAGGTAGGGATTCATCCTGTCCCTCAATACTTCCACCCCCGTGTACCACACTGGGAGTGCTGGTGTAGACAAGCCGGTTGATGCCATGTTGCCGGCAAGCTGCGATTACATTCTCTGTGCCCACAACATTGGTTTGAAAATATTCGCTGTAGGGTCCCCACATCCCTGCTTTCGCAGCCACGTGAAAGATGACATCTGCCCCTTGTGCTGCATTGGAAACCGTTTCTTCGTCCGCAATGCTCCCTTGTACTTGCTCCACCCCAAGCTCTGCCAGAGCCGAATAGTGCTGCCGAGTCAAACTAACAACATCATAATTCTTCGAGACCAGACGACGAACCAAGGCTTGTCCTAAGAAACCACCACCACCGGTGACCAAGGCTCTCATTTGGACAACCTTTTAAGCTGCTCATTGGCCCACACACTTAAATGTTCACGGTTGATCTTGGCATTGTGACGAATATCAACGGGAAATTCAGAATGCACAAAAAAGAGATTGATATTTTCAGTATGCGGATATTGTGCGCCTATGCTCTTTAGTTCTGAAAAGAGTTCCTCCTGCGAACCCTTTCCAAGCTTATCTTCCAACTCGATGCAAAGAGCCGGCTGAATGCTACCATCCACATCGACTCTTACCAATGCGCTCCGAAAAACCTTAGGGTGCGTATTAAAAACCCCTTCGACAGGAACCGGATAGAGAGAGCCTTCTGCCGTGTCCACGCGATGGGCCTTACGGCCACAAAACCATAAACGACCATCGCTATCAAAATAGCCTAAGTCACCCATCCGATGTCGAATGAAAGCACCGTCACGAATTTTTGCCAACTCTGTGGATT
>CAXGWX010000153.1:0-8529 GCA_964013445.1 uncultured Bdellovibrionales bacterium | reverse complement strand
CTTCGCCGCCGCAGATGCCACAGCTGTCGGTGTCGTTGGTTGCACATTCGGGTTCAGGGTCTGTGTTGTTGGTGACAAAACCACTGGTGCATTCGTAGATTGAAGGGTCATCAACACAATCAGTATATGTATGCTCTGCATCCCCCAGTCCATCACCATCGCTGTCTGAATAACAGGTGACTTCCTGACAAGGGATTTCTTCCTGAAGACAGGTGTAGCCTTCGACGCCGCAGAGGTCTAAGCAAGGACCGGTTGTCGTATTCAGCAGATCGCCCATGGGGTCGGAAACAATCAGGTCGAGGATACAGAGCTGGTTGGCGCTCTCATCGGCCAGAGGCGCTACTTCAACCAGAAGCAGTGTGCCACTGGCACTTGGAATGTTGGCACCACTCATGGAAAAAGCTAAAATGCGGGCGGTGCCTGTTGCGTCGCTGTCCGCGCCTGAGACGGTGAGGCCGCTTTGCCCAGTCAATCCGCCTTCTGCATTAATATAGTCCAGGCTGAAGTTCGTTTCTGCATCAGGGTTGAAGGTCGGCTGATTGTGGATGCCGAGTTGGTAGCCGGCGATTGCAGCGCTGCTCTCGAGATACAATTCGATGATGCCAGTGGCATGGTCATAGGAGTTGATGGAGAATGTCGCGCTGCCTTCTTCTTCTTCTTCTTCTTCTTCTTCTTCTTCTTCTTCTGTTTCGCCTTCACCTTCGGCTATGTCGTCTTGGATAACTTCCTCACAGCTGCTGCCGTCCCCATTGCAAACACCGCAGTCGTCGTAGGCGCCCACACACTCGTCTAAGGAATCACAGATGTTATCGTTGTCGTTGTCCGTGCCGTTGCCGCCACAAACACCGCAGCCATCGAGGACATTGCCATCGCAGTCACAAGCGCCTGCTGGAATGCCACTGCCGTTACAAACGCCACATGCGTCCAATTCGCCGACACACGTATCATCCATATCGCACACACCATCCGCATCGAAATCCGTGCCTTCGCCGCCGCACTCACCGCAAACGTCGACAACATTTCCAGCGCAGTCACAGGCGCCGGCGGGAATACCATTGCCGTTACAAACCCCACACTCGTCGATCAGCGCATCGCCGCCGAATACTCCAGCGCAATCTTGCTGACAGTCATTGGCTGGCTCGCTGTCACAGACACCACATTCATCCATTTGCGCGCTACCACCCCAGGTTCCGGCACAGTCTTGCTGGCAATCATTTTCAGGATTGCGGTCGCATACCCCACACATGTCCATGGTTGCGCTGCCGTTGATAACATTCAGGCAGTCGGTGAAGGCGTCTTCTGGAAATTGCTCTGCGGGGTCGTATTGGGTTGCCTGTAGTGAACGATTTCCTGGACGTCCCTGCTCCAGCTCAATGCCACAGCCGCTAAGGGCGCCTAGGGTGAGGATTATCGTGATTAATGCTTTGCAACGCATGGGGACCCGCTTTCTAAGTTCAGCAAGAGAATTGCAAAATCCGCGCCAATCTCAACAAAATCAGGCATCTGCAAGTTGTTAAAAATAATAGGGAAATATTGGCCGAGCAAAGAGTTTACGAAAATATTTTGGGGAAAATCGCCCCAGATCTCTTGGTTCTGGGGAGCTTTGCCCCTAGGCCAGGTTTTGTCGCAAGCTGTTGATTTGTTTTTCGATTTCCTGCCAGGCCGTACCACCGGTGGAAGTTCGTCGTTCCGCGGCAGCGCTGGGTTCGAGCCAGCTTAGGACATCCTCGGAAAAATGCTCATCCGCTTCTTGCAACTCGGCTATGGTTAGGGAGCTAAGGTTGCCGTTTTTGCTTTCGCAGTGCTTGACCAGTTCTCCTACCACATGGTGCGCATGCCTAAAGGGCACCCCTTTAGCGGCCAAATAGTCGGCGAGTTCGGTGGCAAGGGCAAAGTCTCCTTGCAGCTCTGGCCCGCCATGTATCTTCATCGACTGAATACAGCCGGTCATGACTTTTGTGCAGGCGGTGGCCAGAAAGATGGCTTCAAAGAGAGGGGGCCGGTCTTCCTGTAGATCCCGGTTGTAGGCTAAGGGCAGAGCTTTGACCAAGGTCAAAAGGCTGATCAAGGCGCCGTTGATGCGGCCAGTTTTTCCACGAATAAGTTCCGCCGCATCAGGATTGCGTTTTTGTGGCATGATTGAGGAGCCTGTGCTCCAGTCATCGCTTAAGCTAATCCAGCCAAACTCTTTGGTCGACCAAAGAATCAGCTCTTCGGCGATGCGTGAGAGATGGGTTCCTAAAATGGCACAGACCGAAACAGTTTCAAGAATATGATCCCGTGCAGCCACCGCATCCATGGCGTTTTCCATAAGGCCATCAAATTCCAAAAGCTCTGCGCTGCGTTGTCTGTTGATGGGGTGAGGTGTGCCTGCCATTGCCGCCGCACCTAAGGGGGAGCGATTGACTCTGGTGGATGCCCCGGCAAGCCGTTCCCTATCTCGACTCAAGGCCCAAGCGTGAGCCAGGAATTGATGGCCGAGCCAAATCGGTTGACCCCTTTGCAGATGGGTAAAGCCGGGTACCAGCACTTTACCTTCGTTTTCAGTTTTATCAGCAAGTGCGCTAATAAGCTGTTTGATGGCCGCATCGAGTTCACTCATGCGGGTGCGCAACCAGAGGCGCACATCTGTTGCCACCTGATCGTTACGTGAGCGCGCCGTATGTAATTTCCCCGCCTGCTCGCCAATGAGCTCGTGCAGTCGACCTTCGACCGCCATATGAATGTCTTCATCCTCGATAGAAGGTTGCCAGCCATCCGCCAGCTCCGTTGCGACTTTGTTTAAACCATCGATAATGGCTTTGCACTCTTCGGGCTCAAGCAGACCAACTTCCTCTAGCATGGTGGCGTGGGCGATACTGCCACGGATATCCTCTTCCCACATTTGCATGTCGGTGGAGAGAGACTCGCTAAAAGCCTGCATCTCCTGCGCAGGCCCTTGACTAAACCGGCCGTCCCAAAGTGCCACGTTTAAAGTCCTTGCTGCTTCCGCCGGGCTTCCGCCACGGTCTGATAGGAAAGGGCGAAGAGATCGATAAAGCCCTTCGCAGCATCACGGTCAAAGGTGTCACCATCGGAATAGGTGGCCAGACCTTCGTCGTAAAGAGAGTAGGGTGAGCGCCTTCCGGTGATTCGGGCCAGTCCGGCAGAAAGCCGAATGCGCACTTCACCGCTGACCGTTTGTTGTGAGTGATCGACAAAAGCCTGCAGACAATCTCGCAGAGGACCAAACCAAGTACCGTCATAAATGATGTTGGCAAAATCCTGACTCAGGTGTCGTTTATAATTGAAGGTTTCTCTGTCCAACGTAATGCGCTCTAATTCAGTATGGGCCATATGAATCAATGTGGCGGCAGGGGCTTCATAAACCTCTCGGGATTTCAGGCCGACAACCCGATTTTCAACCATGTCGATACGGCCAACACCGTATTCACCGGCAAGTTCATTGAGATGGGTTAAGAGTTCGATGCAGTCCATCATTTTGCCATCAACGCCTACCGGCACACCCTTTTCAAAGTTAAGGATGATTTCACGGGTTCCCAGAGTGACGTGGGATGGGTCTTTGGTCATGATCCAGGCATCGCTGGGTGGTTCAGCCCAGAGTTCTTCCATCTCGCCACATTCGATGGCGCAGCCCCAGATGTTTTGATCGATGGAATAGGGTTTTTCTTTGGTGATGGGGATGGGGATATTGCGTGCAATGGCGTAATCCACCTCATCTTCTCTGGTGTATAATTCCCACTCACGTAAAGGCGCGATGATGCCCATTTGCGGGGCGAGGGCTTTGGCGGTGACTTCAAATCGTACCTGGTCGTTGCCTTTTGCGGTACAGCCATGGGCAATCGCATCCGCTCCATGATCCACCGCCACTTCAACCAAGCGCTGAGAGAGCAGTGGCCGGCCCAGAGCCGTATGTAGGGGGTACATTCCCTCATAAACGGCGCTGGCTTTCACCGAAGGCCAGAGAAATTCATTGATAAAGCGTTCCCGCAGGTCGTCGACAACAGCTTCTGCGGCACCGGTGTCGAGGGCCTTTTGGCGAATGGCCGTGAGATCTTCCCCCTGTCCCAAGTCACCAGTATAAGTAATGATTTCTGCACCGTAATGCTCCTTGAGCCAGGGAATCATGACACTGGTGTCCAGGCCGCCGGAATAGGCGCAAACGATTTTTTTGTATTCGGTCTTAGGGGCGCTCACGGTTTTTCTCCTTGTGTGCTTTGCCGAAGCAGGGGGGTGCGGCAATCATTTTTCGGCTACACAGATAATCCCGAATGCAAAACCTTTGCAAGTCGAAAGGGAAAAAAACGTTTAAAATAAGGGGAAAAGGTCAAGAACTTGAGGCTTACTCTACGGTCTCAGAGCTGGCTTCATCGTTCTCATCCTCCTCAGGCGCATGTTTAAATGCGGAGGGAACCAAATCCCAGGGTAGGCTTTTGGCCAAAATGGGCAAGAGAAGCATGCCGCCGGGAAGGGCAAAAATACCCAAAGCAGGCAAGGTTTTGGCGATATCAGCCAGCTGCTCTTTGAGCTTTTTGGTTTCTTCCTCGTCCAGAGTGCCGGTTGTGGTGAGTTTCCACAGGAGCATGAGGGCCTCACCGGACTCCTCTAATTCCTGAATAACCGCTTTTGCATTGCGCTTAACAAACTTTTCCAGGGCTTGCTTTGGCTCCTGTAGCCCGGAAAGATCTGTGGGGAGCTTTGCCCGGAAGGAGTTCCAGGAATCCTTGAGTAGGGCATCAATCTTAAGTTCGTTGTCGGCCATGGCGCCTACTTACGCCGCTCTAGCCCATAGGTCAACCGTTAGAAGCGGCGGTGGCTGGTGATTTTGCCTTATCTTTCTGCTTTTTCTTTGCTTTCTTTTCTTCGCTTTCGTCTTTTTTTGAATCGTCACAGGAGTCCCCTGCGCATAGACTTGCACTTTCTTGCGGCTCCTCTTTTTTCTTTTTCTTGCCGATGGTGCGCGCATCACCGCTGTCGTCTTTTTCTTTCGCTCCAAGAGTGGCTGAATCGCGTTGCTCCTTGGCTTTGATGCCGGCGACACCTATAGCTGGTGGTCTTTTCGGCTTTTTGATTTTGCCTGGATGAATGGGAACCGCCTGCGGTCCACCCTCGTCACCAGGGTTTGAATCGATAGGATAGAGACGACCTAAGCTTTTGCGCGCATTGATACGGCCGGAGCCCATCATGCCTTCGCAGGATTCTCCGTCGCAATGACTTAGACTGAGATGGTCGATCGGGTCGGCGTAGCGGGTGATTAAATGTTTTAGTTCATCAACACTCAAGTCCGGCTTGTGAGAAAGCAAGAGGCCGGCAAGGCCGCTGACCATAGGGGTGGACATGCTGGTGCCCGAGGAAATGGTGTGGCTTTCACTTGGATCAGGTTCGCCGACCATGAAGGGCAGTGCTGTACCTGCGCTGTCATAAACCGCATTATTGATGTCGCTGGCGGTAAAACTCACGCTGTCGAAATAAGTGCAAGCACAGAACCCTGTGTTGTCGTTGCAATAGCCATAATAGTTGCTTGAACAGTCGTCGTGGGTGGCACATGGACTCTCGGTGTGACATGAAAAATCCGTCTCGCCGTTATCAACCATGGCGCGCAAATCTTCAACAAAGGATGGCCGTGAAGAGGTGGATATTATCACCGCCCCTGGAGCGGAGACGTCTACGAGTTCATGGTAGGTCGATGTCGTAAAAAGCGTATCGTTCCACGCGGTGTTGGCGACGCAAAGCACACTCTCATAGCTGCAAGGGTATTGTTTGACATAGCCAGTATCGGTGTTGCTCGCATTACCCTGGTGGTTTCCTGCCGAGGCCACCAGCAGTACTCCAGCTGCTTGAACATCGTTGAAGATGTTTTCTAAGGTTAGACTGGGATTGGTGCCCAGGCCAAAGCTCATATTGATAACTTTTGCTCCATTGTCCACCGCATAGGCCAGGCGCTCTGCGAGAGCGTTATAAGTTTCGAAAGAGGGCAAGGCGAGTCGCATAATTTTGCAGTTTGGACAGAAGCCGGCAATACCGTCTCCATTATCGCCATCGGCGGCAATGATTCCCGCCACGTGTGTCCCATGCCAGGAAAAGGCGACTGGATGCCAGTTCCAATCACCAAGCTCCTCAGGGGAGCCAACGCTGCCTTCCGTACAGGTTTCGCTGTTGCTCGGACAACGCCAGGTGTTTTCTGCCAGATCCGGATGCTCCGTATCGACTAATCCGTCCCAGACTGCAACGATGATTTCTTCGTCACCGGCACCAAACTTTTGCAGCGCTTCGTACCACTGCGTGTCTGCGTCCTTAACTGCTCCATTAAAAGTCACTAAGCCTTCCGCAGCAATCATCCAGTCCTCGTAGGGACTGTAGTCTTGTGTGGTTAAGCATTGGTCCTCTGCTTTTCCTGTATTAAAGAAATCGCTGCTTGCCGGGTCCTGGCAACCTGGATTACGCAGCGCCCATTGGTAGATGGCTTCGGAGGTTTCACAGTTGCCTGCATCATAATCACAATCGTCGAGGTAGGTCATGGGTTCGTTATCGGAAACGTGCAGCTCTGCCATTTTTTCCTTTAAATCCTCTTCAACGTAGGCCACGTCTGGATGATTGGCTAAGAAGTTGCTGATGTTGGTTTTTTCGTTCTCGTTGATACGCAGGCGTACGACATTTTTTGCGGAAGGAAAAAGGGTCTGATGTTTGGTGAATTTTGCGACACTTTTGGCCTTATGCAATTTAAGTTTTGTTTTGACTGCCTGTGGAACCTGCAGTGCATCGATAGGAAAAGCTTTAGTGGGTTTATAAAGCTTTTTGGGTCCAGGTTGCGCTTCGACTTCTTCGATGGTGCTTAAGTCTATATGGGATTTAAATTTGACCAGAAGGTTGATGGTCTTGCCTTGGGCTATGGCCTTTGGTTTTTGCGGCAGGCCTTCAAGGCTTTGCTGGTGCGATACTTGAAATTGGGGTTCGAGTTCTGTGCCACAGGCAATCAGGGTTATTCCTGCGATGCTCAATAGGGCAGTGGCATACCACCAGATGTTGTTTTTTTGGCCAGTTGATTTCATTTCTATCATCCTTAAAAGGGGTTATGAAAAGGGTACACGTACCCCTTCAGGAATATTTAAAGCAGGTTTTATGCCAGTAAATTGTGGGTCTAAGGTACTGTAAAGGCTTACTATAATTTTCGCTGGGTGAGGGATTGCGCACCATTATTGGGGGGGTAATGGTATAATTGTGGTGGTTGGTCCCCATGGAGCCATTTGCGCGCCCTCGTTGAAACTTTTGTCATGTGCTCGGCCAAGTTTTGCTTGACCGGTGGGGCAAGAAAGTTATGGTGCGCTGGCAACACATCTTTGGGAGTTGGTCATGAGTGAAGATAAGAAGTATGGTCCTGCCGCAAGTTTCTCTGCTGGCGCACATATTAAGTCGATGGATAGCTATAGGGAGATCTATCAGAATTCAGTAGAAAATCCGGAGAGCTTCTGGGAAACGCAAGCCGGTCGCCTCGATTGGTTCAAGGGTTGGGATAAGGTTCTGGACTGGGATTTCCATGCGGCCAAGCTGGCTTGGTTTGAGGGGGCGGAACTTAATGTCTGCTTTAACTGCGTTGACCGCCATGTCTTAAACGGTGAAGGAGAGCGCACTGCCATTATTTGGGAGGGAGACGACCCGACTCAGGATAAGAAAATCACCTACAAAGAGCTTCTCCATGATGTCTGTACCTTTGCGAATTTACTGAAGAAAAAGGGTGTGAAAAAGGGAGACCGGGTATGCCTCTATATGCCCATGGTTCCAGAGCTGGCTGTTGCCATGCTTGCCTGCGCCCGGATTGGTGCGGTGCATTCGATTGTTTTTGGTGGCTTTAGTGCGGATGCCTTGGCGGATCGAATTTCAGACTCAACCTGCAAGCTGCTGATTACGGCTGACGAAGGTGTGCGTGGCAATAAGGTAATTCCGTTAAAAGTCATCGCCAATCAAGCCATGGAAAAAGCCACCTGCGTCGAAGATTGTCTGGTGGTGCGGTGTACGGGCAATGATGTGATCATGCAGGAGGGACGTGACACCTGGTTGCATGATGAGTTGGCTGCCAACGACATTAACAGTGATTGTCCGGCGGAAAAGATGGGAGCGGAAGACCCTCTTTTCATTCTTTACACTTCAGGTTCAACAGGAAAACCAAAAGGCGTATTGCATACAACCGCCGGCTATCTTCTCTATGCTTCTTTGACTCATGAGATGGTGTTTGATTATCGACCTGAGGATGTCTATTGGTGCACCGCCGATATTGGCTGGGTCACTGGCCATTCCTATATTGTTTATGGGCCGCTGGCGAATGGGGCGACAACACTTATGTTTGAAGGTGTGCCGTCTTATCCGGATGCGAGTCGCTTCTGGCAGGTCGTCGACAAACATCAGGTGAGCTTATTTTATACCGCACCTACGGCTATTCGGGCCATTGCCCAGGCGGGAGATGAGTTTGTGAAGAAGACTTCGCGTTCCTCATTGCGTCTTTTAGGTACGGTTGGTGAACCCATCAATCCGGAG
>CAXGWX010000152.1:0-8574 GCA_964013445.1 uncultured Bdellovibrionales bacterium | reverse complement strand
GCAGGGCCCGTCGGAACAAACGCACACACCACTGGCATTGCAAGTGCCGCCGGTGCAGGCGCCTTCACAACAAAGGTAGGTGTCGCCAACACCATTGCCCGTGCTGTCGGCCCAGGCGCATGCGCCGGAGAGGCACGCACTGTCAGCGCCGGCACTGCAGGCCTCGCCGTTGTCTTTGAGACAGGTTCCTGTGGTGCACTGGCTGCCCGCATCACATTCGTTTTGTTGACAACAGGTGTCATCGACACAGTTGCCAGTCGAGCATTCGCCATCCTCAGTGCAGCTTTCGCCGATGGTCGTGCCGCAGACTCCGCTGCTGTTGTTGCAGTCCTCGCCTGCATCGCAAGTCGCCTGGGCGCAGCAAAAGCCGGTAGTGGAGTCATTGACTCCTGCGCCAACGCAGTAAGGGGATCCACAATCGTTCGCATCAGAGCAGACCGTACCTAGATCTTGTACGCATTGACCCTCGGTGCCACTGCCGTTGCAGCTGCCACTTAATTCATCGCTGCAGGCATTTTCACAACAAACATCATCAGCACAATGACCTGAAACGCATTCGGTTCCGTCAGCACAGCTCTCACCGTCTGCTTTTGTGCCTCCTCCTGAAGCTGTCTCGCAATTGCTGCCAGTCCAGTTTCCAACACAGGCGCATTCGTAGGTTCCAGCACCCGTATCGGTGCAGACGCCTTCGTTTTGACAGGGATTGGGCGAACAATCGTCATCAGCCGTGTCGCAATTGGTGCCAGTCCAGCTGTTATCACAAGTACATTCGTAGGTTTCGTTGCCCGTATCGGCGCAGGCGCCGCTGTTTTGACAGGGATTGGGTGCACATGCGCCGGTCGTGGCGCTGGTACAAGTGGACCCTTCCCAGCCCGTCGCACAAGCGCAAGTGTAGGTTTCGCCCGTATCGGTGCAGGTGCCGCTGTTTGCACAGGGGTTTGGATCGCAGTTGTCCGCATCGGCAACACATTCTCCATCGACACAGCTCTGGTTCTCCTCGCATTCAGGATCGCAGGGGACAACGCATTCCCCACTTTCATTACAGGTTCCGTCAGCGCAAGCGTTTTCACAACACAGATTGCTTACACAGTGTTCGGAAGCACAATCATCTGCAGCCTCGCAGGCCGATCCATTGGGCAGCGGTCCTTCGATGCAGTAGCCGCTGGCGTCGCAGGTGAGCCCATCAGCACAGTCCACCTCGGTGGAGCATGATGCTTGTTTGCAGATTTGGTCCTGTCCTTTTTCTGTGCAGACATAACCAAAGGGGCAATCACCTTCCTGTTGGCAGGCAAGATTCATACACTTACTGGTGATGCATAAAAGCTCTGGATCGTTGCAATCACGATTTCGCCAACAGCCGCCACCGGGATGCAGGGCTCTGGTTTGACAACCGGTGATGAAAAGAGCTGCTGCGAGAAAAACAAGTATGAATGATTTTTTCATGATGCGATCCGTTCTGCTTTTTTGTGCGAATTCATCCCTCAATGAAAAGAGTATTCTCGAAAAGTGTTCGGGCTGCAATAAGGATTTGGTGTAGGTTTTTGTGGGATTGTAGTGGCTGAGCGTGCCCACGTGGCATGAGCAAAAAAGCGTCTGCAGATTGCTGCAAAAGAGCCAGGCGATGACTCGTGTTCGAATCCCTCGGGAGGACATGAATCACAAGGGATAACATTCGTTTAAAGACGGTTTAAGATGGCGGAGCGAGAGGGATTCGAACCCTCGAACGGTTTAACCCGTTAATCGCTTAGCAGGCGATTGCCTTCAGCCACTCGGCCATCGCTCCGCGCCAGATTGCTTTACACAATCTTCTTGTTTGAAACAAGGGACGAGATGCTGTAAAAGAACGAAAATTGGATCGATTTTTTGCGGAGGAGTGGCCGAGTGGTTGAAGGCGGCGGTCTTGAAAACCGCTGTGTCGAAAGGCACCGGGGGTTCGAATCCCTCCTCCTCCGCCATTATTTTGTAGATCCAGACTTATGAGGTCTCAGGACTTGTATCCCCACGCCCCAAAAACTCCAACATATCCTTGAGCGCTTCTTCCGAGGCAGCGGTGCGATGATTTGTGAAAGCATGGGGCTGGTTGGCAAAAACTTTTAGTGTGGTTGGCAGGTTTTGGCTTTGGCGCTTTGCTGCAAACTCCTTTGCTTGTTCGCAATAGATCAGCGTATCCGCGTCGCCGTGCAAGAGCAGGGTGGGGAGTTTGGCTAAGGGCTGTTTGCTCGGGGCTTCTTGAATCCAGTCTCCATCAGGGACCAAGGTGCGTTTAAGGCAGGCGGCCAGTGGTCCGTCCAGGCTGGCAAAATCGTAAAGGCCAAAAAAGCATATAAGGCTTTGCAGGAAAGAAGCCTGTGATTTCGCCGCCGCCAAACAAGAGAGGGTTGCACCGGCACTCATGCCGCAAAGATGGATGCGCTTGGCATCGAGTTGATAGATGCTCGTCTCTTGTTGCCACCACTCAAGGGCGACACAAACATCCTCAAGGGCTTTGGCTAAATTGCCACCACGAAAAATCAGTCGATAGTCGATGGCACAGACCGCGTAGCCAGCGCTGTGCAATTCCGAGGCTAAAAACCGTATGGGTTTCATTCTTCTCGAGCCAATAAGAAAACCACCGCCATGCACGAGCACGACCGAAGGGGCATTTTTGACCTCGGGCAAATAGATATCCGCCTTTGGTGCAATGCCTTTTTGATTGTGCTCACGATAAAGCGCACCTTCATGGGTGGGCTTTAAGCTGGCAAATTCATCAGGCGTGCTTAAGCTCCAGAGGGCTTTACCTACGGCTTTTAGTCCCAGAGAGCGTTTTCTTGAACCAGCGGATGTGGCGTCAGGGTTTTGCATTCCAGTGTTGTGCTGGGTTGTCGTAGAGATGTCAATTGCCCGCATAGGATCGGGTGATAATAAGTGTTTGATAGGTATCCAGCAGAGGCAGTTCTTCTAAGATAATTTCATTATCAGCGCTGACTTCAAGACTGCCGCTTAAATTGCCATAACTCCAAAAAAGTTGTTCACCGGGCATCGTCGTGAAGCGTTGTACACGGCGCAGGGTCACATTAACGTTGATGGGCAAAGGGTGCGGATTGTGGTCGCCAGTGCTTGGCTCGTTGCTGGCGCTTGCTGCCTGCCCGCTGCCATCTAGAGCTTTCAAAGGAATTTCAAAGCGATCTATGGCGTCAACGATATGGGCACTTTTCCAGCGAAGAAATCGATTAAAGGCTCCGGCCCTGTCACCGTTCCAACCGGTATCGTTAGGGGTGTCGACATCACCGGCAAAGCCTGCGTTGGTGTGCCAAGCCTGCATTCCATTGCCCTGCATATCACCCGGATTGTCGTCGATGCTGCTCAAACTAAAGGCAGGAAAAGCCAAGTTGCGCCGTAAATAAGTTTCGCTGTTGCTGTCTGGATACCAACCATTATCCCACCAGTGGGAACCAAGGAGAGGATCGCTTGGCCCATGGCCCCCTTCGTCCCAAATGACATAGTGGCCGGGGCGATAGGTCTGCAGGGCTTGGTAAAATGACAGATTGGTTAAGGTGGAGGGCATGACCACCGCACCGAAATGGATGATGCCATCGTCTTTAGCGTGCTTGGTGAAGATAAACTGATTGCGCGCTTCCGGGTTGTCGCGCAGAGCACGGGTTAGATCAGCACGGCTCCAGTTGCCCATGCCCTGGCTGTCGGGCAAATCGAGTTCCGGGCTGCCCCAGAAATTACTCAGAGAATTGATTCGGGTTGGGCGATGATTGGCAGCGATGGTTTGTCCTAACGTGGCGTGAACGTAGGAAAAGTGGCGTGCCGCAAGTAGCCCCATACCTGCGGCACCAGCCCCTCCCATGGAGGAACCAACCACCAAAACACGATTGGCATCTGCACCGGGATAGGTTTTTAAAACCCATTCCAGCAGGTGCAAGACGCGTCGTTGGGTGTAATTATTCACAATGCCTGAATTAGCTTCGCCATTGGGCAAATTTTCGCTGTAGCCCCACCAATAGGTGTTGGCTGGATCGTGAGGATAAATACGAAAAGCACCACCTGTTCCTTGCGTATAGGGGGAGCTGCCTAAGCCGTGTAAGAAGATGCGAACGGGCAGGGGATTTTCACTCGTGGCGTTCTTGGGTGCAACGATGCGCGCCTCAAAAGAACGTCCCGCATGCCCGGGAGAGTCCAAATAGGCATCGGTGATTTGGTTCATCTGCAAACGCTCGTAGGAGCCCCGATCTTCAGTGCTGACAATCTGCGGCGCTGGTGGAGTGATGGTGTCGTTGATGGTTAAGGGGAAGGAATGGCTGCTTTGCCCGCTCTCGTTTTGGGCAAGAACCGTGATGTTCCAGATGCTGCCGCCTTGAATAAAGTCTGGGCGAAAGAAAATTTTGTGTTCCTCTTCATTCCAAAGTGCGCCGGGCGGCAAGCCCTGGACAAAGACCCGTAGATTATCAGTGTTAGAGCTGGAGACATCGATGGATAATTGCATCTCCTCTTCCTCGTCGACTTCCTGCGGCTCGATATTATCAATGAGAGGTAAGTCATTGCCTGTATTTTCCTCTTCACAGATCCGTGGACCAAAGGGCAGGTTTTGATCGCTGGCGATGCCTAAGGTGAGTGTACTTAAGTGATGGGTGTCAAGATAGTGATGCGTCTCTTCGGTGGTTCCCCCGATATGATTGAGATTGCCCGGGCCGGTTTCATAGCCGGCGGCGACCACCACCGCGATGTTGGAGTTTGGTTTGCGCACGATCATGCGGGTCCCTCGTGCCGGTCTGGCACTGCTGCGCCAATACATGTTGACGTACCAGGCTTCGTGTTCGAGCGGAAAAAGAGAAGGAGAACCAATACCGCAGCCGTAGAAATTGCCGCCTTCTAGTGGTGCCCAGGAGCCTTGGCGGTGCATGACATAGCCGGTGGCGTTTTGCGAAAGTGCATAGTGGTTTTCAATTTTGTCTCGGGAGCTTGCCGGATAGGGCTCCGGTTCCGCTTGGGTGACCAGGTGAGCTTCGTGGACCACCGGGCCGGTGGCGGGCATGGCCAGGGTATTGCCGCCGTCCCCAACCCGCGGCATTGAACCGATTTCCATAGTGCATGGCCCCCGGGATGGAACCGTGTGCCCAATATCAACCCGATAGTCGCCGGCTTGGGGTTGGCCATTGCTTACATAGGTATCGACAACGATATAGTAGGTGCCGGGCATCGCATCGATGCGGGCCTGATGGTGGCCGCGATCCAGACAACTCTGGCTATCAAGATCGCTTAAGATATGTACATCGACGTCGACGCCGGCCGCATCATAAACGGCAGCGCTTAACAAACCGAACTCGGTAATTTGCACCTGGTAGATGAATTCCGCACCACTCTCATCGGCGTCCGGCTTGCAAGAATAAGAAGAGAAGCGATTGGTTTCAGCCTCTGCCGTATTTTGTTCATCGGTGAAGGGAAAGGCGCTGACGCAGATAAAGTCGTCGTCGCAGGGCACGATTGGATTTTGTGCTGCTGGTTCGGGTTCCGGTTCAAAGAGCAGCTCTGGAGGAAGAGGGTCGGGCATGGTTTGCATGGTGGTGCAGCGTGGCGCTGCTCCGCTTTGCTCGCAGAATTGCTCCCCGGCACATTCACCACAGAAGACAACCGCACCGCAGCCGTCATCCATATAACCACATTGGGCCCCACGTTGGGCGCAGCTTTGGCGCTGGCAAAGGGGGGAACGGCAGGCTTGGGCCGCCACATCCCAGGTGTATTCGGGAGGACAGGAATAGTCGCCGGTCGATGTTTCGCAGCCGTCAGCAGAAGCGCATGGTTCACCCGCTTCACAGGCCAAAACTGTTGAAAATAATAGGGATATAAATAGAAGGAGGGTTGCCCGCACGATGCCAATCAATCTTTCTTGCTCCATATAGAAGAGCAAAAGGGGGATAAGATGATAGGGCAACCATCGGGGCGGAGATTAACCTACATGTAGGAGAATATAGGCTAACGTGGTTTTGAGCAAGGGAAAACGACAAGAGGTCGGATTTTCTTAGATCGGGGCAGGTGTGAACTAGTCGTCATCCGGTAGTGGGCTGCTGAGGATAGCGCCACCGACTGTAAGTTGTACAGGTGTGCACTCGCCGCCGGGGCAATCTTTAGGGCTGCAGATATCGTCTTGCCAGACGCAGCTTTCACTAGGGCAGGTTTCTTGAGTGATATAGTTGCTGCAGTCATTCCCTGAAGGATCGCAGAGCTTGTCTTCTTTGCTGCCTCCGGTACAGAGATTGACAGTACATCCGCAATGTTTTTCGTCGCGCATAGTTTGGCAGTAGGGCCGATCGAAGCCCTCACCCTTACTGTAAATACTGACATAGATCTCATCGTCGTCGATTTCTAAATCAACTGGTCGATCAAGATAGAGTTGATTGTCCGTATAGAGTGAGCGCATTTCACAGGTGTCGGAGACGCCACCACAGTTCTCAGTGCATAAACTCAAACTCTGGTTGGTATGGGTGTCAGTGGCGGGGCAATAGGGCTGGCTCAGGGCTATAATTCGTTCCCCTTCTTTGATTGCATCGCTCGTGCTGTTGGTATCAACACGCCATACACCGCTAAACTCAGGATTGTCCTTGCTATGGGTGAGGATATAAAGAGCATCAGCTGTGGCTTCCATATCCATGACCTCTGCTCCGGGGATGATGGTCAGCAATTCCGTGTAGTAGGGATTCATCATATTGTGTGCAGCGCCGCTGGTGGCGTAGACGCGGCTTTCTAGCGGTTCGTATTGATAGTCGACCCAGTAGAGTTTGGTTTGGGTTTCGCACTGAACGCCTGCCCCGCACTCAGCTGCGGTTTTACAGCGTTTGCCTGCATTGTCGCCACCGGCGCATTCTTTACCTAAGGTGAGAGAGCGGGGACGAATATATCCTGGATTTTCCGGATCAGTGTCGTCAGCGCTGTTGCCGTCGACGAGATTGATCGAACCAGTTATTCCCACGCAGTTTAGACTGGCCATGGCAATAAGGCCGCCGGGAATTTCTCCGGTGGTGCTGTGTTTGTTCCAGGGCTCGCTCCAATAGACGACTTCGCAGGTTTGCCCCATGCTGCTGTGGATGCTGTGAATCATTTCGCCCGCCGCAATGCCCCGAGCAAAGGCCAGGGCGGCTTCTCCCTGAGCCACCGGATCGAGATCGCTGGTCGATTCATCATAGATAAACACGCCGCCGTTAAATTGATTGCTACCACTGCAGCGCAAACTGTCACACTGCGTGTCGAAAACGCAGGTTGTTTGGCAGGCTGTGCCATTCCAATAGCAGCCCTGCTCCTCACAGGTGCCTTCAACAAACTCACTGCAGTCACCGCACTTATCCGCACCGTTCTCGTCCCAGACACAGTTTGCAGCCAGGCACTCTTGCTGGCTTGCCTCTAGGATTTCTTCGTCGCAGCTGTGCTCGCCATCACAGACAAGATTTAAGTCGCCCCTGGATGCGATGAGCCAGCGGCCCTCTTCGAGCTGAATGATGTCGGTTGGATAGGTATTAAGATAACACCAGTGGCTTGAGGAGTTGGCGCAATTTTCCTGAGAAAAATCATCCAGCATAAACATTGTGCAATGCTCAGTCTCTGTGTCCCAAAAGCAAAAGGCATGATCGCAATCGTTTTCGTTCATCTTTGTGACGCAATCTTCGCCTTTCGGAATTAATTCCGTATCTTCAGTGCTGTCGTTATCCGTGAGATCGGCACAGGAGAGGGTGTTCTTAGCAACGCGATGGCTTATGGAACTCATGGTGGAGGATTTGGTGTTCACCCAAGTGACCGTGGCACTGGTGCCGGCGGTGTTAGGTAAAAGACTCACTTGCGAAACGCCAAATTCGTAGAGTCCAACGCCCACATCGTCATGGCTAAGGCGCTTCACTGGGTCGCTGGTTTGGCACTCGTTGTTAACCGCACTCCAGAGGCAATATTCGATATTCTGACAAGCGGTGGAGTTCGTATAGGTGGAGCAATCCGTTTCCTTGAGGGCGGCAAAAACACTGCGCTCGTATTCGGTCCAAACAAACCAATTCTCTCTGGTATTGCCACATTCTAAGGTGGTGAGTTCCAAATCCATCGGGCAAACCGGCCCTACGGAATTGTTCACTTCACAGCTTCCTGTCGCGCCACCGATAGGCGGTATCCAGGTGCAGCCACTTTCGCTCGTGCATTGGCCCTCGCTTTTGCCCGCACAGTCATCGGCTTGACTCATTAGAACGACGGGCAAGCAGCCGTACTCGGTGCATGCTTGACCATCCGCACAGCTGTTGTTGCAGCTGTTACACTTCTCACTGTCTAAAAGTGAAAAGTTCTCCTCGCAACCGTTGCTGCTGTTGCCGTCACAATCTCCGAAGGGAAAATCACATTCGCAGCTGCCTTCGATACAGACCGTGTTGGCGGCGGTGCACTCCGGGTCACAGTCCCCGCTGCTGTCATCATCATCATCATCGTCATCGTCACCGGAGTTATCGTCGTCGTCGTCGTCGTCGTCGTCATCGTCATCATCGTCGTCATCACCGGAGTTATCGTCGTCATCGTCATCATCGTCATCATCGTCATCATCGTCATCATCGTCATCATCGTCAT
>CAXGWX010000151.1:0-8615 GCA_964013445.1 uncultured Bdellovibrionales bacterium | reverse complement strand
TCTACAACATCCTTAAATAAAGACTCTTTTCGTGCTTCTAAAATTGTTTCAACATCATGATAGCGCCCCATATTCCCGGAATAAAGAAGTACAAACTTATCTTCTACATTCCATTTCTTTCGATAAGGATTGGCCTCGTGCTCAACCGGATAGATTCTTTGCTCGTCAGCCCAGATATTGATTAACTCTATTTTTTTATGTTCCTGTTCATTGACCTCGGCGAATATGTTCTCCTGCATGCAGCGCCCAATCGTAATAATGGAATCCACCGAAGCGAAAATGAACCGATTAACTTGCCTCCAGCACAATGCAAGTAGTCCGCCATTGCGCAACACCCCAAGCGCTTCCAGGGTTTGAGGGTATAGGTCAAAAACCAGAAGAGATGTTTTTCTCGACTTAAATCGATTGGCCAAAACACAAAAGAAAGGCAAAAAAGGCGGATTTGTCGTTACAATAAGGGGTGCTCTCTCCTTAGTCAAAAGCAAGGAAATGAACACGGATAGGGCAAAGGTCAATTGATTTATAAGCCTCCCCAACAAGGACAACTTCGAAAAACGTGTGCTCCAAAGGCGGTCTATTTTGATCCCATGATACTCCTCACAATGTGCTACTTCTTTTTGCCTATGTAAAATAACCGGGCGGCCACACAAAACCTTTACAGACACTCCCTCTTGCACAAGTCTCTCACATAATTCTGTTAACGTCTGTCCTGTGGAAATCAATTCGGGAAAGAAGCGCTGACAGACAAATCGTACCTCATCATGCGTTTTAATCATTTGCAATTTACTTCAACTCAACTTTTACACGACGTACAAAACTCAGTTACGGAGTTCTCGAGAGCCCAAAGCTCTGCCGGCCTTTACGGCATGGTAATTCAACAAAAAGCACCCCAAGTGTTAGAGTTAATATTTTAAAGTACAGCCACATGGACTGATTCTCAATATAATGCCTGTCCCAAGCGAGCTTTCTTGCCGCGTCACCAAGCGCCTGAGCCTGCGGCTCATGAATTTGTGCCCAACCAGTAATCCCCGGCTTCAAAGACAAGCGCTGGTCAAAACCGGGTATGCTCTTACAAAGTTCGCGATGTATATGCGGTTGTTCAGGACGTGGACCAACAAGGCTCATGTCCCCCCTAAGGACATTCCAAAACTGTGGCAATTCATCGAGCTTCAAATCTCGCAACATCCCCAATAAAAACTCGCAGCATGAATCGCTCGACTTCTTCTGATAGCTGGATTCTGTATCCAAATTATCACCTTCCAACTTGGCAAGCGTTCGAAACTTAAACATCAAAAAAATCTCGCCCATCAACCCTGTACGCTCCTGCACAAAAAATACCGGGCGGCCCAAAGCAACAAGAACGATTATTGCCACACTTGCAAAAAGTGGGATCAACAAAACAAGGGCGAATAGACTTATGACAACATCGCAAGAACGATAAAGACCTATCCTCGGCAACTCGGCTTTTTTGTACTTCATTGAGTTTAGCGCCAACTTGTGCATTACTTGTCCTTATATATTGGCATATTAGTCGCAAAATCCATAAGGAAAACAAGATTATTTATTTGCTAGGGTTTAAAGTGTATTCACAAAACGATTCCAACACGAGTGCTTACCATAAATGAAGGCCTCAGATATTTTGCCCTCAAGGCTTTTAGCGATCACTATTTTTATTGCTCCACTTTTGCTGGCTGGGGTCCATGTCCCAATAAACTCTGCGCTTTTCTTGCTATTAATAACCGCTTTTTATTTAACGTACTGCTCAAAGAACTCGGCCCATCGATTGCACATAAGCTTGCCTTTCATCATAACCTTTACTGCCCTCATATTCACACTCTCACAAACTATCCCCATCCCCTCCAAACTTATTCGGTATTTATCCCCAAAGGGCCTTGACCTTTTAGAAGGGGCCTTTTCTAACGAATCTTTTTGGGCCCCATTAAGTATGGACCCATCCGCCACGTGTCATGAAGTTATTAAACTTGCTTCGTGCTTTATCGTTGTTTGCCTAACCATGACATACTTCAAAGAAAAACATCTTTATAGGAAAATATGGATCGTTATCATTAGCGCTGCTCTCGTGGTCACACTCATTGGGTACCTTCATCTCATCATGAATACTCAAAGCCTCTTTAATTCGTTCAACCGGTGGACAAACTCTTTTCCCTCCACTTTCATAAACTCTAATCATATGGCTGCTTTTCTCGGAACAGGTGCAATCTTGGCGTGCGGAATGGCCTTAACAAGTAGAAATAAATATCGCTTTGCTCACATAGGGGCACTCGGCATCATATTGAGTGGTGTATTTCTTACGGACTCAAGGGGCAGCATTGTTTTTTTACTCATCACGCTTACTCTTCTGACTCTGTTTCTGCTGCGCCAAACAACAAGAGAAGGCAAATCGCAACTGCTTGTCATCTCCGTACTTGCGGTTATTGTATGCTCTTTATTCTTCATATTCGACGTTCAACACGAACTGTCCACAATTAGCTTGAATGCGCTATCCTCAAAAACCCAATTTTGGGTAGCCGCACCGAAAATACTAGATGATTTCTTCATTTCTGGGATAGGACGTGCCGCATTGCCAACAGTATATGCGCATTACGCACCTGCCGGAGCCTTTGTTTCTCATTTTGAAAATGAATGGATGCAGATGTTCGTGGACTGGGGTGCGCTCATTGGCGCACTATTGCTTTCAAGTGTCCTATGGATGCTCAGCCTGATATTCGTGCGCAAGAAACAAGACCCCAAAAGTCTCATCAATCTCGCAATCTTGTTCTATATTGGACTGCAAAACACACTTGATTTCAGCCTAACAACGACAGCAGTGATGTTCTCGAGCGCTGTATTCTTTAGTCAACTTGGCGCATGGGCTGGAGAAAGAGCATCCAGATTCAGCCTAAAGCAGATCCTCTGGGGCAATAGGGTTCAACTCCACAGAACTTCTGCGCAAATTCTCTTTGGCTTGCTTCTTTGTATAACAACCATCTCCTTTACAAGCGCGACCAGACATAACCTAAACGATGATACCAATGCGCTGCGGGCCTTATTGGCAAACCAGAATATGTCTTGGGCAGAGATTGAACCATTAGCCATTGAAATTATTCGTAGACATCCAACAGATAGCTTTGGTCCAATGCTCATTGCCAGAGAATCTCTTAATCGCAATAACTCCATCAACACCACACTTCGGTGGACCAATCGTGCTATGTTCCTCGCGCCCTCAGATGCCATACCCCATTATATTACCGCGCGTGCGCTACGCCTTGTTAAGGTTGACTTTCAAACGCTTAATGAATATCGGCTGAGCATAGAGCTATCACCTTCACGCGCACAACAAGTTGCTAAAGAAGTTTATAGCTTAAGAAAAAGTTTTGAGGACGTAGCCGCGCTAGCCCAAACGGAACACAAGGTCCGCTACCAGATTATTGACTTTCTCATTGATCGAGGTCAGGCAAAACTTGCAATGACTCTCTTAGAAGCTCACCCCGAGCAGAACGATTACAAGTATTTGGAACGAAAAGGCCGTATCGCAATTGCCCTGCAACAATACAACGTAGCCCAGGAAGCCTTCAAAGAAGTGCATCGCATGCAACCTACACGAACAGAGACCTACCTGCATCATGCAGACACTTTGGTCAAAGCAAATAAGGCGCAAAAAGCTATGCACCTCTTGCATCAAGGTGTTGAAAGCGGTGCTGAGAAGGTTAGACTCTTAGAGCGACTTATTGAAATCCTCTTAAGCCAAGAAGCGTATACGAAAGCCCTGGAGCAAATAGACAAGTTATTGTATGTCAGCACCGACAATACCGCGCTTACTCGTGCCTATCAGCTGCAAGGGACGATCTTAGAACAAAGGCAGGAATACTTTCCAGCCATAAAGGCCTACAAAAAAGCCCTTGAACACTCCCCTGCTCACCTTAAAGCGGTAATACGGCTGAGCAGACTGCATAAAAAACTCGGACAAGGTAGCCTCGCCGTTGCCATATTGCAAAATTCCCTAGCCACAGATGGTCAGAATATTATCAAAGTATATAATGCACTCGACGAGTTGAGTGATGAAAAAATTATCGAGCAAATAAAATAGATCGAATCTTATGCCTTGATTGCAGAACCAGACTCATCGTCGGCATAATACCCTTTCCTGTAATATTGATAGTAGTGGTAGTAGTAACTGTCACTATGTTTATTGGACAGGTCGACATCATTAAGAACCACGCCAAAGAAATTAGCCCCAACAGCTTGTAATTTTTTTCGAGACAGTTGAGCTGCAGGAAGTGTCGTTTTATGGGCCTGTACAACAAAAACCACCCCATCCGTTAACGTTGTCAAAATCAATGGGTCCGCAACCGCGCTCACCGGGGGAGAGTCAAAAATGACCCTGTCATAATCCTCGGTAAGTTGCTCAACCAATTGTTTAAATTGCTCCGTATGCAAAAGCTCTGCCGGATTTGGTGGAATGGGCCCACTCGCAATAAAATCAAGTCCCTCAATACGGGTCTTACGTACCGTCTCTCTATAGTGCATCTCCCCTAAGAGACAACTCGTCAAGCCAATCTCATTGTCAACCAGGAAGCTCTTGTGTAAACGCGGACGACGCAAATCAGTGTCAACCACAACCGTTCTGGAACCAGATTCTGCCATCGTTGCTGCCAGGTTACACACCGTCGTGCTCTTTCCCTCTTTGGGGCCGCTGCTGGTAACCATCAATGTTCTAAATTGCTGACCGGTTGACATGAAAAGTAAATTAGTACGTATACTACGTGCGCACTCTGCAACTGCTGAACGTGGCATATCAACAATATAAAAATCCCGTTCCCATGGATTCTGTATGATTGCATTACCTTCATCTTGTATTACAGGCAGAATTCCCAAAAAAGGCAACCCCATCACTCCTTCAATTTCATTTTGCGTTTTGACGGTATTATCAATGAGGTTCACGACAATCGCCACCAAGAAGGCTATCAGCACACTAAGCAAAAAAACGAAAATAACCGCAATCTTTATTCTTGGCTTTATCGGAACCTGGGGCACAAGAGCTTTTTCAAGTAAACGTATATTGTTGACCTTAAGCATCTGCGTAAGTTCAGATTCCTTTTGTCGCTTCTGAACCAAATTCAACAACTCTAAATCATGAGCCGCCTTCCGACTCAACTGCTTATAAGTTATTTCCTTTTGGTTTAACTCAAGTGCTTCTGTTTTGACCGAGGCAATGGCCGCACGCAGTTTATCCTCACTGGCTTGCTTTATTTGGAATTCCTGATCAAATCCTTGTCGAATTTTACCAATCTCTGACTTGATATTCTTTTCAAGGGTTTGAATTTTGTTGTCGATACTTACCAGTTTGGGATGCTTTGCCGTATAACGCTCATTGAGCTCAGCCCTAAGCTCCTGTAACTCGAAGCGCTTTCGTTTTAAATCTTGCAAGAGGTTGTGATCTTTTTCACGCAAAAACAACGTCGGATCTTTCTTTTTCGAAAGAATACGATTTAACTCATCACGCTCGCTCTCCAGGACCAAGCGCTCCGCATGCGTTGCAGAAAGACGTTCATTAAGCTGATTTAAAGTCTCTAAAATCATTGTCTGCCGTCCCTCCAGCGAAACAGAGACAATATTGTTTTCCTTTTTAAAATCGTAAAGCGCACGTTCACTTTTCTGTTGATTATCGCGTAAAACAGAAAGCTGATTGGACAGCCAAGCTACGGCTGAATGGGTCACGTCGGTTTTTTGCTCCAGATTCGATTCGATATATGCCAAAGCAATAGCATCCGCTAGTTTCGCCGCAACCTCCGGAATCCTATGCTCCACACCAATTGCAACCAATGAACTATCTTTAAGAGCCTCAACCGCGAGCATCGCACGCAAGCTCTGAAAAACCTTAAAGTCTGACTCCAGAGCTTTAAGAGCCGTGGAATCAACATCGTCGACAAAACCTAAAGCGTTGAGCCTAAATTTCAAACCAGCTGGCAGACTATCCATCGGCAGGCTCTCTCCCTGCCCTTTATTGGTCGCCAAAACTTGTCGAACTTCTTGCGCAATCGCTTTTGGTTCCAACCGAAGCTCACGAGCCGCACGGTCCAAAACCTTACGACTTTCAATGATTTGATACTGCGTGCGATAGTACTGCTTACTTTCCCAATAACCGCGAGCACCTAAATCATACACATTTTGAACCTGATTCCCCAAAACTGTGGGCGCCGCTCGCTCAATCATGATGAGGGTCTTTGCCTTATAAATCTTTGGTGTGCGCAGCAAAAATATCAAGCCAATTGTAAAGCACAGGCCAAAGGCTCCAAAAAAGAAAAACTGGCGACGACGCACCGCGCCCCAGAACTTTCTCAGTTCTTCTAAAATACTGCTCTCATCCTGCAGCTGGCTATTTGGCTTAATTTCCATAGAAACAGGGCTGCTATAGCTTTTTCACATCGATTTAGCAACGCGGGAAGACTAAAGTATTATCCACCCAGTAAATTAACCTAGAGGGCAGCTAAAGGTTTGAAGACCAGAGCAAATTCACTATCCTGCTCCTCTGCTTGGTAAATTCGCACCGGCAAGCCTTCGCTCAACTCGTTGAAATAATTTCGCTTTTCTTCAAGAAGTGGCCTCTCTGTGCAGTATATGTCTGTAATTTTGTGCTCCAAAACCGCATCTCTAAGGCTTGATAGAGGTCCCAATATTTTCTTCCCGTGAATGGAGCGGCCAATATTATCACCTGAATCATCGAGAAATCCTACCACTTGCTGGCCAGCTGCCCGACCGTGGTTAATTTCACGTACCAGCCTTTCGCCTAAATCACCTGCTCCTAAAATCAGTATCCGTGTTCCATTTTCGTTGTCCGATAGCGATAACTCGAGCCACTCTCTAAGGAAACGAAAAACTAAGCGCAGAAACGTAACAAATCCAAAGGTGAAGACTGCATCAAGAAACAATACAGACAAACTGATATGCCCAAGTCCAAAAAGCATAAGAGCAGCGATCGAAAGTAGTGAAGAGGATAAAGCAATGGATTTTCCAATCAAAAGAAGATCAGTTAATGATACATATCGCCAAACCAGACGATAGAGCCCGCAAAGATAGAAAGCCATCAGCTTAAGCGCAATGGCAAGCGGAAGGAACTCTTTTAATTGCCACTCATAAGCCCAAACATCAGCCTCATAACGAGCCAAAAACGCTGTAATGATAGCCAAAGAAACCAGCGCCGCATCACCGATCACTTCAGCCCACTGTCTCTTGTTTGGAATGGAGCGCAAAAACAGCACAAGCCATGATTGAGATTTTTCCTCACCCATTGGCGATAGCGATGCAGGATACCTGTATTTCGAATAGAGCCCCAGATAGACGCCAAGCGCCAACATCAAGCAAATGGCGAATCCCCCCATAACAACGGAGAGAAGAACATTCATATAAACGCCAATAAGAGCAACGGCACCAAAAATGCCAGAAACACTCCATAGGAGTAAAACAACATGAACATCCTTAAGGCCGAGCTTTGCAAGACGATGAAAAGTATGATCTTGTCCCCCCTCAGCAACAGAGTGTCCATGCAGCTTCCTAAGCACTGTAACCAAGGTTGTGTCGAAAATTGGGACAATCAATAAAAGCACTGGAACAGCCATGACCATAAATAGGTTAGAAGCATGTTCCCATGTACCAAGAACTGAAATACTGGCTAATGTAAAACCGATAAATAAACTGCCAGAGTCTCCCATGAAAATTCTTGCTGGGTGAAAATTAAAGACTAGAAAGCCCAGATTTGCCGCCGCTAAGCAGATTGCCAGTATCGCCACTGAATAACTTCCGTTAGTCATACTAACCACGACGATAACCAAGCAAGAAATAGCTGCAATACCGGCAGCTAAGCCATCCATACCATCCAGCAAATTCAATGCATTCGTAATGCCAATAAACCACAAGAAAGTAATGGGAAGAGCAATCCATGCTGGCCACGCTGAAAGCGCCCAGATGCCGCACACCATCATCAGCGACGTTGCCACCATTTGCGCTAAAAGCTTAGAACTGGGCTTAATGTTGACTACGTCATCCAGTAAGCCAGTGGCAAACATCAACAGCGCTCCTGACAACATCGCCAAGTTTTGGAGATTGGATAACTCAATAAATGGAATTGCGCCTGCAAGAAAAGCAATAAAGATGGCAGCTCCGCCCATCGTTGGTGTTGCTTTTTCATGCCATCGATCTTTCTTGGGCTGCTCCACCCACTTGTACTTAGTGCCCAAACGAACCATCACAAAGCTGCCCACTAAAGCAACAATCCAGGAAATAAAGCCGGCTAAGCCTAATTTGAGAAAAACACTCACTCGGGATTCCTTATCGAATTACTCTGCCTAAGTGCGTGCATCTAAATCAGCTTGCCCATAAATGTCCAGTAATCGCTGATAATTAACATCCGCCGCATACTCCTTCTCAAAAACTGCGCGGGCATTCTCCCCTAAATCCAGACACCGTGCACGACTTGCATATAAGGTACTGATTTCATTAGAGAGAATCTCTGCCTGACCAACCGGAAATAATCTTCCGGTTTGCTCATGCCGCACAATCTCACTCATGGCGCCTAAATCCGAAGCGATCACGGGCTTTCCACAAGCCATGATCTCACG
>CAXGWX010000150.1:0-8661 GCA_964013445.1 uncultured Bdellovibrionales bacterium | reverse complement strand
CAATCAATGTCGGTCACCCCATTACCGGTACGCCAATTTGGTGTCGATTGGGTCTGCGCATCATTGTTGAGATGCCATTGATAAGGGAAAAGCGGATCGTTAGGGGTGCTTAAGGAAATTTCCGATTCCTCGTCAGTAGACTCTTCTTCTTCTTCACCATCGCCCTCATCGGTTTCGGAGTCACTTTCTGTATCGGTGTCGGCTTCGGTGTCGGTTTCCGTATCCGTATCGGAGTCGGTGTCGGTGTCAGTTTCGATGTCGGTTTCGATGTCGGTTTCTGTATCCGTATCGCCCTCATCTTCAACCAATTCATCCTGATCCTGGCCGGCAAGATCCTCCGTACATTGTCCGGTGGCAATCGTGCAAACAAACCCTTGCGCACATTCCGCATCGGACTGACAGCCGACCACAAGTTTGGGCTTTGGACGACAGGAGCCGGCAGAATTGCCCATGGCAAAAAGCCCAAGAACAAAAATCAAAAGTGCTCTGTTTAAAAATTGCGGCATCTCTCGAAACTCCCTAACCACCAGAAAAAAGTGTTGGCACACGCCAAATTGTTAGGGGGGAGCGTTGCTCACCAATATGTATCGGCTAAAGCGTTATTTCCGTTGTCTTTTTCGGCCCTCTAAACGCTGAAAAGGCCCACAAAATATCCTTCAATTTTAATAACTTAAGATGTTGCGCCTATATTTTTATCTTTTAAACAGCCTTTGATCTCTTTTTCCAGAAAAGCCTTTGCAAAAGTCTCTCAGCCGTGGCTTGAAGGGCTGCCCATGGTGACCAATCCAGACAGTACCTTTCACGTCACGCGCCTGCGTCCGATTGCCCAGCTTGCCCTGCCCATCGTCGGCGGTATGGCCAGTCAAAACGTCCTAAATCTGGTGGACACGGCCATGGTCGGTACCTTAGGCGATGCGGCCCTGGCTGCGGTCGGCGCTGGTGGGTTTGTTAACTTCGCTTCGGTGGCCATGCTCATGGGTTTAAGCTCAGGGGTGCAAGCCATGGTGGCCAGACGACAAGGCGCCGGCGAAACCAAAGATATGGCAGTGATTTTAAACGGCGCTATTTGCGTTGCGATCCTCTTCGCCATCCCATGGAGCGCCATACTCATTCACTTCATGCCCGACATCTTTGCACTTTTAAATCCAGACGCCGCTGTTGTCAGCGAAGGTAGCGCCTATCTACAACTTAGACTCATAGGGGTCACCGCCGTCGGCATCAACTTCTCTTTTCGCGGTTATTGGAATGGCATCAATCGTTCCGCCATCTATATGCGCACACTCATTATCATGCATGCCTCGAATATCCTTTTCAACTGGTTACTCATTTTTGGCAAATTTGGTTTTCCCGAAATGGGAACTGCTGGCGCCGGTTTAGCCAGCGCGATTTCCACCTACATCGGTGTTGCCAACTATCTTTATCTGGGGCGCCGCCACGCGAGCGAATATGGTTTCTTAAAACGTCTGCCCCGCTTGGCCACCATCAAAACGCTGCTGCGCCTCTCTCTGCCCTTTGGTACTCAACAGAGTCTTTTTGCCGCCGGCCATACCCTACTCTTTTGGATCTTGGGGCAAGTGGGCACCCGGGAAACTGCCGCCGCTGCCGTACTCATCCCCATCATGCTTATCGCTATTCTTCCCGGCCTTGCTCTGGGGATGTCCGCCGCCACTCTGGTCGGGCAAGCACTTGGCCGCAAGGATCCGCAAGATGCAAACCGCTGGGCCTGGGATGTGGTTAAGATTTCCTTGATCGCTCTGGGCATCCTCGGACTGCCGATGCTCCTTGTCCCCAATTTCTTCTTAAGCTTTTTTCTACACAATCCAGAAACCATGGCCATTGCCCGAGTTCCGCTCATGGCTTTTGCTTGCTGGATTTTATTTGATGCCATTGGCTTAGTACTCATGCACGCCCACCTTGGTGCTGGTGATGCCAAGACATCGATGAAAGTCACCATTGGTTGCCAGTGGATTTTCTTTTTACCCCTGGCCTATCTCATCGGCCCGGTCTTAGGCTTTGGCATCTTAGGCATATGGATCATCCAGGGCGTTTACCGTGGCGTCCAGACCCTCCTCTTTGTTTGGCTCTGGCGTAAAGGTGATTGGCAAACAATTAAAGTTTAAACCTATTTGAGTATATAGGTTTCACGGCGGGCGGATTCCCGCAGACGTCCTTTTAATATTTTGTGACGAGCATAGCCAAAGCCAAGAGAGCTGGCGACACAGCCAATGGCGGCCGGCACAAAGGCTAAAGCGGCCCCGGGCACAGTCACCGCCGCCGTAATCGCCGCCGCGCCAAAAAAGGATGACGCATACTTGCCTGCGCTGGCGACCTTAGCCTTGGTGGGAACCACCTCAGAGGGCGTCTGTAAATCTTTAAAGAGTTTGTAGCCATCCCGCACCGCACCAAAACTGGCCAACACCGGCACACTCGCACTCATGGCCGAGCCCACACCACCGACAGCCGGCACGATGGTCTGGCCTAAAGTCTTGACAATAGGTGCTGTCGCCGCCAAGCCCATGCCGGCAACCGATAGTCGTTCAATGGCTTGCTGATAGGGGTCAGATGCTAAAAGTTCGTTCCACTTTTGCAAAACTTCATTCTTGAGCGCACTCTGGGTTTTCTTATCAAAGGAGCGGAAAATATAAGAATTCAACCGCTGACATTCGATATCCAGATCAACATAAGCTTCCGCCCACGCTTGTTCGTCTACACTTTCCGGATCCTTAAGCTGGTCATAGTAGAGCACAGACATCGTTTTAGCTTTTTCAACCAATGTGTCCCGATCAGGATAAGATTCATATTTCTCTTCAAAAATTTTGCCAATCTCCGGATCATCCTTGGCTTTGGAAAACCAATGCTGCATGGCCATCGACGTGCTCACCGCCGTTTCATTGTGGCGCTTTTTGTGTAGGTACATGCCTACTGCCACCGCTGGCAAAAATCCGATATAGGCAGCTGCTGTGCCCACCGCCAGCGTCGTCGCATCCACCCCGGTCACCTCAGACATTTTCACCGCAATGTTGGCATAGTCATGGCCGGTCTTGCTTGCATCGAGCAATTCGGCTTGGGTCATTTGTGCTGCACTTAAAGGATATAAACAATGGGTCGCGTGACTCGCCATACCCATAGACATGATTGTGTAACCAAGGACGGGCCTTTTATCCGCCACTTTATTCCCAGCCAAATAGGCCAGCGAACACATCCCAAGTTCTGCTAAAGGTCCGGCCATGGAACGCCAGGCAGACGCCCCGGCCTCCCCCATATGCTCACCAAGTTCATTGGGATGGGCGTGGCTCTTTGAAAATCTCGCATATCCAAGTACACCATCCCCTTCCGTATGCGGGCTCGAAACCCAATCCAACAAAGCATCAATTTTGCCTTCCGGTGTCGAAGCATCGCCAATATGATGGGATTCATCAAAGGCTTGAACATGCCATGTGGGCTCATGTCCATGATCGTAATCATGGGTGAGTTCACCGCCTAAGAGAACATGTCCCCAATACTCATGAACATAAGTCGAAACGCCAGTGGTTAAGCCCATATAGCCAAGCACACCACCTGCACCAACCGCATAAGGTACCCGACGTCCTGCTTTTGCATCACGTCGGTTTGTTCGCATCGAACCTTCAACCACCGACGCATTAGCGCTCTCATGAGCCATATTTTGCAAAAACTCACGGGCCGCATTCGTGCCTTCCTGAACCTCCGCAGTTTCCCGCCGCTTGGTTTGCGCATCTTTAGCGCCAACACTTTCTGGTGCGGCTGGGGCCGGCGCAGTCTCCCGGCGAGCCGCATTCTTTTGCAGCGCCTTTTCTACTCGAGCAATGGTTTTAGGATCGGGTTCGACACCCTTAATGGTAGGCTTCGCATCGACGGGAAGTTCCGGAACAACCTTGGCCACCTGGTCAGGGGCATTTGTAGATTTTCCGTGACGTAATTTCATTGCGGGGGCCTTTTCTTGCTTCATAAGCGCCGTTCTGCGGCGCCCATGCTGCTATTATACAGCTTCGGCAAGGATTTTGGTTAGTTGTGTGGCAAATTCCTTAGCAAGCTCTGCCGGCAGCGCAATACGCGAGTGGACCTTCACGTCACCGGCCGCTAAGTTATCTATTTCATTAGGTAAAAGCGGTGGGACATGGGCAAAATCAAGCACCACTTGCTTATCATCTAATCTCAAACGAAAGAGATTGGCCGGCTTGGCCAAGAGCCCAAGATCGGCGGCCAGCAACTCATCCTCGGAAATTTGTGCAGTTTTTACCTCAGCCATAATTGTCCTCCTTGGCATCCTAAGTGCACTCTATTGAGCAGCAGCCTAAGATGCAACCTTTCGGACTAAGCCCTGAAGAACTTTAAGAGGCCAAAGCCAGGAGAACTTCCGGCTGGTGGTCATAAACATAGGAACTGTAAACAAGACCGGAAACTCCCGGAAGTCGCTGTATACGAGGCTGTTCAATCAGACTGTTCTCATCCCACTGACTTGCCACATAAAGCTTGGTGGCGCTGTTGGTGATTTGAGGCAGGTAAGTTTTTTCGAGTTGGGTGTTAAAGGGCTCCATCCCGGCGCCCGTATCATAATTTTGCAGGTAGCCTAACCCTTTGTGCATCGGCCATAGGGTCTCTCCAAAGGTCGGGCAGCGGCGGGAATTTTGATTGATGACGATTTCATCGACAATAGATTGCTCAACCCATTGCCACCAAGCCAAGGTCATATTGCCCATGGGCGGCCCAATGATGTTGCCCCGCGGTAGGCCTACGGCCAAAGGCAAGCCCAGTGGCTGCAATTGGCTCTTGAGCTCCTGAAGAAACTTGGTGAGATAGGCACCGCGTAAATCTCGCCACAGCTGTCGCTTGAAGCCATGATAGCAAATATCCTGACCGAATCGAGAAAAATAGGCTTGGCGTATGGGCTCATTATAGCCAAAGAAATCTCCATGCTCTGCAGGCTTCGAATGGGAACGCAAACAGACAAAGAGGCCATCAAATTGACGACCGACAAGATAGCTTAAAAAGAGTTGAGTGAAGTATTGTCTTACCTCTGGATAGGCAAGTTCAAGCACGCCCCACTGATGCTGGTTCCCACCTTGATCGACAACGTGATACTCGGGATGCTGAAAAGCAAAATCACTTTGCCAGGATTCATCTTTACCATAGCGATGGGAGAGAAATGATTTTACCCGTGTAGGATCTGGCAACAAGGGCCAACCTTCATCAAAAATCGTAACGTAGGCATAAACGCGCATGCCGGCCTGGTGGGCCAAATAGGGCACCCAATCCAAATCATCCCAGCCACGCTGCAGAGGATTATCGACGACTGGCACGCTCGGCTCTTCCGCACGGTGCCGCCACCCAGAACTTCGGGTCTGCAAAATACGCCAGTGCAACGTATTTACGCCCAAATTCCTGCGCCAGTGCTGCATTCGGCGAGCCAGTGCCATGGGGTTATGCAAGCGGCTGTCCCCATCACCATGGTTCAAATGGTCACCGAAAGAAACACTAACGATATTGGTGTTTCCCTCCACCATCGTCATATTTCCATTCTCATTCTATTATTTAGCGTCCTAGATACATCGACGTAAGTGCCCCATTTATTTAGTTCGATTTGTCCAAAAAAGACCAAAGTTCCGACATTTCGATCCTATGGGGAACACCAAAACCATAGAGATTTAAGTGAGATAGAATTCTATCCACGAGCCAACGTACGTCGAAGAAAACATAGACACTTTCTGGAACTTAAAAACTTTGGCTACTTGCCGTAGAGTAGCTCATGGCAAAAAATATCCTCATTGCCGCCGACAGCTTCAAGGGTAGTCTTAAGGCCCAGCGTGTGGCCTCTTGTATCGCTCGCGGCTGGCATAGTGCCCGTTCACGAGACAGGATTACCTATCAGCCTCTTAGTGACGGCGGAGAAAACTTTGCCGAACTCCTGGCATCACATCTTCCTACGACTCGACATCAAACGAAAGTCGTACAGATTGATGGAGTTGCACGGCCAACGCCCTGGTTTAAAACCCAAACCAAAGGCATTGCGCTGATCGATGCGGCTTCGGTCATAGGACTCTCCAGATGTGCGGGCATTCCAGTTGCAAAACGAGATTCAAGCGCTCTGGCACAAGTGCTCGTCAACATCAGCACAAAAAAACCAAAGCAGATTATTCTTGGTTTGGGCGGCAGCGGCACCAACGATGGTGGGTTTGGTTTAGCAAAAGCTTTGGGATGGAAATTTTTGCAAGCCAACGGTCAGGAAATCAAAAACTGGATGCAATTGAACAAAGCCACAGCCCTTCAACCACCCTCCTCAGAATCTTCGTTAGGAAACATTGTTGTCGCCGCCGATGTAAACAACACTTTGCTCGGCGCCAAAGGCGCGACCTACACCTTTGGTCCACAAAAGGGTCTCACCAAAGCCCAGCTGCCAAAGGCGGAAGAGGCACTGAAAAACATGGCCAAGCTTGTTGAGCAACATCTGGGAAAGAGATTCAAGAACCTGCCCCATACGGGTGCAGCTGGCGGCTTAGGGTTCGCGCTCAAAGCTTTTCTGAACGCCGAAGTGCAATCCGGATTTAATTTTTTTGCTCAACAAACTGATCTTTTTAACAAAACTAAACAAGCCGATCTGGTTATTTGTGCGGAGGGCAACTTTGATCAAACTTCCTTGATGGGCAAAGCAAGTGGAGAAATTGCAAAACACTGCCAGGCCAACCGGATCCCCTGCCTGCTCCTATGTGCGACAAGTGACTCAAGAAAAAACATAGAAAGCTACTTTCAAAAAACAAAACGCTTGAGCGATATGGTGGACAAAAACGAAAGCCTAAAACGACCCAGCTATTGGCTACAAAAATTGGCGAGGGAGGCTGCCTTAGAGCTTCACGCCTGAAAGTTTCTTAACTAAAACTCAAAGGTACCGAACTCGTTAATGATATCCGCATTCGCACCATTCGCCGCAATAAGCGCGCTTAACGCATCCGCACCACGGGTTTTTGTTCGTGCCCGATCTGGGTCATCGTAATCTACGCGCAGCAAACCAAAGCGGGGTTCATAACCCTCTGCCCACTCAAAATTATCGACCAAAGTCCAGTGGTAATAGCCACGCACATCAGCACCTTTGCTCATGGCTTCCTGCATGGCTTGCACATGGGCAACAATAAATTGCGGGCGCAAATCATCATCCCCATCCGCAATACCGTTTTCCGTGATCCGCATCGGTAAACCGTATTCTTTAACTTTATCCAGAACCCGAACCAGTCCGCCAGGATAAATTTCCCACCCCAAATCATTGGTATGGGTCGCATCCGGGTTTTCCTCAAAAAGAATAGGAACCTCCACACCTTCATCATCGGAACAAGGCATGTCATCACACAAACGCAAGAGTGAATCCTGAACCAGAAATCGACCATAAAAATTTACGCCCAACCAATCCAATCCACCAGCCAGTTCACTTTGGGTGCCTTCGTTCGGATCGCTAATATCCCCATCCGCATTGAGGTCGAGCTCGCCGAGCCAAATGGCCCGCATGAAAACATCATTATAAAGATATTCTAAACGCAGAGCTGACTCGATGGAGCCTGTCGACTCCGCATTCGCCGGATCAAAAACTCGCCAATGCTTGGCCACACTCACCAAGGCATTCTTCCCATCTCCATCCACATCACCTTGATCGTAGGCATGCAACATATCGTATGCTCGGCGATGGGCCCAAACCATATTGAAAGCGCCCCGCAAAAGAGTTTCGATTTTTAAACTTTGCCCCGGGGGAAAAACTCCCGCAAGGTAGCCCCCAACCAAAGGCACCAGCGGCTCATTGATGGTAATCCAAAGGTCGACCTTGGAACCAAATTCTTCAGCCATCTTGCGAGCAAAAACCTCAAACGCGCCAATAATAGGACTTTCCCCCAATGCATCACCTGCTGCACCTGGCCAGCCGCCTAAGCCCTCTTCTGGATTCAAAATATTGTTCACCCAGATGGGTAAAGTAAAATGCTGTAGAGTCACCAGGAGCGTCATATCCTTGGCAAGCGCCTCATCCATCACCGCATGATAGTGTTCCAAGACGGCTTGGTCGTACTGCCCCTGCGTGGGCTCAATCTTTCCCCACTCCAAGCCCATACGCAAAGCGGTGTGCCCCATGGTTTTTGCTGCGCCAATATCCTGCGCATAGAGTTCCCAATGGTTGGGTCCATCCAAATTGCTCTCACAATGGGCGACGGTTTGATTGCTCTGAGTGCAGGATGCCTCCCACTGATACCAATCCGTATGGGTGTTGCCACCTTCGACCTGAAACGCTGCGGTCGCCGTACCCCATTCAAAGTTTGAATCAATAGTATAAGAACGAGAGCTTTCACTTGTCTTCTTATCACAGGAGAGCTGTACAGCGCCCAGGGTCAAAACAACTACTGCAACGGCTGTGCGCGAAGAAAAAAACATGGAAAACATTCACTCCATCAAAAAAGTCATCGGCGCCCTTAAGCCCGTGCTAAGTTTACACCAACCTCTCAATACATCTATAAAAAACCTATAAAGTCAACGTATTAGGAACTCAGAGTGCAGACAATCGAGCGCTCTTTACGGGGACCATCGAATTCGCAAAGGAATATATTTTGCCAACGGGAAAGGCCGAGTTCACCGGCAATAATGGGTATAGATTCGGATGGACCGACCAGCCCT
>CAXGWX010000149.1:0-8768 GCA_964013445.1 uncultured Bdellovibrionales bacterium | reverse complement strand
GACTCGAACCCCCGACATCCACGGTGTAAACGTGGCGCTCTAGCCAACTGAGCTATTCGCCCACGAGCGATGCCTTGGCTAACATTGCAGACCATCGATCGCAAGAAAAAAAGCCAAAGTTAAAGGATATAGCGGCTTAAATCCTCGCTTTTGAGGGTACTTTCCAGGGTTTCATTGACAAAAGACGCATCGATTTTCAAGGTGCTGTCGGTGCGTTCCGGTGCATGAAAGGAGATCTCCTCCAGCAGCTTTTCAATCACCGTATGCAGACGTCTGGCGCCAATATTCTCGGCTTTGTTGTTGGCTTCGGCCGCAATCTTTGCGAGCTCCCGTAAGCCTTCATCCTGAAAATCCAAATTCACGCCCTCAGTTTTCAGGAGAGCTGAGTACTGGATGGGCAGGGCGTTTTGTGGCTCCTTCAAAATTTTCAGGAGTTCTTCTTCGCCCAGGGAATTAAGTTCGACCCGAATCGGAAAGCGTCCCTGGAGTTCTGGGATTAAATCAGAAACTTTGGAAACATGAAAAGCACCAGCAGCGATAAAAAGAATGTGCTCGGTTTTGACCAGCCCGTATTTGGTGGTGACCGTTGAGCCTTCAACGATAGGCAAAATATCCCGCTGCACTCCCTCACGGCTGACATCCGGACCATGGGATGAGCTTTGCCGGGCAATTTTGTCAATTTCATCTAAGAAGACGATGCCGTTTTCTTCCGCACGGCGTAGTCCTTCGGAAGTGACAAAGTCTTGATCGATAAGTTTGGCCGCTTCTTCTTCAGCAAAAATATCTAAAGCTTCAGGGATATTGACCTTGCGTTTGCTGGTGCGTTTTGGACCCAGCATGGAGCCAACCATATCCTGGATTTGCATGCCCATTTCTTCCATACCGGTGTTGGAGAAAACCTGCATCATTGGCATCTGTTTGTCTTCCGCATCGATTTCTACTTGCCGCTCGTTCATTTCTCCATCGCGCAGCATTTTGCGCAGGCGTTCACGGGTGGTGTCGTTGCTTTTATCTTCGTCGCTGGCATTTTGCTCATAGGATGGTTTGGGTAAGAGAAGATCGAGAAGACGTTCTTCAGCGTGTTTGCGCGCCAGGACCATGACCCGCTCTTTTTCTTCGTTACGAACCATCTGTATGGATTTTTCCGTAAGATCACGAATCATCGAGTCCACATCCCGACCGACATAACCAACCTCGGTGAATTTCGACGCCTCCACCTTAACAAACGGGGCTTGGGCCAATTTAGCCAGCCGTCTGGCGATTTCTGTTTTACCAACGCCGGTGGCCCCGATCAGAATAATATTTTTCGGTAGAATTTCGTCACGTAGGTTTTCCGGCACCCGGCGGCGACGCCAACGGTTGCGCAGGGCGATGGCCACCGCTCGTTTGGCTTCCGCTTGTCCGACGATAAATTTATCCAACTCGCCGACAATTTCTCTGGGGGTAAAAGATGGGTCTTCAAATTCTCTTGCTGCCATAGACTTAAGCCTCGCTTTTTAATTCTTTAAAGATAGTGTTTTGATTGGTGTAGATACAGACATCGCCGGCAATATTCATGGCGATTCGGGCGACATCCATCGCATCCTTATCCGTGTTTTCCAGTAATGCCCGGGCCGCGCTTAAGGCCACCGTACCACCGGAGCCAATGGCGACGGCGCCATGCTCAGGAGCGATAACATCTCCATTGCCCGAGAGGAGATAGGTGTTTTCCTTATCAGCAACCAGGAGCAGTGCTTCTAATCGGCGCAGAATTTTATCCGTGCGCCATTCCTTGGTGAGTTCCACCGCAGCCCGCTCCACATTACCCGAATAGTCTTTGAGCTTGGCCTCAAAAAGTTCAAAGAGGGTAAAAGCATCGGCGGTTGCACCGGCAAAGCCGGCGATAATTTTGCCTTCGTAGAGTTCCCGCAATTTTGAGGCGGTGTGTTTAAGCACCGTATCCTTCATGGTGACCTGTCCATCGGCGGCAAGAACCACATGGTTCTGTCGGCGAACGGCGAGAATGGTGGTGGAACGAATGAGTTTTTCCATGGTGCTTATCCTTTGTTAGCGTAGAGAGTTGGGTCGTCGATCTTGGCGGCTTCAAAACCTTGTCGGCGCAGAATACAAGCGTCGCAGTGGCCGCAGGCCAGGCCATCAATCGGGTCATAGCAGGAGTGGGTGAGGCTGTAGTCTACACCGAGACTCTTGCCGGCCTGAATAATTTCCGCTTTGCTAAGATCAATGAGTGGCGCATGAATTTGAATGTGTTCCTGGTTTTGTGTGCCGAGCTTGGTGGCGAGATTGGCCATCTTGGCGAAGGCTTCGATGAATTCCGGGCGGCAGTCCGGATAGCCGGAATAATCCACCGCGTTAACGCCAATAAAGATATCTTTGACCTCGAGTACTTCGGCCCAGGCCAGGGCATAGCTTAAGAAAATCGTATTGCGGGCGGGCACATAGGTCAGGGGGATGCCTTCTCCCATGGCGCTTTCGTCTCGGTCTTTGGGGACTTCGATATCATCGGTGAGGGCTGAGCCACCAAAGGCCCGCAGATTGATTTCCACCAGCCGGTGCTCTTTGACGCCAAAATGTTCTGCAATGGTTTTGGCGGCCTTTAGCTCCACATCTTGGCGCTGCCCATAGGCAAAAGACATGGCGTAGAGGTCAAAACCTTGGTTTTTGGCCATGGCGAGGATCGTACTCGAATCGAGGCCTCCGGAGAGGAGGACAATGGCTTTGGCGGCACTAGGCATAGCGGCGCTGATATAAGCATCCATAGGGCTTGTGTCAATTGCCCTGGAGGCGGTTTTCCGAGATTGCTTCACCCTTCACCTCATGCTAACCCCACCTCTATGAGCGCTGCCCGTACCGAACGACTCTTGAATCTATTAGGCCTTTTGCTCAACAGCTCCCGGCCGCTGTCTTTTCGTGAAATTCGGGATTTGGAAGAGTTTTCCGCTTATCAGCTCGATGATCCTAAAAGCGCCGAGCGGGCCTTCGAACGTGATAAGGCGACGCTGGTGGATTTGGGTGTACCCCTGCGCTGGATTGGTGGCACGGATGAGGACGAGGATGGGGGCGGTTATGTTGTCGATGAAAGCGAATACTATTTCCCCGAACTCGACTTAAGCCCATCGGAAGCGGCCCTCTTATCAATTGCCGGGGCGGCTTTGTGCGCCATGCCCGGTTTCCCGCAAAAGAACGCGGTGCAAAGGGCTTTGGCCAAGCTTGGTTTTGATACGGAGCTGCCTGGAGACTTACCGGTGGTGGCCCATACACCCCTGCATCAGGATGGGCAGGCGGAAGTGATTGGCCAGCGGGTTGAAATCTTGCACGATGCGGTGGCCAAGGGGCAACGACTTGAGCTTGCCTATCGCTCTTTAGGCGGCAAAGTGGTCGAGCGCGCCATCGATGCTTACGGTATCTTTTACCGCCACGGCATTTGGTATGCGGTGGCCTATTGCCACTTGCGCGAAGGCATTCGTACTTTTCATCTTGGTCGGATGGAAGCCTTAGAGCCGAGCAAGAGCAGAGAGCCGGTGCCCCATTATAGTCTGCCAAAAGATTTTAAACTGGCATCTTATTCCCAGCGCCGGGCCTGGCAATTTCCCGAACATGGTCCGGTCTCCGTGGTCTTACGTTTAAGTGCGGCTTGCCGTGGCAGAGAGACGGAACTTTTTGGCCCGGATGCGCGTATCGAAGAACATGATGGCAATACATTCTTACGGTTAGAGGTTTCTCATCAAAAAGCTTTTTTTCGCGAGCTTCTGCCCATGGGCACCGATGCGGAACTGCTTATGCCACAAAGCTGGCGGAGTGAGTTGGCGGAGATCTATGGCGGGCTGGCTTCACGCTATGAGGAAGGAGGCGCAGCATGAGTGTGCAGGAGCGTCTCGACAGACTTCTTTATATTGTCCCCTATGTGACCCAACGTGATGGGGTGCCCTTCGATGAGTTGGCCAGCGAGCTTGGGCTCTCCCGAAAGAAACTCGAAGAAGACTTGGATCTGCTGACCATGGTCGGGCGCCCGCCGTTGACCCCTGACCATTTGATCGACATCTATATTGAAGACGATGTGGTCTATGTGGATTTAGATCAGCGTCTCTCGCGCCCTTTGCGCTTGAGTCGCGCCGAAGCCAAGGCCCTCGTTTTAGGCATCAAGTTGGTTGGTCATTTGCTGGCCGAGAGCAGCGCTTTAGATGCGGTGGTGCAAAAGATCACCAATCATTTTAGCGCATCAGAGCGCACCTATATGGAGTTGGCACAGCAGAGCATCGGTATTGCGGAGCAGGGTGATAGGACAGCACAGCCCTTGGGGGTGTTGCGGCAGGCAGTGCAGGCCCGTCGGCTCGTTGAACTCAAGTATTTTTCCGCTTCCCGTGGTGAACTCTGCGACTATAAGGTCAAACCTCTTGGATTGCTGGCCCACAGTGGTTTTGATTATGTTTTGGCTTTGGATTGTGGCGCCGACGATAAAGAAAAACTCTACCGCCTCGATCGGGTTGCGGGGGTAAGTCTTTTAGATGACATATTTGAATCGAGTGAAAGTGTCGATTTAGAGCGTTTTCGTCAGGAAAGTTTTTTTGCACAAGTGCAAAAGGAAGAGGTGATGGTTTGCTTTGCTCCATCCTGGAAAGATTATCTGGCGGAGCATTTTGCTAAAGAAGATATGCACGGCAAAGAAGACGGCAGGGTGGAGGTCGCTGTTTCTACCGCCAGCATTCCCTGGCTTGTTTCCTGGGTGCTCGCCTTTGGTATGGATGCGGAGATTGTTGCGGCAAAGGCTTTTCGAAAACATGCGAGGGACATTTGTGCGCAGGCCGCCAGCATGTATAAAGAAAGGGTGGAACTATCCTGGTTGGAGCGTGAAGACGGGTGAGCACTGAGAAAAAAGATTTTTCCGCCAAGGCCCTTGGCTTTGGTTTGTTCAATGCGGCGGTGCTTTATTTTGCCGCCGGCGCTTTACCTTTACCGGAGACCGCTTCGCCCTATGCGGCCCAGATGGCCGCCGGCATCACCGGTTTTGTCGCCACCTGCTGGCTCGCCTCTGCTATTCCTTTGGGTGCGGCCTCTCTTTTACCTCTGGCCCTGATGCCCATGCTTGGGGTGATGCCCTTAAGCAAAATTGCCGGTGCCTATGCCCATCCGGTGATTTGGATGCTCTTTGGTGGATTTGTTTTGGCCCTGGGGGTTGAGCGCTGGAACCTGCACCATCGGATCGCTTTAGGGATTATTCATCGAGTTGGGGTTGAACCCAAGCGGCTGGTCTTAGGCTTTATGGTGGCCTCCGCCTTTTTATCCATGTGGCTTTCGAATACGGCGACGACCTTGCTGCTTTTGCCCATCGCTTTGGCGCTGGTGGCAACTTTAAAAGATGCAGGCGGCGTCGGTGAAGAGGATGAAAAGAACTTTTCCTTTACACTTTTATTAGGCATTGCCTATGCGGCTTCCTTAGGTGGTCTCGGTACGCCGATTGGGACCGCGCCGAATGCCCTTTATTTAAGCAACTACGATGTCTTTGAAGCGCAAGGGGCGCCGGCCATGAGCTTTCTTTTATGGATGACGGTGGCGGTGCCGGTGGTGTTGCTGATGGTGCCTTTGGTCTGGTGGCTTTTAACCCATATTTTGGCGCCGGCCCATGTGCAGCTGGGCAATGCGCAAGAAGTTCTCGATGCGGAGAGTGAAAAACTGCCGCCGATGGACAGCGCTGAGCGGCGGATGCTCGGACTTTTCGCGGTGGCGGCCATTTTGTGGAGCACCCGTCGGGATATCGATTTGGGGGCTTTTACCATTCCCGGCTGGTGGAATCTCTTTCCGGTGGAGAATGCCCAATATATTGGGGAAGGGGCCATTTCTGTGCTGCTTTGTCTCGTGGCGTTTTTGATCCCCTCGGGGCGTAAGCCTGGCCAGGCGCTGATTAACTGGGAGACTGCCAATAAGGTGCCCTGGGATATTCTCTTACTGATTGGTGGCGGGATTGGCATCGCCAAGTCCTTTGCGGCCACCGGTCTGGCTGAAGGAGTGGCCCTGGCTTTGGAGCCGATCGCCGCCTCAACGCCGATTTTGGTGATGATCGTTGTGATCGCTTTTATGATGACTTTCCTGACCGAGGTGACCAGCAATACGGCGACAACCGCGCTTTTATTGCCGATTTTAAGCTCCACAGCGATTGCGGCGCAGATGGACCCGCGGCTCTTGATGTTGCCGGCGACCCTTTCGGCTTCCTGCGCATTCATGTTGCCGATTGCCACACCGCCTAATGCCATCGTCTTTTCTTCGGGGAAAATACCCATGCAGCGCATGGCCAGGGTGGGCTTTTGGATCAATCTTTTGGGGGTTTTGGTGATTTCGGCGGTGATTTGGTTTATCGCCGTGCCCCTCTTGGGTATCGAAACTCAGGGATTGCCCTCCTGGGCGGCTAAGCCTTAGCTTTCTTTGGATAAATTTGAACCGAAAACCGTTGACACCGGGCCCACATCTCATTAAATCCATGCCATCATGGCATTTAATCTAGCGGTCGTATTAATGTTTGTCCTGGTTGGCTTTGGCTTTGTGTTTGCCAACTTACTTCTGGGTAAATTCTTCAAGCCAGACAATCCCTATGCGGACAAGAATGAAATTTACGAGTGCGGTGAGCGTCCGATTGGTGATGCCTGGATTCAGTTCAATCCTCGGTTTTATATTGTCGCCTTGATTTTCTTAATTTTTGATGTGGAAATTGCTTTTGTTTTTCCGATTGCGACGGTCTTTAAGCGCTATGTGGAAGAAGGCAACGGCCTATTGGCTTTTATTGAGTTGCTTATCTTTATGCTTATTCTGCTTTTAGGTTTGGTCTACGTCTGGGTGAAGGGCGATCTGCAGTGGGTTAAACGTATTACCCGCCCAGAAGCACGCTAGGAGATGATGATGGAATCTGCAACCTCTGAAAAAGCAGAACTTTTAAAAACAGCTTTTGGTGACAAGATCGGTGTACTGGAAACCGAGAACCCAGACGCCTATGTCTACGTAGATAAGAGCGCCTTGCTCGAAGTTTCTGAAAAGCTCAAGAACGACGACAATTTTTCTTTCGATTACCTTATGAGTATCAGTGGAGTGGATACGGAAGAAGAGTTCTTTCTGGTTTATCATCTCTTCAGCTACAAACACCGCAATGAGTTTGTCATGCGGGTTAAGGTGCCTTACGACGATGTGGATGTACCCTCCGTATCGGGTATTTGGTCGGCAGCAAACTGGCATGAGCGCGAGCAGTATGACCTTTTTGGGTTCAACTTTGGCGGTCATCCGGATTTGCGTCGTATATTACTGCCAGAGGATTGGGATGGACATCCTTTGCGCAAAGACTATGAGTATCCGGAAGAGTACCATGGGATTGACCACTATCGTCCTGATCCAAAAGACCAATACAAAGCCTGGGACGATCTGCGTATGAAGGCAAAGGCCAAGAAGGAAGAAGAAGCGGGAACGAGTGAGGCTGCGGAGGCACCGGCTGCGGAAGAAGAAGCGGCTGAAGATCAGGCTGAACCGGAAGCATCGACCGAAGAGGAGAGTGGGGAATAGTTATGGCAAACCTGGAACGTGCACCTTTTGACGATACTAAAATGCTCCTTAATATGGGGCCCCAGCATCCTTCGACCCACGGTGTTATTAACTTTTTGGTTGAGACCGATGGTGAAGTGATTGATCGCGCTATTCCTGAGGTAGGTTATCTGCACAGAGGCATCGAAAAGATTGGTGAGCTTGTGCCTTATCAAGGGTTCATGCCCTATACGGATAGGGTCGATTATGTTGCGGCCATGTTTGCCAATGAAGTCTATGCCTGCGCTATGGAAAAAATGCTCGAGCTGGAAGTGCCGCGTAAGGCGGAATATTGTCGGGTTATTTCCTGTGAGCTCTGTCGTATCGCCAGCCATTTTGTCGGTACGGGCACGATGGTTATGGACGTTGGCGCGTTTACGCCTTTTATGCATTGGATTCGTGAGCGGGAGAAGATCAACGATTTGATTGAAAAGCTCTGTGGCGCTCGCCTGACCTATAACTACCACCGCATTGGTGGGGTGATGGCCGATTTGCCACCTGGCTTCGATACGGAGGTCCTGGCCTATCTTGACCACCTCGAGCCGATTGTCGACGAGTTTGAGCGCTTTATTTCTCATAATGAAATTTTCGTTCAGCGTTTGGCGGATCTGGTTCCTATCTCTGCGACGGAAGCCGTTGACTATGGATTGGTAGGGCCAAATTTGCGTGCCAGTGGCGTGAACTGGGATGGACGTCGCGACTTAAATCACTCAGTCTATTCGGAGTTTGACTACGAAATTCCTCTTGGTCAAGGTTGGCGCGGTGAAGTTGGCGATTGTTACGACCGCTTCCGCGTGCGCGTTGAAGAGGTCCGTCAGTCTATTCGTATTATTCGTCAGGCCTTAGAGGGTATTCCTGAAGGGGCAGTGATGGCGAAGATGCCCAAGAAGATTAAGCCGGAAAAAGGTAAAGACGCTTTTGCAAGAGTCGAGAGTGCCCGCGGTGAAATGGGCTGTTATGTTTATGCTGATGGCACAGAAAACGCTGGCCGTATTAAATTTCGTACCGGTTCTTTTGCTGCCATGTGCATTATTGAAGACAAATCACCGGGCTTGATGATTGCGGACCTGGTGGCCTTTATTGCCAGCCTCGATGTGGTGGCGCCGGAAATTGATCGCTAGTCTTTAAGTGCTGACGACTGATAGCCGATTTCCGATTTCCGATTTCCGATTTCCGATTTCCGGTTTCCGATTTCCGATTTCCGATTTCCG
>CAXGWX010000148.1:0-8854 GCA_964013445.1 uncultured Bdellovibrionales bacterium | reverse complement strand
ATGATTCTGCTGCTGGTGACTCTCTTGCCGAAAAAATAAATCATCTCCAGAACGAGTTGGTCTTCACTCTGTTGCTGCGCCGCTGTTCCGAGCAATTGTTCCCCTACGGGCACGAGGTTTGGTGGGGTGTCCAGGCAGAGCCAACTCTCTTGCAGATAATCCTGCAAGCCTGGCGTGGAGTCTTTCGTTGTTTTCTTGCTGCTCTGGTCTTGAGCAACGCTCGCCGGTTTTGCCGCCGATGGCTTGGTTGGAGTTTCGCCCATTTTATCCTGCTGCTCGGTCTCCGCAAGCAGTACAAACTTGGTGTGTTCCGAGCTTTTGTCATCCTCTAAATACTCTTCCCAGCCGCCACTGAGTTCAGGTTCGGTTGGGCTCCGGAAGATAGAGTTGGCAAAGTCGACGTCGATTGTAAGATTGCATATGCCTATACGGTCGCCGGGGCTAAGGATGGCGCGGGTTGTTTTTTCTCCATTGACGTAGATTCCATTGGTGGAGTTTGCGTCGATGATGCGGATGGCACCTTTACGGGTTTCCACGTAGGCGTGCAGATTGGAAACGTGTTTAGACGGCAAGACGATATCGCAAGTGGGGCTGCGCCCGAGGGAGACCCGTGCTTTGGTCGTCGTTTCCTCCCTCAGCACTTCGGTTCCTTCAAAAATTCGGAAGCGGAGCTGGGGTATCTTCACGGTTTCATTCATCGCTCAGGCAATCATCATAACGTCATTCCGATTCAAAGTTGAATCATTATTTTGTTAAATATTTCAATGTTTTCATTGCCCGATGCGGTGTTTAAAGGGGAAAGCAGGGGCGAATTTGTGCCATTTTAGTCTTTTAGAAGATTCGTTATTGGCTGGAGAGAATGCGAGATTCAATGAGTGAGCATGGAAAGAGTCTCCACCTTGTGCTAGGTTCGCTGATGATGCGACGGCTTTGCTTTAGTTTTCTCTTACTTTTCTTGAACAGTTGCAGTGGTGGTGCGGCCTTTCCGGTTGTGGTGGCGACCGCTGCACTTGATGCGACTCAGTGGCCTGATGCGGGGGCGGCTGTCCTCGAAGAAGTCGTTTTGCTTCGTTATGAATGGGATGATGATGCGAAGCCATTTGGCATGCGGGCGGTTGTCGAGCACTGGCAGCGCATGAAGATATTGCGTGAGTCAGGTTTGGCGGAGGCGCGGGTGCGTTTGCCTTTAGATGAGTTCTCCCAGCTCGAGGATATTGAGGCCAGGAGCGTAAGTGCGGATGGTGATGTTGTGCGTATGTCTTCCGGTGCTATACGGCTGCTTGGGCCAGGTCATCCAGAGAGTCTCGATAACGCACAACAAACGATTCTTTTCACAGTGCCCAAGGCCAGCGTGGGAGGAGTTATCGACTATCGTTATAAGCGCATTTACGAAAATCCTTTATGGCTGCCGGTTTGGCGTTTTGGTTCCGCAAAACCAACCTTGCGGTCCGAATTCAGCATTATAGCCCCTAAAGGTGTGCGCTTTGATTATCGTTATGGTCAGGGGCAGAAGGTTGTGGAGAAAATCCCATTGCGTCAGGAACTGGCGGGAAACCAATTTAAATCGATTTTTGTGGAAACAAATTTGCCTCCAGTATTTGCAGAGCCATTCATGGCGGACATCTCCCACGCTTCACCTTGGTTAGGAGTGAGTCTGCGTCGTTTCGTTACGCCTGATGGTTATAAATTTCGCATGAACAACTGGGGCGATGTTTTCAAATACTTGGAAACAATGTTGACCAAAGTCGGCGGAGAAGTGGGACAAGGTGATGTTGTGGCTCGCTATCGTGAGGTGCGTGATGGCATTAAGGGCTTAAGCTATAAGGGGGCGGGAGTCACCAAGCCACGCAAGGCCAGCAAACTTTGGGCTGGAGCACCCGCATCGTCGCGGGATAGTGCGGCTCTCTTGCGGAAGGCGCTCGAGGGTTCAGGTGCTAAAGTTTACGTTGGTTTGCTGCAGAGTAGACAAGGGGTGCCGTTGCCCGATGATTTTGTTTCCGTGCATGGCTTTGATCGGGTGGTGCTGGCGATGGAGCCTATGGGCAACAGTGATGAGGCCATTTGTAGGGAAGATGTGGATGGTAAAGGTCTTTTTTGCGAGGCGAATGAGGAAACCTATGTCTTCCTGGAGCCGAGTTGCAGGCTCTGTCGTTTTTCCGAGTTATCACCAGGTTTGGCGCCGGGCAGGGTATTGATCGACAAGGACGGGGCACCGGTCTGGCATGAATTAGAGGCGGCGGAGCCGGAAGTGAATCGGCTCTCGACCCAGTACAGTATGCGCTTGAAAATTGATGGGACAGTGCAGGGCCGCATGAATGGGCAGGCAAGGGGAGTCTGGGCCCAGACCATCCGTCGTACTTTCGCGAATCCAAGAACCAAGCCCAGCGATCAGAATGCCTATATTCGCGGCCAGGTGCATTCTGAGGATAGTCCTTTTGACTTTCAAAGTGCTTCTGTTGCAAATCTCGCACGCATTGATGAGCCATTGGGATTTGCGGCCGAGCTTTTTGGCAAGATTACCCCTCTTGGCTACGATCGATTCCGTATCCGGCCTTTGGACCTGGTTGGACCGATCTGGTCTCAGGCTTTTCGTTCTTTGCATCGATTTGATGCTTTTCTTCCTGGTCCAATGTGGATCGAAAGTGCTTTGGCCCTGGAGTTACCGATGGACTATGCGGTGGAGCCTCGGCCCTTGCTGAAGGTTGTGCGCGACTTTGGCGAATATGCGGCTGGCTATGAAAAGATCGACGGAACCTTGAATTTTACCCGTCGTTTGATTCTAAAAAAACGCCATATAACCTCTGAGGAATGGCCCGACTTTATCGATTTCATTAAGGAAATCCGGAGCGCGGAGTCTCGAGGAATCGAGGTCTGGCGGGCCGAGGGCCTCTTTGATGAAAGTTCTGAACCTTGAGTTAGCCTTCTCTCGGTTTTGTGCTAGACTTTTTAGGGTATGCTCCGATCGGTCCCAGCTTTTCTTCTCATTTTGCTCATGGCTTGGCCAATTGAGAGCTATGCCCGGTCAACGGGACGGGTGAGTGTGGATGCGGGTATCAGTGGAGCGACGATTTGGGTGAATGGTCGTCGAAAGGGTAAGACCCCAGCCGTACTCGACCTCTCTGCCGGTTGGCATACGATTCGAATCAAAAAATTGGGTTATTTGGAGGTGACTGAACGGGTTGCGGTGAAGTCACGGCGCTTGGTTCGACTCAAGGTTAATTTACTTCCTTTTGCCGGGGTCCTTAATATTAAGTCGAATATAAGCGGCGCAAAGGTATTGGTGGATGGGAAGAATGTGGGGTCGACGCCCTTGGTTAAGGAATTGGCCGTTGGCAAGCGCAAGATTCAGGTGAAGTCTAAAGGCTATATCACCTATAAAAAATCCATCGATAGTCGGCCCGGAAAAAGATACAAACTGAATGTTAAACTGCGTAAGGGCAAGGATGATGTTGTTGCGGATTTAGGTTTGGTGGATTTACCAGCGGATGACCTTGCTTTAGCACCGCTGCCGCCGGCCGACGCACCACTTGATCTGATTCCTATGCCCGAGGATGATGGAGGTTTGGCTCTGGCTCCATTGCCACCGGCTGAAAAGTCCAAAGCCAAGAAGAAATCCACTGAGTCTTTGGACCTGATTGATTTGCCCTTGGCGCCGTTGCCACCGCCACCGTCAAAGGCGAAGAAGAAAAAGAAAGCAGATAAGGCCAAAGTTGCGCAAGCCAAGGTACCTCGTCGGGAAAAAGAATCGAGTTGGAGCTGGAAGGAATCGACTCTGAATAAGGCCTTGGTTACAACTGTCGATTTTCTCGACCCGCCTGGCCCTTGGTATATGAAACGCTGGGTTTGGGGTACGGGAGCGATTGTGGCGACGACTTCCGCACTGCTGACGGTTAAGGCCCTGAGTGGTGGTGGCGATGAGTCCGTCGATGTACCCCATGGCACCTGGCAATTTGGTGATGAGGGCATTTCCTTGAGGAGCGCTGATTAAGGCGCTTCCTGTCTTTACATTTCAGCAGAGTCTTTGCTAGAGGCGGTCTTACGATGGGCGCCAAGATAGCTCAGTTGGTAGAGCAACTGATTCGTAATCAGTAGGTCGTCGGTTCGACTCCGATTCTTGGCTCCATCGTGTCGAAAACGATAAAATCCCTAAATATCTCGGGTGAGTAATCAAGATCCCATAATTGACTCTAAAAGCCTGAATCGGTCATTTGGGCCCCACTTTCCCGATAGGGCCTGTTTTTTAAGCGCTTGATTTATAAGGGGAAAATCAGGCCAAAACTGGCTTGGGCCTTGCAGATACTCCTACCATGCGAATTGCTGCACCTCATACCCCCCTTGCGGGTGAGGCAGTCCAAATTGGTGAACTGTCCTGTCGTAAGGTGAAATTACCCATCTCCCGTTTGGGGAGCGATGGGAAGCTCCACACCATTCGTACGGCGGAAGAGCTCATCTCCTGTGCCCGGCTGCGCAGCACCGCAGAAGACGGCAGCCTCAGCTACAGTCCATACAGCTTCGCAGATTTAAGCCTGATCAATGGTCCCCGACGTCTGGATGCGCCGGCTATTTTAAGCGGTGAGCAGACCTTTCTCGTGCCTGAGGATTTGGTCCTGGCCCCGGTGGACTCCTGGGAGCTGATGGCGGAACTGGAATTGGCACCCATCCATAAGGATGAATTCTCGGTGGCGAGCGCCAGCACAACCAAGAAAAACTCGATTCTTAATTTCGATTCTTCTTCCGGTCGTCTTTTGAATATCCCCATCGAACACAGCAATTCGACGACAACGATTTGGGCGAATCCTATTACCATCCATGCTTCCGGATCGAGCGCTCTGGCGGATAATTTTTCTGCCATGCTCAACCTGCAACCGATCAATCCAGGTGGTCCTGTTCAATTTGGTGTTGCCGATGCGGATTTGCCACGCTTGCGCGAGGTGCTTGGTCTTAACGCCGATGGCTCTATTCCCGAAGGTGGTTTGCAAGGTGGGGGACCCCATGCGGAAATTTTCCGCCAGCTTTTAAGTCGGGTCGACAACAAGAGTGTAGAGCAGGTGAAGAACTATACGAAAGAATCCCAGCGTTCGCGTGTCGGCTTTGAAGCGGCGGTGGCCTTTCGTTTGACTGGCGATGAAAAGTATCGGGATCTGGCCTTTGCTGCTCTGGAATCAATTTCCGAACCGATGGCGCTGAATGAAAACTCCTTTCTCGAAGAATTGATGTCTCGGGTGGAAAACCCAACGGAAAACTGGGGCAACTATGTCGAGGCGACCCGCTATCTGCAAAAGCACGCCATGACCTATTCCTTGCTCAGACCCCATTTAAGCGATGCTGATGCCAAGCGCGGCCGTCGGCGCATTGTCCAGATGGCGCGCCTCTTTAATGAAGTCACGCCCTATCGTTATCCGAACAACCATGTGGCCAGACACGGTGCGGGCTTAGGGACGTGCGCTTTGGCCCTGTGGAACGAGCCTTCCTTGCAGGAAGAAGTTAAAACCTGGATGAACACCGCTTTCTACGGTTTGTCTTTGGGTATGAATCATCTTGGCGAAGACGGGGTGAATGAAGAGGGTGGGGTGTATGCGGCCTACATGAATCAAGCGGTCTTTTCATTTTTGCGTCAGGCACTGGAAGCGGATCAGGCCTCACACCTTTTTCGTGAACCGCGTCTGCGGGCCTATCTGCAGTATATGTGTCGCTTCTATTATGAAGGCGTGGGCATTCAGTCTTACGATGATGGTATCGCTTCGAACCGCACCTATTTACCTTTGCTTCTCTCGAAAGCGAACCCGGAAGCTCCATTGATCAAGCGAACCTTTGGTGACCTCTCAGGTCTTTCGCAGGATGCGCAAGGGGAAGCGATTTTCTTTGCGGATCCACTTAATGAGATTGTGCCTGCAACCGCCGCCGAACTTGGTAAACATAATTTTTTCTATGAAGATGGTGGTATCGCTCTTTTTAACAGCGATACGAATATTCCAGGGCGCAAGCGTTGGCGCTTGGCGCTTGTGGGTGAAAGCCATATGGCCCACGGTCACGAGAAAGCCAATCGCGGCACATTTTTGATTGCGGTTGGAAACGTCAATGGCTCGCAAACTGTATCCTACGTGCCTGGCGGTGTTTACGATAATGCTTATAGCGAAGGCTCACTCGCACCCGCATCGAATGCGCCACAGAATGATTTCGGCGGTCCTTTCAACGAAGAAGGACAGGAGCCTATGGAAGGTTCGTTTAGCGCCGATGGATTGGCCATGTCCGGGGTGACCAACAAGATTGAAGATACGGTGCAAACACGTAAAGTCGCTTGGGTTCGCGATGGTCACTATGCGTTGATGGTCGACTGGTCGATCAGCGATGCCCAGCGGGAATCCAGCTTTCAGTTTCATGGTGCGGGACGCGCTGTGCCAGGCGGTTTTGAGTTGGAAGATGGCACCATGCTTAATTTTATTCCTGTTGCGGACCATGCCATCGAGTCGATCAATCCCTTAGGCCACGATGCTTCGGGGCATGCTATGGAAAGACGCCACGAGATTTTAGAGCGGTCCTCGGTTGGCAAGCGTACGTCCTTTTTTACGATTATTGCGCCGGAGTCCGGCCAGCCTTTAGATACCCGTCGTCTGCTGCATGATGGCCAGGAAGTTGGTGCGGCCTTGGTGTCAGATGATGGCAGCGGCGAGGATTGGATTTTACGTTCACAAAAAGGTGAAGAAACAGTTTATGAGGATGTGCGTTTTCAAGGTGTGGGCGCCCTGATAACGGGCACCGCAGGTGACCCTCCAGCATCCGCATCACTTTTTCACGGCAAGCTCTTAGAGGTGAAGGACTTACGCTTCGAGGCCTCCACTGAGGTAGATTTGGCTTTCGTCATGGATGAAGATGTGCAGCGCAAAGGTTTCCAGGGTGAAGTCACCGGACCGGATGAAGAGTGGACCCTTAGATTGAGTGTCGGCTTTCCCGTAAACTCAGTGGTCTTTAATGGGCAAAACATTAAGGCTGAACGACAGGACGATGGCTCTTATCTCTTACGCTTAAAAGGCAGCGGTGAGTTGTCCTTTGGCGCCGCATCCAGCATTCCGGTTCTTGTCGAAGGTGCAGAGGTTCTGGCGAGCAGTGTGGATGCCATGGATACGCGCTCTTTGCGTGAGGCTTCAACGATGAAGTATCTGGCAAGCATGAAAACCGAAGAAGAATTCCAAATCGCCTTTGACAGTTTGACGCCCACCGAACGTCAACGTTTGACCTATGAGATTGCGGCAAAAGCAGTGCCAGAAGTTTACGATGTTATTGTTGAAAAAGTAGCCAATCTCTTTGGTCTGGCGCCGAACGACCTTGATGCCTTGTTCGGTACTTTGCTCTACTGGGGGGCTTTCGGTGGCGCTTTTCCTCTGTCTTTTGGTGTTGAGAATGTCAGCCATGACGGGGAAACGGTCATGGGCGCACAAGGCAGTGCCAATCTTTTAAAGGATAAGAAAATTACCAGCGCTAAACTTTATGCGCGCACCGATAACAACGCGCATGCCTCCTTAGAATATCGTGACGATACAGATTCGGCCGGTGGTTGGTCAGGCGAGGGGACTGGTTATGATACGGGGTCTACAGTTAATTTTAGTGGCGGTATGGATCTTAAAAACGGTATGCATTTAGAAACCGTCGCATCCCATTCGGAAAATGCGGATCTGGAAGAAGGCAGCTTTGGCCTTAACCTGAACAAAGGCTCTGATGGTGGTGGCTTTTATGCCCGTCACCGTGATGGCGAGTTTTTATCCTCATCGATTAACGTGTACAAGAACCGCTTTCGTATGCGCCTTGATTCAGATGCATTGAGCAACAGTCATAAGTTCTCCGGCAGCTATGACCGCATGACTTTTGGTTATGAAGATGTGGATGGCAACATTAAGGCCCGCTTTGGCGCTGGTCAGTACAACAAGGACTTGGGTGTGTATACGCACTTTCAGGGTGCGATCTTAAAAAACTCAGATGGGACCAATGGCTATGAAGGTCAGGCATCCTTTGCGGGTAATCGTTGCTTCTTGCGCGGCGGTTTTGTCCGAAATGGCGATGATAAGAGTTTCAATCTCTCAGGTAGCGTGCTGACTGACCATGGCCGGATTGGCGCTCAGGCCAGTGTAAACAATGGCAATGTGTTATGGCGCGGCATTTTGGATACGGGGCATGAGAGTTTTATGGTTGAACTCGATGAAGGGGCATTGCGGGAAATTGGTTTCTCCTGCCGACGTCAGATTTTAAACGGTCAACTTCGGTTAAATGCGAGCGCGGAGTTTGGTGAAAACGCAGACCCTCTTTATGGATTAAAGAGCGAGTATAGCTTTAAAGGTAAAAATGATTCGGCAGTAAAATTGAGCTTGGGTGCCGGCTCGCACGATTTTAAGAAACTCGATCGTATCGAAGTCGGCTTGGTCTTTAGTCTCGGTTCATAAAAAAAGCCCCCAAAGGCTAATTCAACCTTTGGAGGCTTAAAATATCTACAAAGAATAATTTTTAGAGTTTGTCTGCGTGCTCGGCGAGATAGCTGGCCACACCCTCAGGGGTGTTGGTCATACCCGCATCGCCGCTTTGCCAACCGGCAGGACAAACCTGGCCGTTCTTTTCGAAGAACTGCAACGCTTCAACGATACGAACAACTTCGTCCATGTTACGGCCTAGAGGCTCATCATTAACGACCTGATGGCGAACAATACCGTTTTGGTCGATGACGAAGGTGGCGCGCATAGCAACACCGGCAGGGTAGTAGGAGTCACCACCGTCCGATTGAATACCATAAGATTGGGCAATGCTGTGATCCATGTCCGCAGCGAGGGTGAATTTAAGGGCACCTAAGCCGCCATCTTTGGTGGCGGTG
>CAXGWX010000147.1:0-8972 GCA_964013445.1 uncultured Bdellovibrionales bacterium | reverse complement strand
GGGATTATTCTCACCATACTCGCCTTAATATGCTATATTTAGAATATCCTCTGGAGGTCCAAAGCCGAACGAGAAAAAGGAACGCAGCAGTGTATCAAGGGAGAGTTACCTCGAGACCTGAGCTCGACATTGCCACAGAGCGGATAAGGTTGCGCTGGCCCGGAATTCGAAGCTACTCGTCAGGAAAACAGAGCCGTCCAAGAAGGACACCGCTTCCGCCCCCTTCCAGCAGTTTCCAGAGATAACCCATCACGCCAATCACTTAGTGGGTTGTCGCAACAACAGCCGTAAAATTATGTTATACATTATGCGCTTGGCCGAATCGGTCAGATTCGAGGCCATAAGACAATTTGAATACTCCCTCTCCACCATGCACGCCTACTAAAGAATGCAAATTTAGAGTTAGAAGGAGGGTAAGTAGTCTTTATCCACATTCCGTGCCAACCAACGCACCCCTAATTGCCTGAGAATATTTGTATTTTAGAACCTCCGCCTCAGGACTCCTGGGCAGAAAAAGGCCGAGGTGGGGGGCCAGCCCCCAAAATGGTTCTATTTAATTCAAACAATCTGGAAATCGTACCCCATTGACACAGGTCCCTGGCGTGTACGCCGCCGGGATGCATGTGCAGGATGCGTTGCAAGTCGCATTCGTATCGTCAGAGCAGTAGGAAACCACGCCTGCCGCTTCCTCATGTTTAACCAGAGCCGCATTGGCATCAGCATCGGTTGCCCGTGTTAACGACTGGTCAATATTCCCCGCCTGAATCACCGGATCGCTAAAGTTGGAACCGTAGCCCGCACTGGTGATGTCTGTGGTACCGCCGCTGCCATCGGGGCAAGTGAGAGTTACTTGCGCCCCATTGGAACTGTTGGTGAGGAACCATTCGGTCGATGAAGCAAATACTTTAGCGCCGCCAAAGTTGCTCACCACCGGATCTCCACCGCCGAAAATGACCACTGCATTCTTGTCATCAACGATATACTTCGATGGGTCCGCACTGTCCTCCGTGAATTCGAATTCCGGTTCCGCATCGTCGGAGATGTTGATGGTACAACCGGTCAGGTCCAATGTCTTGCCACTGATGTTCACAAACTCAACGAATTCATCCTGATTTGGGTCACGCACACCGTCGCAATTGACATCCCCATCCAAAACATCCTCTTCCTCCGGAAGCGGTAAATAGTGGCACTTGTGATAACCTTCACCGCCAGAAGGATATGGATCAGCCAGAAGCTCATTGATCATAAGCTCACCGGCCAGCGGTGTTGCGGCACTCACCTCACAGGCATCACCTACACCATCATCATCCGCATCTTCCTGTGTACCGTTAGACACCAGTGGGCAGTTGTCGTCCCCATCCAGAATGCCGTCATCATCATCATCCGTATCGCAAGCATTACCATTGATGTCACCGTCCGTATTGGCCTGATCGCCATTTGGAACGAGCACACAGTTGTCATCCCCATCATCGACCCCATCGTTGTCATCATCCCCATCGCAAGCATTTCCTGCGCCGTCCGCATCCGTATCGGTCTGGTCTGCGTTGTCGACGTTCGGGCAGTTGTCGTTCGCCTCAGCACACTGCTCTGCGACAATTCCGCAAGCCGAAGGATTACAATAATCATCCCCATCGATATCCGCATCGCACACATCACCTAAAGCGTCGCTATCAACATTGGCCTGATCCGCATTGGCGGTGGTCGGACAGTTGTCACCGCTGGCCGTGCACACTCCAGCAATGTCTGCGCCGATGCCCGGATCGCAAAGACCGTCGCCATCGTCATCATCATCACTGCTGTTCGGTGTTCCGTCCCCATCCGGATCCGCATTGGCACCGTCGTTATCATCACTGTCACTCTCATCGTTGGTCGAATCCCCATCGCTGTCGGTGATGGAACTTTCGATTGCATCAATTTTGCCATCGCAATCCGAATCTGCCGGTACGGAAATATCCACGACTTCGCTCAGGTCGTCCTCGCCGTCCCCATCCGTATCCGCAAGTGCGGCATTGGTGCCAAGAAGCGCTTCTTCCGAATTGGTTAAACCGTCGCTGTCATCGTCATCACTGGTGGCTGACGCCGCTCCGTAGTCACTCGCATCGCGGGGAAAGAGTCGGTAGATATTCCAAACCATGCTTAGATGACCTTTGAGGTAACCAAAGGTTGTATCCACCGCATTGCTGGTCGGTGCTGCATATTCGACCTTCACAGCCAACGGTACCGCACTGGTGCTTAAGGATGATTCCACCACCCAAAAGTCGCCTTCGCTCCAACCATTTTCTTCCGGGTCAAGAGGTTCTTCATTCGAAGTAATCTTCACCGAACTCACTTCGATGAGTACCCCCTCATAGGGTTTGGCTTGCTCGGTCGTTGCCAGGTTCTGGGTTTCGACAGCCGTTGTTGTCACCGCAGTCCCGCTGCTGGTAACGCTATGACTCTGGTAGATGATAGAAAGCCGGCCAAAATAATCATCGAAGAGGCCATCTAAAGTGATAGCATCGCCAGGTTGGATTTCCGGCGTCTGATCACTGGCAAAAACCTCAATACCGTGAAAACGGGTTTCCGCAGGTGGAAAAGCCTCCTGCACAAAGAAACGGTTCAATCCGTTTGCACCCTGCAGCAGTGGTGAGGTAACCACCACCCCGGTCAAACGCACCAGGCGTTGTTCATTGTCTTCAAGGGCATCGTAATCCTCATGGTCAGGATTACGCAGCGCCTCAATGGTCGTCTCAATAATCGTATCGCAAATGGTTAACGACGCACAATCGCTATCGGCACAGTCCGTATCCCCATCGCTATCGTTATCAAGGCCATCGGAACATGCGGAAATGCTTGTCTCGCTCTCCGTGCCGCCACCACAAATGGTCGCATTCTCCTGACAATCAATATCATCGCAGTCGATATAATCATCGTTGTCGTTATCCTGTAGGTCGGAACACAACTCATTGGTCGCCTCTTTACATGGGAGGAAAGACTCGCAGTCCCAGTCATCGCAATCGATATAATTGTCCCCATCGTTATCGATTCCATCAGCACAGGTGGCTTCGGTGTTTTCTGCGCAAGCACCGATGCCCGAGCAGTCAAAGTCGGCACAATCGATATAGGGATCGTTGTCGTTATCTACGCCATCAGAACAAAGGGCCTCGGTGTTTTCATCCCCTGTATCGCAGGTATCGGCCAACTCTTCCAAATAGACACATTCGGTATCCTGACAATCGATGGCCCCATCGTTTTCGTTATCCAAACCATCGGAACACAACTCCACCGTGTTTTCACCAAGGTTTGCTTCGCAGGCTGCAACACATTCACGGCAGCCGTAATCGGCGCAATCGGCCTGACCATCACCATCGTTGTCAATGCCATCGGAACATTCCGCCTCGCTCTTTTCCCCCGCATCACAAACCGTAATATTACAGCCGTTCTTGCAGTCGAAATCTAAACAGTCTGCAAAAGAGTCTCCATCGTTGTCTTCGCCGTCGCTACAAAATTCGTCGGTGTTTTCAAAACAGCCTTCCGCCGAACAATCCGGGTCAGCACAATCGGCCAAACCATCGTTGTCGTTATCCTGGCCATCATGACATTCCGTACCAGTTTCAGAATCTCCTACGCAGACGGTCACCGTATTGTTTTGCAAGCAATCTAAATCCGCACAATCAACATAGCCGTTATTATTGTCATCGAGACCATTCGAACAAAGCTCGTCCGTGTTCTCCGCATTAGCCGCATTCTGTCCTGATTTACCGCTGCGCTTCGGACTTGAACACGCCGCCATGGCTAGAAGTGATGCCAAAACAATATGGTAGAAGAATTTCGTAGAGATTTTCATTTTTACACCTGTGTCTATTCACTATGATGGAGTCTATTTCGCGAGCCTATCTAAACTGGATAGACGCAAAAGAACAGAGAATATTTTCAGGTTGTTAGAAGTGAATTGGGATTTTTGGAGAAAAGCGATCAGAAGCGTACGTGGATACGCAGGACTCAACCTTCAGGGTCGGAATTTAGCTCGATACTAACGCTTTTTAGCGCCAGCCACTTTCGTGATTCCAGCTTTATCCAGAACTTTTTTCAGACCGGCCTGGTTACCAACCAATTTCATCGCTTTTGACTGGCGCGTTTCGCGCACCACGGAATCACGGGCAGTCTGTACACCGCCTGTTACCGCTGCTTGAGCGTTGATTTGGCTGCCACTTGGCGCTTTACCAAGAGCAAACATTGCCGGGTTAAAACTCATACCTACATTCATAGGAACATCCTCCACTTTATATTATCGCCCTCAAGGCGCTGGAGTTGCTCTTTTCTGCCCTCTAAAAGGCGTAGGATTACAGCGGCTTAGATAAAAAACACAAAAAACTGGTGCGAAAGAGAAGGAAAAACCCTCAGTTTACTGGGTGGCGGTCGTTTCCGGCTCTTGCGCCGCATTGCTGGCCAGAGAGGCCAAATAGGTCCGCGCCGGCTGAGCATATTGCCCCGAACCCCCGGCAACCATTTCGAGATATGTCTTGGCTTCGTTCGTTCGTCCCAGCTTCGCTAAGGAAGTACCTAGAAGATAGCGAACCTCTTCAACCAAAACCTCGGAATTGTTGCCCCCTTGCAACTGCTCAAAGAGCGGCACAGCCTCTTCCAAGCGCTTCATGCTCCACAGAGTGGACGCCAAATAATAGCGGCTATGGGTCGCGTAACGGCCTTCTGGAGCCATTTTGATGGCTTTTTGTAGGTCCGCAATGGCCGAATCCCGACGCCCGGCCGCCAAATGGGCACGGCCTGCGCGATAGGTCTTTTCTGCCACCGTATCCCGTAAACTCTGTACCTTTTCACCGACCAGCTCTTTGCCGAGGTTTGTTAAGGTCGAAACATCAATCTGCTCTGCCAGCTTAACCGCTTCGTCGGTGCGTCCTGTATCCAACACTTTCAGGAATTTGAGTGCATTGGCTTCCGATGAAGCAAACCGCTCCTCCCTGGCCTTAGCCTGCGCCTTAAGATCGTTGAGTTCCTTAACCCGGCCCTCAATTTGCCGCTTTTCATCCACACGCTCCGCCAGGAGTTGATCGCGCTCTTTTCGTAAGGATCCTGTTTTCGCAGTATAAAAGACGTGGGCTGCGGCCCAAACCGTAAGAATGACTAAAAGATGCACACCTAAGGTACTAAAGCGACTTCGTTTTTCCCAGAGTTCAAAGCGCTTATCGAAACCCTTTACATCCAAAACAAGATTCTTGATTTGATTGTCGGTCTTAATCGCCTGATTCCGGGTTTCAACCACTTCTTTCTTTAATTCTGTGTAGTTAGCACCTGCATCGCTCATGCGGTAACCCCCAAAGATATCCCAGAGTAAGGGCACAATAGAAAATATGGTGGGTCGTCAGGGGCTCGAACCCTGGGCCACCGGATTAAAAGTCCGATGCTCTACCAACTGAGCTAACGACCCATCCCACTCAATCTGCGGCCCTTATTAGCGATCCTTCAAGGGAAGGTCAATATTTAGCAACAAATTCTCGACGATTCCGACAATTAAAGAAGCTCAGGCGAAACTTGACCAGGTTTTAGCTTGGAGCTTAGACTAAAACTTGGGAGCAATCCCATACAAGGAGATACCACGATGCCAATTGATAGATTAACCGGAAACAAGGCTCCTGCACCCGCAGACCGTACAGTTTCAACCCCTGGAGCGGATTTAACCTTCTCCCACAACACAGGCGCCAACGCCTTTGATTCCGTACCGGCCCTTATCGCCAACAAGCGCGAGTTCAGCGATCCTAACCCCAAGGATATAGCCCTAAGCTCTTCTGAACTCTCCAATATCAAAACCCTCGATGACCTGGAAAAGGCCGTAAACGATCTTTTTGAGAAGAACAAAGACTATCTCGAGGCGACGGACATCACCGGAACCAACAACGAGAAACTCGGCGTATCCGGCTTACGTAAGCCACGCTTTTTTGAAGGTTTGAGCAAAAAGCTCGGAGAAACCGGTCTGCCTGCTTCCGAACAGCGTGCAGCCAATGCGCTTCTGCGACGCCTTGAAGCCAAGAGCTTCATGAACCGTGACATCGAATTTACCACCGGTAAGATGGATACCTATCACCCCTACCGAGCACCTTTCGACAAAGGTGTGCGTAAATTGATGGACCTGGAAGTTTCTGACGAAGCCAAGAGTTCAATCGAAAATCTTTTGAATTACGTTACAGACCGAAAAACAACCAAAAGCGGTTCCAGCATTAAGGAACGTGATTTGGAAAAGACCATCGGACTTCGACCTGTTGACCGTGACAACGGTGACCAGACTTTGTCCTTGGCGAAAGATGCAACGAATCCCCTGTCACCGACTTACGTTGTCATGAACGTAAAGAGCAACGGTTTGCCAGACAGCCTTTCAGAGCATGCAGGCAAAGCTGTTTTTCGTGATGGTGATAAGGTTTATTTTGACAAGAGTGCTACAGAAGTTCCTGCGGAACTCTTAGCCCATCTTGAAGAAAAGCCTGCTTCGAAAAACACCGGACTACGCCTCTTAGAAGACGGCGAGCAAGTTCGTTCCAACTTCCCATATGACTGGAACCGAAGTGGACATATTAATGTGGACACCATCAACACCAGTTGGTGGGGACACTGCCACCTTGAAGCACCACTGGCAGCCATGAAGCTGGATGCTGCTTCTAATGTGACTATCTTTGATGCCCAAAGCAAAAAAGAAACCACCTTCGGTGCAACGGACGTTAACGACCTGATGTTTGCTCTCTATGATGCGGGCGAATATCGACATATCAACAGCGGCGGCTACCGCAACGCGGACAGCACCACATTCGTTGGTAATCGTAACGACACCACAGGCGCACCAATGCCTGGTGAAAACCTTGTTTTCAAAACCAGCAGCGGCAATCAGGAATTTGATGTGGCCATCACTCGTATTTACGATGAGGCTGACCCGGATACAGCCCTGAACATGGACGATGCATTTTCACCTACCCGTCTCAAGGATGATGGCCTGGGCTTTGAAGCCAATCCATTGTACCTTGGCAAGCCAAGCAATAAGCGAGACCCTCGCGATTGGTCGCAGATTGACGGTAAGCGTAAGATTGATGCGCGTGTCGATTACCTGGATGTAGATGCCTCTGGTAATCTCTCCCGCTCAAAACTCGACATCACTATCGACCCTGCAAATCCTGCAGACGAACCAATTCTTCTTGGTTCCCAGCAGGCAGGTGGCGGTTATCCTCCTAAGATTAAGAAATTCTATCTTAATCAGGCAGAGAACCGCATCGAAAGCCGTGTCTTTGAGCCGGTCAAAAAGGATGATGGAACTTATGAGATGAAGGCCGTTGGTGATGCCAACAAGGCGGAAGGTACAGTTCAAGACCTTAAGCTTAACAAAGAGCTTACCAAAGAATCCATTATTGCTTTCCATAACCATATGCTTGAATCAGCTCGCAGCGGCGTATCTTACGTCACCGAGAAGTCTTCAGGCCATGCGGTTTGGAACTATGCGACCAATGCTATTCGCATCGACGAAGTAGAGTCCAAAGGCGAGTACACCAAGTACGAAGTCACAGCGGACACTCAAGGCGGCAGCAAGAGCTGGTCCTATGTCTTACGACATGATGATGACGGTAATCCGGTTGATGCACACGCCATCGGTACACCTCCTGATTTTCTCTACGAAAATGAGCGATGGGTATCCGCACCGATTTACAGGAATCCAGACAGCAATGAAGTGCTTTACAACTCATCTGCTTTCTCACGTGGTTACCTAACCAACGATGACGGAAAAATCACCGACGACAGTCTGGCATTTTTCCGCACAGCAGCCGATGTTGTTTACGCATCGCTTCAGGACCCAAGTAAGGCCGACCGCTACGTCATTCGTGACGAAAACGGCGACCTTTACTTCTATGACGATGAGGCCAGCTACAAGAGCGACTTGCAACAGATTACAGGTGACGATACAAGTAATCCTGCTCCTGGCAACTAAGCCAGAGCAGTGCAAGGAGGGTCGTATTGACCTCATCAGATGATTCGTTAAACGCGCGGGTCGAGGCCATCAAAGAAAAGTTGGCCAGCATTGACCCGCGGTTTACCGAAAAGCCCAACAGCCATCCCTTTCAACCCTATGTGAATCAAGGGCCAAGTGCCCTTGAAAAACTCTTTGAGCTTGCCCATGACGAGGAAAGCCAAGGGCTTGAGCGCCTCTACGCTCTGGATGCAATTGCTGCCATAGGCAAAGAAAATCCTTTAAATGACCAGCAGAACATCGCCTTGGCCGAATTGGCTAAGGGCGAGGATCTGCATCCGGATATCCGGGCCGGAGCGATTCGGGCTCTGGTTGTCGGTGGTTCGAAAGAATTTATCAGCGCCTTTCGTAACCGGCTTGCCTCCGACTCTTCCTTAGAAGCCACGGGTGCAGCCTATGCGATGGGAGTAGCGCGGGATAAAGAATCGGTGCACGCGTTGATTGAACTTGTTGCCACAACCGAGTTTCCGAGTGTCCGCTCCCAGGCCGCTTGGGCCTTAGGCGAAATTGGTGACCCACAGGCAGAAGAGATTCTCACCGCCGCTTTTCGCAATGAGAAAGCCATGGCTGAAGCACTGGAAGCCTTAGGCAAATGCGGCAGCACCTATGTGTTGGCGGACCTGACCGTTGGTCTGCGCGACGCTCAGGAAGCGGTTCGACAGGCAGCCATTGAGGCCATGATCCGTCTCTTTCGCCGCTATCCGGAAGCGGATTGGAATGCGGCCAAGCCCTACCTTAGCCATGCCTTGAAAAACGAAGCCACTCCCTATCTAGGTGTCCTGCTCATCTCTGCCCTCACCCGGCTTGGGGTGGCAATCGATGGGGTCGAGATTCAACGCATTCTCGGTGGCGACTTGGCGGGACAGGTTGTTAAAGGTTATCTTGGCCAACTGCTCAACACCGTTAGCCCAACAAAAGACACATAAGAACATTTTCCCTCATCAGCGGCACAGCCAAGGAGTACGGGCATGAC
>CAXGWX010000146.1:0-9008 GCA_964013445.1 uncultured Bdellovibrionales bacterium | reverse complement strand
AGTCGCAAGCCAGCCAACAACATAATCCGAACTTTTTTGGTACGGGACAGGAATTTGATACGACCAACTTTAGCGTTCAGGGCGGTGTTTCTTACGAGGTCGATCTTTGGGGTAAGCTGGGAGCTCACGGTAAAGCCAGCGTTATGGAGGCGGGCGCTTCCCGGGATCAGCTCGAGGCCTTGGCCATGAGTTTGAGTGCGCACTTGGCGCAAGGTTGGTACAGCTATCAGGCCCAGCGCAGCATGCAGACACTTTTAGAGGAGCAGCTCGAGACCAACGAAACATTTTATGAGTTGGTGGAGTTACGTTATCAGCAGGGGCTGGTGCCGGCTTACGACCTCTATCAGCAGGAACAGCAGGTGGCGGCGGCACGGGCTCGGCTGGCCCAGGGACGTATGAGTTTGCAGCAGGTGCGCAATCAACTGCTTGTGCTCTTAGGTTCTCATGACAAAACCCTATTGAATGCAGCAGAGACAAGTCTGCCCGAGCTTAAGGCCATGCCCGCGGTCGGTTTGCCTGTGGCGCTTTTGGATCAGCGCCCGGATGTTCGTGCGGCCCGTAAAGCGGTGGTGGCGGCGGATGAACGGGTGGTGGTGGCGCTGGCGAATCTATTTCCCACCCTACGGTTTAGCGCCGGGGTAGGGTTTACGGCCACAAGTCTGCCGGAGCTTTTCAACGATATGCTTTGGAGCGTTTTAGGTTCACTGACCCAGCCGCTTTTTGCCGGTGGACGCTTACGTGCCGATCTTAAACGGGCCAAGGCTCTGGTGGATGAGCGTATTGCGACATTCGGACAGACGGTTCTGGAGGCCTATTACGAAGTGGATAATGCGTTGGTGCGGGAAAAAGAACAGGCCGTCTATGTGCAAGAGGTGGTGCTGCAGGAAAAGGCAGCCAAAGCGGCTCTGGATGAAGTTAGAGAGCGTTATTTGCAGGGCTTGAGTGATTTTCTTCCCGTGCTTAGCACTCTTAAATCTCATCAGGCAGCGCAGCGGCAGCGGGTTGAGGCGATGCGGCAACGGATTGTTGATCGCATTCAATTACATCGAAGTCTCGGCGGCTCCTGGACCAGAACAATCGAATCAAAGGAAGCAAGTTCATGACAAAGAGTACAAAAATGGCCTTAGGGGCCATCGGTTTAGGTATTATTATATTTGCGACCCTGATGGCGACCCGTCCTAAAGCACGCAAGGCGCAAGATAAACAAAGTGGTCTTTTGGTCGAGACCCAGGTCTTTGTGGCCCAGGATCACAATGTGATCATTGAGGGGCAAGGCAATGTAGAGCCGGCCCAGGAAGTTAAGCTCGTGCCGGAAGTGATGGGCAAGGTGGTTTGGCAGAGTCCAGAATTGTTACCCGGTGGTTTGGTGAAGGCGGGCGATTCGCTTGTGGCTATTGAGGCGAAGCCCTATGAGCTTATGGTCAAACAGCAGGAAGCCAATCTCGAGCGTTATCGTTTGGAGTTACAAATTGAAGAGGGCAGGCGCACGGTGGCAGCAAGGGAGTGGAAGGTTCTGCAGAAAAAGAAAAACAGTCAAAACGCCCGGGCATCCTTAGCACTGCGTGAACCACAACTGCGCACGGCCCAGCTCAATTATGTGGCGGCGGAAACCGCTTTGGCTAAGGCGCAGCTGGATTTGACCAAGACAACCTTGCGGGCTCCTTTTAATGCCTTTGTGGTGCAGGAGAATTCGGATGTGGGGCAGGTCGTTTCCATGCAGACCGTGGTGGCAACTTTGATGGGTACGGATGCCTATCGGGTGCAAGTGGCCTTGCCCGTAGACCGGCTGCAATCGATCAAAGTGCCCTCGGAATCGGGCGAAAAAGGTTCGAGTGTTAAGGTTTGGCAAGAGGTTGGTACCCAGAAGATAGAACGGCAAGGGGAAGTGATTCAAATTTTGGGGAACGTCGACCCGGTCGGACGAATGGCCCGGGTTTTGGTGCGGATTGATAATCCGCTGGGTGAGAGCAAAGATGGACTTCCCCTCTTGCTGGGCACCTATGTGCACGTCGAAATTGCTGGCCAGGAACTTAAAGACGTGGTGGCACTGCCACGGGCTTTGGTGCGGGAAGGCAATCGGGTTTGGTTGATGAATGAGAAAGGTGTGTTGGAGATCCGTGCGCTGGATGTTTTATGGCGCACCCAGGATACGATGCTTGTTAAACCATTCTTAAAAGGCAGCGAGTCGGTGATCACCTCCCGTATTCCGAATCCGGTTCCAGGCATGCTCTTACGGGTCAAAGGGGCCAGGAAAGAGGTGCCAGAGCCGGAAAAAGCCCAGGCCGCGCTTAAGCCCAAAGGAAGTCGCTAATGGCTGAGCAGGACTACAAAAAAGGCCCGTTGGCCTGGATGGCGGAAAACTCAGTTGCTGCCAATCTCTTGATGGCGCTGGTGGTGATTTCCGGTTTGATCATGATGCAACGGGTCAAGCAGGAAGTTTTCCCCGAATTTGATCTGGATATTATTGTCATCAACGTGGTTTATCCCGGAGCCAGCCCGGAAGAAATTGAGCAGGGTATCTTGCTGGGTATTGAAGATGGCATCAAAGGCATCGATGGCATCAAAGAAGTCAAATCTTTTGGTTATGAAAGTGTAGGGGTCGTTTCCATTGAACTCCTTCTTGGCATGGACCGAAACCGTGTTCTCTCTGATGTGAAAAATGCTGTCGACCGTATCACTTCCTTCCCTGAAGATATCGAAAGGCCCGTTGTCAGTCTGGCGCAAATTCGCAATCAAGTGATGTCTCTGGTGGTTGCGGGAGATGTCTCAGAAAAAGTTCTGCGCGGTTTGGCTGAAGAGATTCGTGATGAACTTCTACAAAACCCCAAAATTACGCTGGCGGAATTGACAGCAGTTCGGCCCTATGAGGTGAGCGTCGAAGTCAGCAAGGAAAACCTGCGGGCTTATAGTTTAAGTTTAGAAGAGATTGCCGCCAAGGTACGAAGGGCATCGGTGGAAATTGCTGGGGGTACGGTTAAAAGTGAAAGCGGCGAAGTTTTGTTGCGCACCGATGAGCGGCGCCTTAGTGCGGAGGAATATGGTGCTGTTGCCTTACGTTCATTGCCTGGCGGTTCGAAACTTGAACTCAAGGATATCTCGACCATTAAGGATGGTTTCGCGGAAAACGATCAACGCTCGACCTTTAACGGTAAGCGCGCGGCGATGATCAAAATCTTTCGGGTTGGTGATCAGACCCCGATCGAAATTGCGGGGTTGGTGAAGAGCTACATGGCGGATAAAATGGATAAGCTGCCCGCCGGTATCGAGCTGGCCATTTGGGGGGACCGCTCCAAAATGTACGAAGAGCGGGTCGACCTTTTGATGCGTAATGCCTATCTTGGCCTGCTTCTGGTGATTTTGGTGGTCGGACTATTTTTAGAAGTGCGGCTGGCCTTTTGGGTAACCTTAGGGATTCCAATTTGTTTTATTGGTGCTCTGAATCTGTTGCCAGGTTTTGGTGTGTCCATCAATATGATTTCTCTTTTTGGTTTTATTGTTACCTTGGGGATTGTTGTCGATGATGCGATTATTGTCGGTGAGGCCATTTATAGGCGGCGCGAAGAGGGATTAGGACGGCTTAAAGCGGCAATCTTAGGGGTTCAGGATGTGGCCACACCGGTGATTTTTGCGGTGCTAACAACCATTGTTGCCTTTATGCCCATGCTTTTTGTGCCCGGGGTATCAGGCAAGTTCTTTAAAAACATCCCGGTGGTTGTTATCGCCGTGCTTATTTTATCCTTGGTTGAATCACTCTTTATTTTACCGGCTCACCTTGCCCACACCCGTAAGGGTAAGGGAAGCGTGCTGGTTGAGCGTCTCAATCAGATTCAGGCGAAATTTAGCGGGAAGCTGCAGGCCTTTATCATGGGTCGTTTTACGGACTGGGTGCGTTGGTCAACGAACAATATTTTTCTAACGATTGCCTTAGGCTTAATGCTCTTTTTTATCTCCTTGGGACTCGTAAGTGGCGGTTGGATCAAGTTTACCTTTTTGCCGAAGATTGAATCGGATCAGGTGGTGGCGACATTAACCATGCCCTTTGGCACACCTATTGAAGAAACCAGACGTTTGGAGAAGCGACTCAATCTTGCTCTGGATACCGCCCTCGGTGAGTTCGGTAAGAAAGAGGATGTCACTCTGGGGATTTTTTCCGAGTCAGGTTCAAAGGGGAATGCGCGACCCGGTGGCGGCCCGCGCGGCCGACGGGACAGTGCCGGCTCTCACTTAGCGCAGGTTGGTGTCTACCTGGTGGCATCAGATAAACGGGATTTTAGTGCCCGGGAGTTTGCCACCCGTTGGCGCGAGGAAGTAGGGGAAGTCGCTGGCGCCGAGAATTTGAATTTTCGTTTTGCGATTGGAGCAGGTAGCGGGGAGGCGATTGATTTTGTTTTAAGCCATCGGGACAATGCGCTTTTAGAGCGAGCAGCACAACAGCTTGGTGAGCATTTAGGAACTTACGATGGGGTTCAGGATATTGACGATGGTTTCGCTGCGGGCAAAGAGCAACTTTCATTCAAACTCAAGCCCCAAGCCATCGAGGCGGGGTTAAACGAGATGCAATTGGCCAGACAAATCCGCTCGGCCTTTTTTGGCATTGAAGCGGAGAGACAATTGCGAGGGCGGGAAGAAATTCGCACCTATGTGCGCTTGCCCAGACATCAACGTGAAAGCGAATATCATTTAGAAGAATTGATGCTCAATACGGTCAAAGGCGAGATTCCGCTCATGGAAGCAGCGGAGGTGAGTCGCGGGCGCTCCTATACAAATATCCAAAGACAAGATGGCAGGCGGGTTATTCATGTGACCGCCGATGTGGACGCAAAAAAGGTCGACAGCAATAAAGTGGTGCGCTCCGTTCGGGCGGATTTTATAGGGCAGCTCAAAAGTGACAATCCGGGTTTAAGTGTATCTTTAGGTGGTGAACAGCGTCGCCAGCAAACAAGTATGGGCGCCATTGCGAAGAATTATACGGTTGCCCTGATTGCAATGTTTGCGCTTTTGGCGGTGGCCTTTCGTTCTTATACCCAGCCTTTCCTGATTATGTTGGCTATCCCTTTTGGTTTTGTCGGCATGGTTTTTGGCCATATCGTCATGGGCTATGGTTTAAGCTTTATTTCAATGATGGGCTTTGTGGCGCTGTCGGGAGTGGTGGTGAACGACTCTTTGGTGTTGATTGTCGCCATCAATCGATTCAGAGAAGGTGGGATGTCAGCGGTGGAGGCTGCGGTTGCCGGGGCACAACGGCGATTCCGGGCGATTATGTTGACCTCGCTAACGACCTTTTTTGGTTTGCTGCCGATGATTTTTGAGCCTTCGGTGCAGGCTCGCTTCCTTATTCCAATGGCGATTAGTTTAGGTTTTGGGATTATGTTTGCGACGCTGATTACGCTCTTTATTGTGCCCGCTTTTTATCTGACCTTAGAAAAGCTCAGAGAACGTTTTGGGGCGGTGCAGGAGTCGGCTGCTGAATTACAAGGCGTGTGATGTGTGCTCCTTAAGAGTCGATAGTCTAGGACCCTTCGGGCTTAAATTTGATTAATTCCCCGGTCACTTCCACACTGTTGGGCAGGGGAATAAAGGGTAAAAAGAGGAAGGCGATGCGAGTGGCGGTGGTATGTTGAGTTTCGTGAAAATGTAAGTTGATGATGCCGTCGGCGCCAGCTTTTTCAAGTTCGATGAGCAGGGCCTCGCCAAACATGCCTTGTAAATTCGCATCAAGAACATCGATAAAACCAAATAAGGTGGCGCCAACTTTGGTGACCTGGATCAGGCCAAGGGATTCATAAGGCTGATCGATATCGCCACTGGTAATGAGGTATTTGTCCCGAACGTGTTGTGGGTACATATAGGTATTCTTAACGGTGCAACCGGCAAGACTTGTCAATAAAAGGCCCAAGCAGAATAGTTTTTTCATTGTACGGTGTGCTCACTTTCTTCGGCTGTTTCTTCTATAATTTCAAACTCTGTTTCCAGGTCACTGTCGAGGGTGGGGGTGTCAGGTAGCCATCGCACCAGCTCGCCCTTAATGAAATAAAGTGTTCTGTCTCCCTCGCTTGTCTTTAATGCGGCGGTCAACGGGTCTCCCTCGGCGATGGCGGCAGCCACTTCCATGGCAGCACCTACCTTCTTGGCGGTTTGGACTTCTTCACTTTCTGGATTTGCCATGATCAGGGAAAAATTTTGGACGCCATCGGCCCCTTGGCTGCGCACGTAGAAACCAATTTTTCGGAGAATTTCTGTCGGGTCCACACCTCGTTTGTTTGCCTCACCAAAGAGATAGGTGCGATAGCCCTCTTGGTTCATTTGAATGATACCCATGACTTCGTGTGGGCGCTGAAAGCGGCCGCTGGTAAAAGCAGTACCGCCATAGAGGAGGTCGTCCTGGGCTGCATTTGTACTTAAGGGGGGCGTACGGTTGACCGCCACGCAATGACATAAGAGCATGGGGTAAAGAAGAGTAAAAAGAAGTTTTACCTTGGCGCTCATCTCTTGTGCCCGACCTCGTTATGTACCAAAGTTTTTTGACGGCTTCATAGAAAGGGTGAGGGTGAAGGTCGCTACCGGCTCATCTCCGGTTTTATCCGGGACTGTTGCAACAATTTCCACTGGCATATTCAAGCGCTCACCATTTTCTTCCATGGCAGCAATTCCATCCAGGATTTTTTGTCCATCCTGGCATTTGAAGTAAGTTTTGCCTTCAGCCCGTTTTAAGAAATTGGCTTTGAAATCTTTGAAGATGATCGATGCTTTGGTGTTGTGCTTGCGCAAAATGTGCAGGGCTAAAAAGCCTCCAGCACAATCGGCACCGGCAGCAAGGACACCGAAATACATACAATTGAGATGGTTACGGGTGCGCCAATTTAAAGGGACACTGACGGTGATTTCTTCGTCATTAAGATCTTCGATGCTTGGTTGGACAAAATTGAGGGTACGAACCTTGAAGAAGCTCCAGAAACGCAAAAACAGGGTTTCACGCATGGGGCTCGGCAGGGCATTTAAGAGGGCATTCATGATATCTCCGTATCTTAGGCCTTGATTTCCTAGCACTTTTGCGCTGTAGAGTCGAGGGGCTTTAGGGCTGGATTCAGCACTATGGGGCAGCTAAAGAAGCGAAAAAATGTTACAAGGGTATGAGACGCGATGAGCCAGGAACAAGGACAAACCATCTATTTAAAGGATTATCGGGTTTCCGATTATCTGATTGAAACTGTTGAACTCGACTTCGACTTGCACGAGACCCACACGGATGTGGTCACGACAACAGTTTATTATCTCAATCCGGAAGCGTCCACGACCTTGCCGCCATTGACTTTGAATGGGCGAAATCTCGAGTTGACCGGATTCAAGATGGATGGGGCAGAGGTTGGGTCGGAGGATTACAACATTGCTGATGAAGTTTTGACCTTTGAGCCTAATGCGGAGCGTTTTACGTTGGAAATTCGAACGCGGATTGAACCGCAGAACAACAAGGCGCTGGAAGGACTTTATAAGTCACGTGGCCTCTTTTGCACACAAAACGAAGCACAAGGCTTTCGCCGAATAACCTACTTTCTTGACCGACCCGATGTGCTGGCGACCTATAAGACAACCTTACGAGCAGACAAAGAAAAGTATCCAGTACTGCTTTCTAACGGCAATTGTGTGGAACAAGGTGAGTTAGAGTATGGGCGTCACTATTCTGTTTGGGAAGATCCCCATAAAAAGCCCTGCTACCTTTACGCTTTAGTGGCGGGAAATCTCAAGCATATCGAGGATACTTTCACCACAAGTTCGGGGCGCAAGGTGCTTTGTCAGGTATATGCGGAGCCGGGGAATGAGGATAAATGTGGGCATGCTTTGGAGTCGCTGATGCGTGCCATGCGCTGGGATGAGGAAGTCTATCGCTGCGAATATGATTTAGACCGCTATATGATTGTCGCCGTCGATGACTTTAATGCGGGGGCTATGGAAAACAAGGGCCTCAATATCTTTAATTCCCAGCTGGTGCTGGCGGATCCTAAGACAGCGACGGATAATGATTACCGCTATATCGAAGGGGTTGTCGCCCATGAGTATTTTCACAACTGGAGCGGTAATCGAGTAACCCTTCGGGATTGGTTTCAGTTAAGTCTTAAAGAGGGCTTCACCATTTTTCGCGACCAGAGCTATTCCGCGGATCAATATTCGCCGGTAGTGCAGCGGATTGAAGATGTGCGCGTGCTGCGTAACCACCAGTTTCCCGAAGATGCGGGGCCGATGGCACATGCGGTTCGCCCTGAGTCCTTTGTGGAGATCGATAACTTTTATACTTCGACCGTTTATAACAAAGGGGCTGAAGTAATCCGCATGATGCATCGTGTTTTGGGGGAAGAGAAGTTCTTTAAGGGGACGGATACTTACTTTGAACGTTACGATGGCCAGGCGGTGACGACAGACGATTTCCGCAACACGCTTATAGAAGCCAGCGGAGTTGACCTTTCACTTTTCGAGCGCTGGTATCAACAGGCCGGGACACCAACGCTAAAAGCTCAGGGGAATTACGATGCGAATGCGGAAGAGTACACCCTGGCTTTTCAGCAAGAATGCGCCCCTACGCCGGAGCAGCCTGAAAAGAGACCTTTCCCTATTCCGGTGGTCTTAGGCCTCTTGGATGAAAAAGGTGATGATTTACCGCTCCAGCTTAAAGGGGAGACTCAGTCATGGGAGGGGTCGCGCACTTTGATGGTTGAAGAGCCCACAAAGGAATTTGTGTTTAGCGGTGTTAAGGCACAACCAACCCCATCTTTTCTGCGAGGCTTTTCTTCTCCAGTGAATATGAATTTCGAATATACAGACAAAGAGCTGCAGCATCTTTTGGCTTATGATTCAGATTTGTTTAACCGTTGGGATGCGAGTCAGAAACTCTGTTTGAAAACAATTCTGAAGCTTGTTGGCGATTACCAGCAAGATAAAGAGTTGAAGCTCGAGTCTTCTTTTGTTGATGCTTTTGGCAGGCTCTTATCTCAGAAGGATTTAGATAAGGCCTTTTT
>CAXGWX010000145.1:0-9132 GCA_964013445.1 uncultured Bdellovibrionales bacterium | reverse complement strand
CATCGCCTGGATACTCATGAGGTGGAACGACGGGATTTCTTTTGTTTGGCCGAACACGAGACACTTGATGTTGTATGGCCACAAGAACCTATCTGCGTCGCAAGCTTAAACACCGATGGCTACTATGTTGTTGAATGTTCGGATGGGCAAAAGTTTGTTTTGGATATGGAGCCCTTTGCGACCTTAGGCTCTGTGCCGCTGATCGCCATCAGTCTCGAGGCAGAGGGTGAAAACTGTATTGCCGGTGGTTACGATATTGCGCTTGGCAACGATGTCAATCAGGACACGGTCCTGCAAACAAGTGAAGTGGTACACAATTTTTACTTTTGTCATGGTGTGGATGGCAGTGATGGCGCGGATGGAGCAAACGGAAAAACAACCACCATTAGTACAACCTCAGAACCGATTGGTGAGAACTGTGCCGGTGGAGGGCAACGAATCGATTTAGGTTTTGACGCAAACGATGATGGTTTGTTGAGCGATTTTGAAATCCAAGGGACATCATACCTATGTAACGGCGATCCCGGAAATGACGGTTTGGACGGTTTGGATGGTTTGGACGGCTATATTGGGGAAGATGGTCGTGTGCTTTTAACCAAGCTTGGTTTTGAGCCAGCGGGGGAAAATTGCAGTGGGGGCGGTCAGCGGTTGCTGCTTGGTTATGATGATAACATCAACAATATCCTCGATGCCGATGAGATTCAGACGACCTACTATTTTTGTAACGGCACTCCAGGGGAGAATGGGACCGATGGTTCGGATGGCGCGGACGGTGCGGATGGGGCGAACGGTTTGGACGGTGTGGATGGTGCAAATGGCATGCAGATTTTAGTCGCAATTGAGAGTGCGGATGCTCTTGCTGAGTGTGCTTATGCGGGAGAAGTGATTCGTTCCGGTCTTGACCTGGATAATGACGGTGCTCTCTCCTCCAACGAAGTGATGAACGAGTTTTCAATTTGTTATGGCGCGCCAGGTCAAGAGGGTGCAGTTGGTGAGGCGGGCGCTGATGGGCAAAATGCCTTTTTACCGCTTCTGGAAGTTTTACCTATAGAGAGCAGCGAAGGCTGTCCAGCAGGCGGTGTATTGGTGATGCTGGGGAGTGATCTCAATGCTGATGGGATTCTTTCTGAAAGTGAAGTTGGAGAAAGTGCAGAGATTTGTGATGGTGCGGACGGTGCGGATGGGGCGAACGGTCATCATGGCTCCGGCGGTGAGGCCGGCCAAAACGGTTGGCAGCTCTTGCTTCGGCTTGAGATGCTTGCACCGAACCAAACCTGTTTGTCCGGCGGCCAAATAGCCCTGATTGGCTTTGACAAAAATGAAAGCGGCAGGCTTGATGTTGAGGAAATTGAAAACTCTCTTGTTGTTTGCGCTGGCATTGATGGTGCAAACGGCGTCGATGGTGCAAACGGCGCAAATGCACCGCAGACTCTCTTTATTGTCACTGCAGAAGAGCCGGGTGACAACTGTGCAGCCGGCGGTCAGGTTGTTCAAACGGGTCTCGATTTGGATGGTAGCCAGACATTGAATGAGCAAGAGGTTACTCAGACCACTTTTCTCTGTGATACAGATCTTACGCAAATCTCACCTCAGATGCATTGGCAAAACCTAGGTGCAGGAGAGGGCTGTGATGGGGATTGGGTCCGATTTTTCTCAGGCATTGATGCGGACGCCAGCGGAGAACTTGAAGAAACAGAATGGGATTATGTTTATCAGGTTTGTAACCCCCTTCCTGTGGTTTCTGTTGCGGTGGACTATGCGGCGACCACGACTGAAGAATTTACAGTATATGCATTTGCGAATGAGGTTGAGGGCAACCCACTCACCTATTTTTGGAATCAGCTCAGTGGTCCAAGTGCGGAATTGCTGATTGCGCAAAGAACGAGTGCCACCTTTCTGGCACCGCCGGTAGGGGAAGAAATTTCATTAGAGTTCGAGGTTTGTGCACAGGATACTCTAGGTAGCGAAGGCTGTGCGCCTTTTGCGGTACACCTCGGCCCCAGCGATGCACGGGTCATCGATTTTGGTCGCGGTTCACGGCATAGCTGTGCACTGCTGGAGAATGGGCAGGTCAAATGTTTTGGAGAAAATGAACAAGGGGCTTTGGGGCTGGGCTGGACAAATGGCACCATCAAAATCGGTGATGATCCCTCTGAAATGGGCGATGCGTTGGCGATGCTTGATTTTGGTGAAGCTCTGGCGGTCACATCTTTGGCTGTGGGTGAGAAGCATAACTGTGCCATCTTTTCCAATGGTGGCGTGAAGTGTTGGGGAGATAGCGATTATGGGAAAACAGGGCAGGGGACCACGGTTGATATTGTTTCCGCTGATGTGGATTGGATTGATTTTGGTAACCCACTTATTCAGACCTTAAAGATCAGTGCTGGCGACCATAGCACCTGTGCCTTGCAAGATGACAATGAGGTTCGTTGTTGGGGACGAGATTTTTTGGGTATGTTAGGTCGAGGTACAAACGGTGAGCATATGGGAGACCAGCCGGGTGAAATGGCGCAAGACCTTATCCCGGTGGATTTTGGTACAAATCGTTATGCGACGGATCTTGATTCAGGCGAATATCACCATTGTGCCCTTTTAGATAATCAGCAAATCAAATGTTGGGGGAGAAACTATTACGGTCAACTGGGCATAGGAACGTCAACCACCATGGGCGATTCGGATAATGTTTTAGGTGATAATTTGCCGGAGGTGGACCTGGGAACCGGTCGAAGTGCATTGGCGATTGCTCTTGGTCAAGCGCACAGTTGTGCTTTGCTGGATAACCATCAAGTCAAATGCTGGGGCGTAAACAATTATGGCCAATTAGGGCTTGGCATTGCTGATAACCGATTAGGTTATCAGCCTACCCATTTGGGTGACAATCTGCCGGAAGTGAACTTAGGTTTTGGGCGCACAGCGAAGGCGATCTTTGCGGGCGTTTACAATACCTGTGTCATTTTGGATACGGATGAATTGCGCTGCTGGGGTTTGAATAATTACGGGCAGCTGGGACCTGATATTACACTCGACATTGTTGGTGGAGGCCCTGATTCAGAGGCGCCCGGTGCCTATTTGGGTGACGATTTGCCTCTCCTCGATTTTGGCGAAGGGCGTGTCGCCATCAAAGTCGATATGGGAACGATAGCGATGCAGGTTTTGCTGAGCGATGGCACCCTTACCGCTTGGAGCTTGCAAAATTGGTCTGTGGTTCGCTTGGGTCTTGGACTCGATACGGGCTTCGATTTTGCCGGCAATGACAATCCGATCAGCGATTTAGGACACATGTGGTGGCCTTACTAAAAAAAACACAACAACCAACATGGGGGATGCATGAGTTTCGTGCAGAATTTAAAAACACTATTTTTTCTTTTGTTTGTTTTGCAGGCATTAGGTGGGTGCATTGGTGCGTCCGAACGTTTTCCTGAGCTCAAAGATATTTTGCCGGAAGCGCCGGGGCAAAACTGTGCCCTGGGTGGAGAGCGAATCATTTCGGGCAAAGATTTTAATTACGATGGCTATTTGCATGGTGATGAAATCATTGCGGTTACTTTTGATTGTAAATCCGGTGTGGGCCAATCCCATGACTCACAGGCAGAACCGGCAGCTTGTGCTTTAAGTGATGCGAATGATGTTTACAGCATTACTTGTGATGATGGCACCGAAATTCCGGTGAATGCGGATGATTTTGTCGAGCACAGTGCGCACAATGCGGTTGCGGCTTCTCCTGAGCCGGAAGGGAACAACTGTGCCTTTGGCGGCTATCGGGTGGACATGGGTGAGGATGAAGACAGCAATGGTACTTTGGATACGGATGAAATCGCCACAACAGTATATTACTGCAATGGTGCGGATGGTGCGGATGGTTTAGATGGTGAAGATGGGCTCAACGCGCTTTTAGAAATACAGGAAATTGAACCGGGCGAGGAGTGTCCTCATGGTGGTCAAAAGATTTTCTCAGGTGTTGATACGAACAACAACGGGGCATTAGAGGAAAATGAGATCGATGAAAACGCGACCATTTGTCAAAATGCGCCGGGTGAGGATGGCTTAGATGGTGAAGACGGTATTGATGGGATCGACGGCGTCGATGGCTTAAGCGCGCTTGTGATGGTTTACCCCGAAGAGTCAGGCATTTATTGTCTCTATGGCGGTCAACGCATTGAGAGTGGTTTGGATTTTGATGGCGACAGTGTTTTGAGCTTTTTTGAAATACGTGACACATCTTATGTTTGTAACGGTGCGCCGGGTGAAGATGGTGTGGATGGTGCGAATGGTGTTGATGGTGAAGATGGAGTTGATGGTTCCAATGGTATGGATGGCTCCGATGGACTCTTTGCGCTGCTGGATATTCAAGCAGAAGAGCCTGGCGCCTATTGCGCTTTTGGTGGTCAGTCGGTGAGGAGCGGTCTGGACACGAATTTAAATGGCGTTCTGGATGATGAAGAAATCTCACAAAGCGTCTATCTTTGTAATGGTGCAGCAGGCTTGACAGGTGCTCATGGTGAAACAGGTGCTGCCGGTGCGGATGGATTCAATTCTTTGCTGATGATGAGTGAAGCGTTGGCCGGTGAAGAGTGTCCAGCGGGCGGTCAGCGTCTTGATGTTGGCCTGGATACAAACAGCAATACGATTCTTGACCATATAGAGTTTCTTGAAGTTCGTTTTATCTGCCATGGACTCAATGGTTCTGATGGTGCTGATGGGAGTGACGGTCTAGATGGTGTGGATGGAAGTGATGGTCTGTATGCCCTAATCCATATCGAAGAGGAGGCAGCAGGTACAAATTGCTTGGCCGGAGGATTCGCCATATCCACTGGCTTGGATACGAACAACAATGGTGTGCTCGATGGTGGCGAATCAAAAGTTCAATCCTACCTTTGTCATGGCCTCGATGGCCTCGATGGTCTCAATGGTGTCGATGGACAGGACGGGCTAGCGAGCCTTATGAATATTGTTGAAGAATTGGCTGGCGCAAACTGCTTATTCGGAGGACATCGGGTTGAAGTGGGGCTGGATACGAATGAAAACGGCCAACTGGACGGGGATGAGGTTGAGCATTTCGAATATATCTGTTCGCCGGAACTTCTTGGTGTGGTCCAGCTCTCAGAAATCGAAGTTCTGGAGTCAGATGACCAATGCCCTGGTGGATGGTTGCGAATTCTTTACGGCATGGATGATAATGGCAACGGCGAACTTGATGAGGACGAACTCGATTATAGCTTTGGTCAGTGTAATTCTTTGCCGCAGGTCGATACGGAAACACATCTGAATGTGATGTGGGGCGAGGCCGTAGAACTACATGCTTATGCTGAGGATGTTGATGGCTGGATTGAAAGCATTGAGTGGATTCAGACTGACGGTCCAAGTGTCACGGTTAATAATGCCGACACCTTGGCTCCATCTTTTGTTGCCCCGCCTGTTGCTGAAGAAACCGAACTCCTTTTTGTTTTGCGGGTGATGGATAATTATCAGCAAATCAGAAGCGTGGATGTGTTGGTTACGGTTGGTGCCTTTAACTACGAGCCTGTGGATGTGATTGTGAATGATTATTTTAGCTGCTCGATTTTTCAAAATGGGCAGAGCAAATGCTGGGGCATCAACAGTTCGGGGCAAGGTGGTCAGGCAAGGAGTCTTGTCAATGTAGGGATTGAAGGTGATGCACCACTTGGCGAATCTACTTTAAGTCAGCTCTCAGCTATCGATTTTGGGGGAGATGAGTATGTTGAATACATCGCTGCTGGAGCAACACACCTATGTGCGATTGTTTCATCCGGCCTGAAATGTTGGGGCAATAATAACAACGGACAACTGGGTTTGGGCGATGCAACGCAACGAGGTCGTGCAGAAGGAAGCATGGGAGATAATCTTCCATTTGTGGATTTGGGCAGTGGTTTGACTCCAGTGGACGTTGTTGTGGGGGGCAATCACTCCTGTGCACTTCTGAACAACGGGCAGGTTAAATGCTGGGGTTCCAACACTTATGGGCAGTTAGGTTATGGGGAGGCTGTTGAAGACATTGGCGATGAGGGGAACGAAATGGGTGATATGTTACCCTTTCTCGATTTCGGTGGACCCGCTGTTGAAGCCCTAAGCGCAGGCGATAACCATACTTGTGCCTTACTAAGTGATAAAAGCGTATGGTGCTGGGGGAAAAATACATCGGGTCAGTTAGGACAAGGTCATACGAATCATGTTTATACGCCGCAGCTTGTTGCTTTAGGCAGAGAGGATGTTCTTTCTCTGAGTTCTGGATATGACCATAATTGTGTGCTCTTGGCTTCTGGCCAAGTGAAGTGCTGGGGTGAAGGAGGCTTCGGGCGTCTTGGGTATGGGAACATGGATGACTTAGGTGATGGAGCCGATGAGATGGGGGAAGCTTTGCCTGCCCTCGACTTCGGTCAGAATGTCGTTTCTCTTGTTTCCAATGGTCCGAATAATTGTGTGATTTTGCACGATAATAGTCTCAAGTGTTGGGGGGACAATTATTGGGGGCAGCTTGGTCAAGAAAGTGCGGAGAATTTTGGCGACAACGAAAATGAAGTCGAAACGATGTCAGCAATTAATTTAGGAACGGATCGTTATGCTGTTTCCGTTGATATTGCCTATGACCATGCTTGTGCCATACTTGATAACGGTACGGTCAAGTGTTGGGGGTTTGGTGATAATGGCCAGCTCGGCTTTGGTGACCTGGCAAACCTTTGTGGGCTAGAGGGTGATATGTTTTATCACCGTTGCGGAAACGCGGAGGGTGAGATGGGTGATAATTTGCCCGCACTGGATTTTGGTCTTGTCTGGGCAGACTTGGATTAAGACAGACCTCTAAAGCAGAGGATTTCTGACATAAATGTCGCATTTCTTTTTGCAAACACTAAGGCAAAAAATAATGCAGTGACTTAACTCACCAAAAACAAAGGACTCTCTTTTTTTTTCATTGTTGGCATTTTTCCTGCAAAGTCATCTTTTGCCGCGCCCTGTAACTTTGAGTCAAAAGGAGTCTAAGCATGCCGATTGCTTTACGTTGGATTGGTCTATTTTTTTTCGCCCTCATTATTTCAGGATGTCATAGTATGGAAGGCTTATCGTCTTCGGGGCACAGCATGCCGGGTGGGGAATTTGGAGCAACCCCGGGTGGGGTTCAGTCCCTGACCACTGCGCGCGAATTCGTTAATCATGGCCATGTGCCGCCAGCCGAAGCTTTTGTGGTTGAGGGGATGTTTTCTGAACATGATTTGCCTTTAAGTGGTGAGCCCTGTGATGATGTACTTTGTGTGCGTGGGGCCTTAGGTGTGGCGCCGGATGCGGCCGAGGAAGATTCGATTTGGGTGCAGGTCGGGCTATCTTCAACCATCGACCCGGAGAATTTTGAGCGTGAGCCCATTGCAATTGTCGCCGTGGTGGATGTTTCTGGCTCGATGGGGTGGGGCTATCAAAACGACAATTCACCCGGTGAAATTTCCCGGGAACTTCTTTTGCAACTCAGCAATCAGCTCGATAGCGAGGACCGGATTGCGATTGTGACCTTCGGTTCCGAGGTGAATACGGTTCTTGAGCCAACGCCTGGAGGGGCACCAACAATTGCTGCAGCGATCAACGGTCTAAGTCCAGATGGGGTAACCAAATTAGAGGATGGTTTGCGGCAGGGCTATGCTTTGGCCGAGCAGGCGGTTGATGTCTACGACGAGGTTCGTGTGATTTTGTTCAGCGATATGCAGCCAAATGTAGGACTCACAGAGCCCTCTGATTTTGAGCAAATTGCGGCAGATGGTGCTGATGATGGTGTGTCTTTAACAGTCTTAGGTCTGGGACTCGGTTTACAACAGGGATTCTTAAACAAAATGTCACATCTGCGCGGCGGTAATGCGTTTTCCTTGATGACAAGATCTGCGGTCGATGAATTCGTTGCAGATCATTGGCCATGGTTTGTATCGCCTATTGCCTATGAACTACAATTTAGTGCGGAGTCTTGCTCCGATTTAGAAGTGAAAGCGGCCTATGGTTTTCCCGGCACTGAACATGGAGAAGATCCATCTCTTGAAGTGGCAACGGTGTTCTTAAGCAAGAATCGGGGAGCTCTGCTTCTTGAGCTGAAAGCCCTTGATGGGGCAAGTCTAAGCGACGCCCATGTGGATTTGAATTTAAGTTATACCAAACCAGATGGTTCGCAGGTCAGCAAGACCATAGATTTGCGCTATAACGATGAAAGTGTCGATGCTTGTGGTGTCTATATGCCACAAGACGGTATTGATAAGACCGTGGCCTTGGCGTTGCTGACCGAAGCATTGCACGAGTCAGCAAGTCTATATCAAAGCAGTCAAGGTGCTGCTGCATCGCATTTGGCTGCTGCGCTGGAGCGCTTTGACGCGGCTAAAGATCGACTTAATGATTCCGGAATCAATGATGAAGCGGAATTTTGGCCCAAACTTTTAAAATTGATAGATGAAGGCGCACCTCAAGGCGACTTCTATGGACAAAGCTTTAGCTCTCCAGCCAGTAACCAGCCAACAAATCCCTGGCTCTAAAGTTTTGTTGTTCTTTTGAGTGGTGTCGCCTCAAGCTGCGGCATCGCTCAAAAGGTTTTAGATGGAGAAGCGCGGAATAAGGTCAAAAGAATCTTCAAAACCTAATTCTTCAAAGAGCGTTTCGCAGGCATTCTTGTCCGCACCCCTGTATTCAAGATCTTCAATTCGGACGTCAAGCTTCACATCATCTTTGAGGGTAACGAGTTCCTGCGCCAGATAAGCAACTTCGCGATGGGTTTCTAATTTTGCTCCAAGTTTCTTTGCGCCACGAATGGGTAGTTCCGCTACCGCTTCCAGGTTGTCGTATATTCCATCGAGTGTTTCCAGGCCGTTGAGCAAGCCCGTTGCCGTTTTCGGACCGACTCCCGGAACGCCTGGAATATTATCACTGGCGTCGCCGCAAAGGGCGAGCCAATCGCGCATTTGGGCTGGGTGTACGCCAAATCGTTCGTGAACCTTGTTTGGCGTAAAGCTTCTACGACGGGCAGGGTCATAGAGCGTGGTGCCGTTACTGACGAGCTGGGTGAGATCTTTGTCGCCAGTGAGGATTTTGACATGATGCTCTGCTTTGCGGCACATTTTTGTCAAAGAGGCGATTAAGTCATCGGCTTCATAT
>CAXGWX010000144.1:0-9136 GCA_964013445.1 uncultured Bdellovibrionales bacterium | reverse complement strand
TCATTGTTCAGCACGGAAATGGCATGTTTAGCATTTATGGGCACAATTCCTTATCTCATCTAAAGAGGGGGCGCTCCCTGGGGGCTGGGCAGGTGCTGGCGACCGTCGGCAAAGCCTCCCGGAATAATACACCGCTCCACTTTGAACTTCGCCATGGTGTCCGTCCGGTGGATCCGCTCTCCAGGCTCAAAAAACAAAAATAATTCTAAGATTTTAGGGCCTTATTTCCCTAAAGCGCTTGGCCTTTTGGTGTCCTTTGATGTATGCATCTCTGCGCATGAAGAGCAAGAAATCATACCTTGGCTGTGGACTCCTGATCGGTTTGAGTCTGATGCTCTCAGGCTGCCTTTGGGAAGGCGCAAAAACCCTTTCCGAGGGTGCGGATTTACGTTTAACGGTTTTACACACATCGGATATTCATTCCCGCCTCTTTCCTTTTGAGTTGGCGCCCACCCGGGGTGACCAAAATCTTGGTTTGAATGAAGCAAATGCTCCTTTTGGTGGAGTTGCTCGTCTTGGTTATGTCCTACGGCGCGAGCGGGAGCGGTCCCGGCGAGTCATCCATTTGGATTCGGGGGATTGTTTTCAAGGAGCGCCAATTTTTAATGAAAATTTTGGTGCGCCTGAATTACGCTTTCTTTCCATGATAGGTTTGGATGCGGCTGTTATAGGTAATCATGAATTTGATGCGGGGGTGAACAACTTCACCGAGCAGTTGGATAAATGGGCAACCTTTGACGTCTTAGGTGCGAATTACGATTATCCGGACTACACGGACCCACGCAACCATGACTTAGGCCGAATGTCCCAGCCTTACGCGCTTTACAACCTTGAGGGTGTTAAAGTGGCGGTTATTGGTATGGCCAATCTGGGCAGCTTGAGTTCTATTGGTGAAGGGGGGAACTCCCTATCGATTACGCCTCTTGAGCAGAATGAAACCGTACGCTCCTATGTGCAGTTATTGCATTCATCTGTGGATTTGATTTTTGTCCTGACCCACTTAGGTTTAACGGAAGATCAGGAATTAATTACGGGTTACGAGAAGGCGGTATGGAGCGACAGGGTACCTGACAACTGGGACGTTTTAGAAGACCTCGGCGATGGTCGTGTGATGGCTTGGGTTCCTGGTGTGCGAGGAATCGATGCGATTATTGGTGGTCATTTGCACGTTGTTTTAAACCCACCAAAACTTGTTAAAGATCGAGATGGACGGGAGGTCCCGCTGGTTCACTCTGGAGCTTTCGCAAAATTTGTTGGCCGCCTCGATTTGGTGGTGCAGGACGATACGGAATTCGGTGGTAAGAAAATAGCAAGCCACAAGTATCAAGTATTTCCTGTTGATGACCGCTTAAGCTCTTATGAGGACAGGGGCGTTTCTGAAATGCTTGAGCCCTATCTCTTATCACTTAATCAGCATTTGGATTTACGTAAAGTTATAGCTTATGCGCCAAAGACGATTTTGCGCCGTTCTGCTACTGGTAATGGGGACAGCGGTTTAGGGAATCTGGTGGTCGAGTCCATGCGTTCCAGGCGTCGGGTAGATGCTGAAGTTGGTGTGACAAATACTCTGGGGATTCGTGATAATTTTTACGCCGGGCCCATTACCCTGGAAGATATGTTTAACGTCTTTCCTTTCGAAAACACCATCACGATTATGTATTTATCAGGTTATGAGATGCAGGACTTGATGAATTATATGACCGAGCGCTCTGCCTCCCGCGGTTGTCAAGCACAGGCGCAGGTCGCAGGTGTTACCTTTACGATGAATTGTGGGCAGGTCTTGGCGAACTTTAATGACCCGACGAGCACGGTTGATGCAGCCGAGTCAATTTTGGTCAATGGCCAACCTTTAAACCCGAGCGCAACCTATAAAATCGCAACCAACAATTATATCGCCAATGGTGGTTCCGGCTTCAAAGTGCTTAAACGCAATACGACCAAGCAGGACACCGGGGTCTCCATGCGTGATGCCCTTATCGATTACTTGCAGACCAAACCACAGTGTGGTGACTACGAAGAAAATGTTGCCAAGTGGTGCGATATGAGTGACGAGTTTTCACTGGATATCTGTGCCCAGGTCGGACGGGTCGGGCGAATTCCCGGAGCAGAAAATACCCAGGGGGCATATGCGGATGTGCCTTGTGTGGTGAGTGCGGAAGATGGGCGCATCAAGCGTAAAACCAGTGTGGATTTGGATATGCTGCCTGATGAGGATGAGACGGAGGCCCAGGAGTGAGTCGTCGTTTTGTTTTATTAGGGGTTATTCTTTTTTTCTTTGCAGGTTGCTTTAAAGAAAAAATTTCAGCGCGGGAAGGCCCAGCAAGTTTTACGGTAGAGATTCTTTCCTCGGATGACGGAGGCTTTTCTGGAGATTGTGCCAGTGCGGCCCCCTACGGTACGACCGCTTGTCGCATGACTTTTCCTGAAGAAGATATTCCTTTCGCCCTGAGCATCCGAGCTACGGCTATAGACCAAAATGGTGAATTTATGAGCACCTTTGCAGGCAGTGCACAGGTTGATATTCGACCAGGGCGCTTTAATGGGGTTGGTCCGGCCGGGATCCTGCTGAACTTTAACGCAGGCATTGCGGAGACCGACCTTACTTTGATTCACGCCTATGGTGAGACTCGAGTTTGGGTCGAGGATTGCGGTAGCGATAACTCCTACGCCACTGGAGTGAGCCCGGCTTTGTGGTTTGAGGCACCGCGTATCGATCAGATTAATCGCACCATCGATAACACAACCTCGCCTTTGGTGCCCAGGTCCACCAATGTTTGCGCCATCACGAGTGATCCACGTTTTGGAATAGGCACGGATGAAGAGGGTGAGACAGCTTTTGTCGGTTATTCACATGGTAAAACGGTTAATGCTCCCCCTCCGGCTATGGGCACCTACCTGGAGATTACGGGCTGCACCAAGGAAGAATATAATATTGGTCAGTGTGCCAAGGGACCGCTTATTGTTACCGGAATAACCAATGAAGGCTTCTATGTCACCGATCTCCATCCGGACGTTGCAGCTGGCGGGTTTAATCACCTCTATTCATTTAACTTTAACTATCCAGCGGATACGGTGGTTGGTGATCTCGTTACTTCTTTGCGTGGCTCACCTGTTGAGTTTACCGGGTCGACACAGCTCTCTTCACCAACATGGACCGTCGATAGGAAAGGATATAGTCCTGAACTCTTACCTACGCCGGTGACTTTATCAGCTGATACTTATCGTGCGGCTGTAAAAACCTATGGTCGCAACAGATCAGAAATACTCGATCTGGAGGCTTTGGAAGGGGCGGTTGTCTGTATGGATAATTTGGCGCCTTCAGCCAACATTGTTAACTGTGATGTGAATGAATCCGGCCGTATTGAGCGCCAGGGTAATCTCTTTGACAATGAGGTCGACTTTAGCGAGTCACCTCTAACGAGCGAGCAGGTTGAAGCTTGTGGGTTGACGAATTATGTGCCGAATAACCCGGCTGAGTATTGCTGTGAGCGCTTATGCTATAATGACCAATCTTTCAGTACCCCTGGAACAAGTTTGGGCTGCTCTGAAGAATCGGCCTATATACTTTATGGCCAATGGGTGGCGGATGTTTATGGACGTTACGAAATGACTGATGGGGAGCCGGTGAAAATGGCGATTGTGACGCGCAACGCGCAGCCGGATTTTGACCCCTTTACTTTCGCTCAGGAGCAGCTGGCCAAGAGCGCGGCAAGTCGTGATACGGTTAAAATTGTCGGTAATCTACGTCAGGTTTTGGCCGCCAGGCCGGTATGGGTCATCATTGCCAGTAGCCCGGATGATATTGAAATTAACGGGACGTGTCCTTAGAACTTTAGGTCCTGGCTCTGAGGATTCGATATGCCGCCATCGCGGCGCCAAAACCATTGTCGATATTAACAACCGTAACTCCTGAAGCACAACTTGAGAGCATGGCCATCAAGGCAGTCAGGCCACCTAAGTTCGAACCATAACCCACAGATGTGGGAACGGCGATGATGGGGCAGGGCACCAGACCACCGATGACTGAGGGCAAGGCTCCCTCCATACCGGCAACGACAATGAGTACATCCATTCTGTTTAGGTTTTCAACTTCACCTAAGATTCTTTGCAGGCCCGCAACGCCTGCATCAAAAACCGTGCTCACCTCTGCTCCAAAAAACTCTGCGCAGCACTTGGCTTCGAGGGCGACGCCCTGGTCGCTCGTGCCAGCGCTGACGATGCCTATATGTCCACATGGAGTCGTTTCTTTATGGGTGATACGAATACAACCAGCCTCTGGAATAAACTCTGCTTTCGGAAAATCATTTCTCAGTACTTCGTAAACTTCTTGGTCCGTGCGCGTGATGAGTACATTCACCCCAGCGCGAGATAGGGAGTGAGAGATGCTGAGGATTTGTGCTGCGGTTTTTCCCGCACCGTAAACCACCTCCGCTTGGCCTTGCCGTAATGCGCGATGATGATCGATGCGGGCGAAGTCAAGGTCTTCATAGGGTAGGGTGCGTAGGCGAGCAGAGACCTCATCGACGCTCATCCCACCTTGGGCGACTTGTTCGAGGAGATGCTTTAGGGTGTCCTCATTCATTTTAATTTTTAACAATTTCCAGGAGAGAGCCGCTGCGATACCCACCCAGATCCATCGTCACATAGGTGAATCCAAGTTCACGCAGGTGTGCGTGAACAGCCTGCGCACAAGAGCTAAGTTTGGCGAGTTCCGTGTTGGGGACTTCAATTCGTGCAATGGAATCGTGGTAGCGCACCCGCACATTTGCGAAGCCCAGATTCTTAAGGAAAGCTTCCGCAGCTTCGATGCGTTGCAGCTTCTTAGCGCTGACTTCTTCACCGTAGGCAATGCGCGAACTTAAGCATGGTGATGAGGGACGGTTAGCTGTCGTCAGATGCATTTTAGTCGCCAACATCCGGATGTCCTCTTTCGTGGCATTCAGATCGACCAGCGGTGAGCGGACACCTGCATTGAGAGCAGCTCGATGGCCCGGTCGGTGCCCCTGGAGATCTTGTGCATGGGTGCCATCAATAATGGTTGCGATGTTTTCTTGTGCCGCAATCTCCTGCAGTTTTTCATAGAGCTCTTCTTTGCAAAAGAAACAGCGTTCCACGCTGTTTTGTCGGTAACCTGTTTTGCTGAGTTCATTGGTTTTTACGGTTAGATGTCTCAGCCCGTATGAGTGACAAAACTCTTGAATGCCTTTGAGATCTTCCTTTGGTAGACTTGCGGATACTCCGGTAACCGCAAGGCTTCTGTCCGGGTTTTCTTCGGCCGCGATAGCCGCCAAAAGGGACGAGTCTACGCCACCAGAAAGTGCAATGAGCAGGGAAGGGAAGGAGCGAATGTAGGACCGCAGCTCGCTTTCAAAGTTCTCTACATATGGGGTGGGCGCGTTCAAAACATTCGTTTGGATATGAACCGACCTGAACTAGAGTTCAAAGTCGTCTTCGTCTGAATCGCTAGGGTCGATATCAAAGGCATCCAGAGGGAGCTCATCCATTTGTTCAATGTCCTCCTCTTCCTCATCCTCTGAACTACTTTGATCGAGGTATGCCGCATCCTCATCATCCTCGTCGTCATTTGAGTCCAGCTCTTCTTCATCGACAAAGTCATCGAAAACACCCTTGGTGAACCCAAAGGTACTTCCATCGGAATCGAAATCATCGAGACTATCTTCGTCTTCAAGATGTGTTTCGTTTTTGTCTTCGTCAAAAGAGCCAGGGGCAGTGCTATAAAGTTTTTTCGACTCCATTGCTGTTTCTCCTAGTATCCTTCTTCAAGTAATCCGATTAATTGCATCAACTACTAATTGGCTAAACCAAAAAGTTGGGCGAAGGTCAATTCCCAAGAGCATAGAAAAGATCAGTTCTGATAAGCAGCATTTTGCGCATTTTTGTGCATTTTTCAGGCAGTTGACAGGGACCGGAGACTCCGTTACCTGTGGATTTATATGGATTTTATCGTCGCATTGGCTAAGTGGTTTGAAGTGGTAGGGAAAATACCTGGAGAGCTGGGGTCTCTAAGCGCCTCAACGGAATTAAAGAGCCGGGTTGATCGGATACCTACGAAGCTTTTGACCCATGGTGTTGATGCTTTTGGCTTTAATCCGGAATCCCTTAAATGCGCTGTTGGCCTGGGCGCTTGGTTTTACAACAATTATTTTCGCTGCGAAACCTATGGAGTGAATAATATACCCGACGGTCGATGTTTTATTGTTGCGAACCATTCTGGTCAGTTGCCCTTCGATGGGGCGATGATAAGCATGGCAACATTCCTGGAGCGTGATCCACCCCGTTTCTTGCGGAGTATGGTTGAGCGTTTTGTGCCGAGTTTGCCGTTTGTGTCGACTTTCTTGACGCGATGTGGACAAATCTTAGGCACCCCGGAAAACTGCCGCCGTCTTTTGGAGAATGGTGAAGCCATACTTGTCTTTCCAGAAGGGGTGCGAGGATTGAATAAGACTTGGAAGCATCGCTATCAGCTGCAACGTTTTGGGCAGGGTTTTATGCGCCTGGCCCTCGAGACAAAGACTCCGGTTGTGCCCGTTGCTGTTGTTGGTGCAGAGGAACAAGCTCCAAGTTTCTTGAACTTAAAATCTGTCGGTGGACTTTTCGGGCTGCCTGCTTTGCCTATTACGCCTACCTTTCCATTAATTCCCGGCCTCGGTATGTTACCCTATCCTACAAAATATAGGATCTACTTTGGTGAGCCTATGACCTTCGAGGGAAATGCGGACGATGAGGATGGAGTTGTTCTGGACAAGGTTGAAGAAGTGCGTGGTCAGATTCAAAAGATGCTCGATGAGGGCGTGGATAAGCGAGAGAATGTGTTTTGGTAAGATATGAATATTCTAATGACAGGAATATCAGGTCGATTCGGTCGAAGAGTTGCCAGTCGCCTTAGCAGAAAGCATCGTATCATAGGGGTGGACCCGCGACGCTGTCCCGCGCTGCCTAAAAGAGTGGAGCACCATCATCACGATATACGGCACCGTCCTGTGGAAGACTTATTTCGGCGCAACAAAATCGATGCGGTGTTGCACTTAGGTACGGTGCATAACTTTAGGATTTCACCTAAGAAACTTTACGAACGTAATGTTATGGGAACGGAAGTTCTTCTAAAGCATATAAGCAAGTACAATGTTGGCAAATTAGTGCTGCTTTCCAGTGGGGACGTATACGGTCCAATGCCAACAAACAGTCATTATATTACAGAAGATGCGCCGCTCATGGCAACACAGCGGTTTCCCGAGATTCGTACCATGGTGGCGGTTGACCGCACGGTGCAGACTTTTTTCTGGAAGCATCCGGATATTGAGACTGTTATTTTAAGACCGGCGCATATTGTTGGTCCGCACGTCCGCAATGCACCATCTAATTATTTGCGCCTGAAAATGATACCTCGCTTAATGGGATTTGACCCGATAATTCAATTGCTGGCCGAAAGCGATTTGATTGCCATGCTGGAAGACTCTTTACGTTCGGGGGTAAGGGGGATTTTGAATGTGGCTGGCACCGAGCCGTTGCCCTTGTCGAGGGTTTTTCAAGTTCTCGGCAAGCCTACAATGCCTGTGCCCTATTCATTGTTTAAGGTTATTCTTGGTAAAATGTGGCAGTATCGGATGACGACGTTTCCGGCCCCGGAGCTGGATCATATACGTTTTCATGCAGTCTTGGATACATCCTTGGCAAAGAAAACCTTAGGGGTAAGCGCGGAAATGGACCTCTACGATATTCTTGCTCCATTTCGACCGCACTAAGTCTTTCCTAGACGTTTGCTTGATAGCGTGCTTCAGCTTCTTGGCTGAGATTCTTATGCTCAGAACAGGCCACAATGGTTTTTGCTGTGGACCAGGACTGGACCGGGTGAATGTGTTTGTCTCTGAAGCGGGTTAGTTTTTTCTCGCTTTTAAGGAGGTCCACATGGGTTATCTTTTCCTCTTCGACGATGTGGATTAGCTCGCGAAAAAAATCGAAAAGAAAGGAGGCATTCTTGCAGGCCAGGAAGCAGTCAATGCCTGCTTGTGTTCCGAGGTGGGCTATCTCTTTTGCAGAATAGTTGTCCGCCAAAGCTTTCATATCTAAGTCGTCACTGAATATTACCCCTTCAAAGCCAATCTCAGTGCGGAGGTGATCCATGACGGGTTGAGAAAGGGTCGCTGGGTGCTGAGGATCCAGACAAGAGATCACCAAATGAGCGGACATCATCGCTTCAAAACCGGCGGCGCAGGCTTCTTTAAAGGGGCGCCATTCAACTTCCCGCAGGCGTTCAAGCTCGTGTTCGACATAGGGCAGGTCAAAATGACTATCCAAAAGGGTGTCGCCATGGCCAGGAAAATGCTTTCCACAACTGGCGACCTGAGCGCTTGCAAGACCCTGAGCAAAAGCGATGGCTTGCTCAGCAGTCTGCTCCGGTGAAGAGGCGAAAGCCCGGTCTCCGATGACCGGGTTGTCCGGGTTGGTGTTGATGTCGAGTACAGGGGCGAAGGTGAGGTCAAAATTCATGGCACGAAGCTCTTGGCCAAGAGCTCGGCCGATATTACGAGTCAGCGATGGGTCACCAATGGTTCCCAGTTTTTCGGCGCTGGGCCAGACCGTTGCAGGGGCACGTATGCGAGCGACCCTGCCGCCCTCCTGATCGACACAAATCAGCAGTGGCTTTTCTTTTTGCCAGGCTTTTATTTCGGCGTTGAGTTCGCACACTTGCTCGGGCGATTCTATATTATGGGAAAAGAGAATCAGCCCTAAAGGTTGAATCTCACGCAAAATTTCTTTTGCTTCCGCATCAAAGCCTGTCCCGGGTATCCCGCAGACAATGCGATTGCCCAGGGCTCTGCGGACGTCTTCTCGTGTTGCAATTTGCTGCATCAAATCGAAACTATCCTGTGTTAGACCTAATTTAAACCACTGATTGAAAAAAACACATTTCTCTTTATACTTTTCGCTTTGCGTTGTAGCATAAAAGAATGTCGGGGAGAGATTTATTAGGAGGTCGTCAGGTTGTCTATGTGCCTGAGGATGAAGAAGAGGGTAAGGTTAATAAAACCGCGAAATCCAAAGAAGCGGATCTCAAACAAAAAGTTAATGACCTGACTGCAAGTAGTGGAGCAGCTCTTCGCAAGGGAGAGGTCAA
>CAXGWX010000143.1:0-9165 GCA_964013445.1 uncultured Bdellovibrionales bacterium | reverse complement strand
TGGCGATAAGAATGTCCGCAAGGCAGTCGTTATTTAAAGAACCACAGGTTGCGAGCAAACAGGTCGATGGACAGGTATCCCCATTTTCGACGTTGCCATCGTCGCAATCCTCACCAGTCGTAATGACCCCATTACCACAGGCAGTGACGGTGCAATTGCTGTCGCAGCCATCGCCGTCGACCGTATTGCCGTCATCACAAGCTTCACCCGCAAGGACATTACGGTGTCCATCGCCGCATTGGGGTGCGCTGCAATCCGCATCGCAATTGGCTGTATCTTCGCCGCCGCTGTCACAGGCTTCGTTAAAAGCGGTTTGTACGAGATTGTCGCCACAGTAGGAGGTGTCACCGTAGATGCTTTTACATTCGCTGTTGCAGACGATGCATTCGGTTTCGCCATAGGTACAACTTTCGGTGGTTGCATTGCCGTCATCGCAGCCTTCATCCCCTTCGATAACCGCGTCACCACAGACTGCCAGTTTGGGCGCTAGCCCTGGGTCAGCGGCGTCTTTGCAGGCGAAACTCAGGAACGCCAGGATACATATGCAGCCCAATCTGATGAATTTTCGTATTTGCATGGGTTAACCCTAGTTCTCTTTCCAGGTGAAGGCCATACTTTTACCTATAATCCAGGAGCGTGTACGGGCTAACTTATTTGCTCCCAGCTGTTTTTTTCTGATCCTTTAGAGGAAGAAGTGTCGTTGTTCTGATGAGTTATAGTCTTTATTCGTGAAATGACGGGCTTAGCCAAGAATGGCACCTACGAGCAAAATCACATCCAGAACATTGATTTCACCGTCCTCATTAAGATCCCCTACGCAGGCAAAGTCCGCAGGCGTCAGGACCGTATCGACAATAAGGACCACATCTAAAACGTTGATTGCCCCATCTCCGTTGATGTCGTGAATTTGTTCGCTGACGTCATCTGCACAAGCATCATTATTCGTGTCGTCGCATGAGCTGTTGTCTCCATTGGGTACGCCGCATTCATCGGCGCATGAGCTGTTGTCTCCATTGGGTACGCCGCAAGCGTCCATACACGTGCTGTTGTTGCCATTCGGCACGCCACATTCATCGACGCATGTACTGTTGTCTCCATTCGGCACGCCACATTCATCGGCGCACGTGCTGTTGTTGCCATTCGGCACGCCACATTCATCGGCGCACGTGCTGTTGTTGCCATTCGGCACGCCACATTCATCGGCGCATGTACTGTTGTCTCCATTGGGCACGCCGCAAGCGTCCATACACGTGCTGTTGTCTCCATTGGCCACGCCGCACTCATCAAGGCAGCTGTTGTCTCCATTGGGCACGCCGCAAGCGTCCATACACGTGCTGTTGTTGCCATTGGGAACCCCGCATTCATCGGCGCATGAGCTGCCATTTCCATTAGGGATACCACATGGGTCCGCACATGAAGTGCCATCCCCATTGGTGATCCCACAGGCATCTTCACAGGATGAGTTGTCACCATTGCATACGCCACATTCGTCAATCAGCCCATCGCCGTTGACTACGCCAGCGCAGTCGAGACAAGAGCTGTTATCACCGCCACAGACACCACATTCATCGACAATACTTGCTCCACCCCATTCTCCCGAACAATCCTGCACACAGTCGTTGCTGGGGTCCGCGTCGCAGATACCGCATTCATCAAGGCTTGCTCGTCCCCCGCAGACACCATTGCAGTCGCTATCGAGTAGACATTGACCAGCGCAGTCGAAATTATGTTCTGCATCCGTGCATGAATAGTCGTTAAACTGGGCTGCAGCGGAAAAATTACAAGCATCCGGTTGGGTGCAACCAAGGGTCAGGTTTAAACAATCGCTGGCATTGAGGTTGTCGATTGATGCTTCCGTCGCACTGGCCGCTCCGACCTCCGTAAAGCAGATGTGGATGTTCTCGCTTTGCACTGTTGGACTTAATTGCACCACCATAAGCTGGAGGTCAGTGCTGGCGGGGAGGGCATCGCTGCCGCTTAAAGTTAGCGCAAGACTGTTTTCTGTGTCCGTAAAGTTCAGGAAGGAAGCGCTGATTTCAGAAAAACTGTAATTCTCGATGGCAACGTTTGTTAAGCTGAAGGTCAGCGCGCTCAGGGAAATATCGGAGGAAAGAATGATCTCAACTTCATTGGTGACCATATCCACATTACCAAAGCGTAGGTTCACCGCATTTGCGGTTACAGGAGGATCGATTTCTGAATCCCAGCCCTCTGAATGATTATCTTCTTCCTGGTCAGTACCGGCGCAGCTTTCTTCCATGGCACAGATTTCCGGTTCGACGCAGGCGTAGTCGTTGGTACCACAGACAAACTCTCCATCCGTACAGGTGGATGCACAGCAGTCGCCGCCATCCCACTTGTGCTCCGCACAGTTTAGATTGGCCAGGGAGGATTCCGCGCCGTCACAGTAGCCATCAGCGATCCATTCCTCGTACTCGCTAAGCAGCATACATTGGCCCGAACAATCCTCAATGCCATCGTCACCACAGCCTTCAAAATTGGTCTCTGCACTTGTGGGATTGCTTTGCTCATCACCCTCCGGCACACGATAGGTGCGCGGATTCGTTTGGCAGGCCAGGCTGGATACAAGCAGGGCGAAGATACTCAGCCGGCGTATGTTGTGCAAAACGGACATGGTATGCATTGAAGCAAAATATGGGCCAGAAAACCGGTTTCCAGGATGGCCTTAAGTGTTTGTTAATAAAGAGAAGTTCTTGTCACGACGGTTCTCTTCTGCGCATCGGGTGGGGGTTTTTATGCCTCTTTCAAGCGGTTGAGGAGCAGGAGCCCCATGCCCTCTTCTGGCTGAGCGGTTTGTAAGAGAATGCCTGCTTCCAAAACCGACTCAACTTGTGCCGATTGGGCGCAAAAGGAATCTTCTGCTTGGCCTGAAATTCTTCTCAGTCTTTTTCTGCGCTTTCTCTGAACCACATTGAAAATTAAGGCATTTGTTCCGTTGGCCTGGCGCTTTGTAGGGAATGGCACGGTGGTTGCTCAAGCAGACATCCGGATGGTTTGAGGCACAACTTTCTTAGGAGTGAGGTTCTTTATGGGTGGTCAGTTTGTTCGTACAGAGTTTTCGAGTGAGTATCGGTCTGGTACCCGGATCGAGGTTTCCCCATTTGTTTCTCATCGGGAGCGCTCCTTGCAGAGATTGTCGATACTGATGGGATTGTTGGCGCTGGCTCTCTTTGCTTTGTTCCTTAGTGGCTGTGGTGCAGGTGGGACCATGCCGCAACCTCCTGCCGAGAGTGATGGCAGTGCGCATATTCCGACAGATTCATCTTCCTCTTCCGGTGGCTTCGTACAGGTTTGCTCCCTGGATAACCTATGTGCAGTGCCTGGAGATATCTGTTGTTCGATTGCGGGCGGTGTGGGTGAAGGTCGGTGTCGGCCGGCGGGAACCTGCGAAGCCAAGGACCAAATTGGACCCTGCGGTGATGGAAAGGTTCAGGGCCAGGAAGTTTGCGATGATGGAGAAGCCAACAGTGATGTGCAGCCCGATGCTTGTCGGTCCAATTGCCAGCCTGCCTTTTGCGGTGATGGGGTGTTGGATGCGGGGGAGGAGTGCGATGGCAGTGCGGGAGTCCTGAGCAATGGCACCTGTAGCGACGAATGTCGTATTGTCTGTGATACGGGCCATGGTGGTGGAGCTTGCACCGTGTGCGCGGAGGGTTGGCAGGACAACGATGGTGATGGGGTTTGCGCTCCTGGTTGCGCTCTAAAGGCAGAGGAGCTTGCATGTGTTTATGGTGCCTGCTCTGACGCTGATGGAACGGCGCAATGTGCCTGTGATGGCGGTCATATTGGCGCCACCTGTGCCCTCTGTCCGGAAGGCCAGCAGGATGATTTGGGCTTAGGCCTGTGCCAGCCGAGCTGTGCGGCAGCGGAACTTGATTGTGGGCCATATGGTGCCTGCGGGCTTGATCCTCAAAGCGGTGCACCGACTTGTCTTTGCGATGAATCTTATACTGGCACCGCTTGTGGGGAGTGCGCAGCAGGCTTTCAAATGGAATTGGGTGATGGGGTTTGTAGGCCTGCCTGTGGTGAAAATTCCTGTTCACAACAGGGTGCCTGTGAACTCAATTCAACCACCGGTTTTCCTGAGTGTCGTTGTGCCGAGGGCTATGCAGGCGAGGATTGTAGCCTTTGTGCTTCTGGATATGTGGATGCGAATGGGGATGGTGTTTGTCAGGCAGACTGCCTGAGCGTGGGGATGACCTGTGGTGGACTTGGTCAGTGCGCCATGTCCGAGGACGATGGATTGCCTTACTGCATTTGCGATACGGGCTATCAGGACAGCAATAGGGATGGCGTCTGCCACCCATCCTGCGACAATCTCGGCTATAGCTGTGTGTATGGCGCTTGCGCTGTTGATGCGGGAAATGGTTTGGCCGCTTGTCTTTGTGATGAGGGTTATCGGGGAGAAGTTTGTGGTGAATGTGCGGATGGGTATCAGGACAAGGATGGCGATGGGCAATGCAAGCCAGCCTGCGGTTCTGAGGCGGTTGATTGCGGCCCGGCCGGTTTCCACATGGTCTGTGATGACACTTCTGGAGAGGCAAGCTGTGTCTGTGCTTCCGATTATACCGACAGAGATCAGGATTTAGAAAGTAATGGTTGCGAAGCCCGTTATTGGAATACCACATCCACGCCAATTTTAGAGCAGGGCGATGTCTTTCCACGGGATGTGGCCTACTTTGACGACGGCTCGGCGGTTGTTGTTGGTGCCTTCAAAACCCGCATGGCGGTGACCATTGATAACGATGCGGTTCTTTTGACCGCCAACGATTCAGCGGCCCGCGGTAATCATGATGGTTTCGTTTTACGACTGGACAGCAGTGGTGAGCCCTTATGGCTGCGGCAGATTTCGAGTGCGGGGCACGATTGGGTTCGGGGAATGGCATTGCTTCGAGACGGTTCGGTTTTGGTTACAGGAGGATTCTGTGAGGGCTGCGACACCGCGTTGACCACCATCCATCCAAGTGGCGACGCAGCCCTTACGAGTGCGGGTGGGGAAGATGGGTTTGTTATTAAATATGATGCTCAAGGTGAGGTTGTTTGGTCACGCGCTTATGGCAGCGATGGTGAGGATCGTGGTCGCGCGTTGGCGGTGTTCAAAGACGAAAGTGGTTTTGCCTTGGCAGGAGATTTTGAGCAGAGCCTGCGTGTGGGGGAAGAGACCGTGCTTGCGGCAGAAGAGTATGCCTCGGTGTTTTTTGGTCGATTTACAGCCAGCGGTGAGGCGGTTTGGCTTAAAGCCATTATTGCACAGGATGGACCGGTTGAAACCACCGCCATTGCGGCGGATTCCTTTTTCGATGTGTACATCAGTGGTCGCTTTAAGGGCAGCGCCACCTTCGCGCCCGAAAAAACCTTAGAGGCGCAAGGCCAAGGTTATGATGTGTTTTTGGCCAAATACAACCATTCAAAGGGCCTGCATCGCTGGCGTATTCGCGCCGGCGGCGATGGACACGAAGCCTTGATGGACATGGCGATGGTTAACGACAGTGGCATGGAAGATGGGGCGACCTATCTGGCCGGTTATACCACCAAGAGCTATAGCTCAGGCACGAGCTTCGAGCATTCAAATGCATCCTGCTCTGCGGTACAAACCCTGTGGCCACAAGAGGTGGGCAAAGATGCGCTGATCATGAAGGTTTCGCGCATGGGCTGCATCACCTGGGTCGATTCGCCCAAAGCTTTGGATGATGCGGGTGTGGGTGACGAAGTGGCTTACGATATCGATTTTATGGATGTTCCAGGGCAGGCTCGGCGCGTCGTTTACGCTTTACGCGACGAAGGCTTTGCGGTGCTCGGCGAGAGTTCAAACCAAGGTGCCTATCTGGGGGCGCAGCACGCCTTTGGTAGTGCCATTCCAAGAGCACTTTCTGTGCGCGGCGAGGCCATTTTAGCCGTGGTTGAAAGTGACAGTTCGTTGGTGGATTTTGGCGATGCGGGCTCCTTTCAAATTTGCGATCCGAACCTCTTTAATTGTGATGGCCAAAGCCTGCCGCAAGGCAAGACCGGGAATACGTCCATGCTTTTATGGCGTAGCGTTGGTTGTATGGGTGAAGGCTGTCAAAGCAACCACAACTAAGGGAGAGAAAATGTTTCAAACACAGAACCGGGCCCGCCATGTCCGGGTATTCATCTTATTGGCAGGTTTTTTTATAGGTCTTGGTGCCTGTCGGGATCTGAATCCTCCCGGTGCAGGAGAGAGTCTGCAACATGCTTGTAATGTCAGTTCCGAGTGTCCCTCTGGCACCTCCTGTTGCCTCGGGGTTTGTTCCGAGCGGTGCGCCTGTGGCAACGGCCGGCTGGATCCGCGGGAGGTGTGCGAGTTCGATATGGCCATTGAAAATGGTGGCTGTTGGGAATGTGAACGCATCGTTTGTGATGAGGGTTTTGAGTTGTTCAATGGTCAAAGTTGCACCGCCATCGAGGAGCCAGAAAGCAGCAGCAGCAGTAGCAGCAGCAGCAGTGGTCATGGTGGCAGTGGTGGTTGCAATCTGGACGGCATTTGCTCTGCCGAAGACGGTGAGGATACAAACACTTGCCCGGCGGATTGCGATGTGCCGCCTACCGGAAATGGCTCTTCCTCAAGCAGCAGCGGTGGCTCGACACTCAGTTGCTCGGACCCTTTGAAAACCCTTTCAGACAACGGTGAATGCGTATGCATTACGGGCCATAGTGGTTTTAACTGTGACCTTTGTGCTGAGGGCTATCAGGATAAGGACGGTAATGGTCTGTGTCGTAAGTCCTGCGCCAGCGCTGGATTGAGTTGCGGTGCGAATGCGGCATGTTCCGATACTTTTGGCCAGGCCGAGTGTGCTTGCACGTTGCCATACGCCGATGGGGACCAGAATATGGCGAATGGTTGTGAAGCACTGAGTTGGCTTAATACGGCAACAGCGACGAGTGCCATCTATGGTGATATTGAGGCCCTTGATGTGGCCACTTTTATGGATGGGTCGAGCATCGTGGTGGGTTCCTTTTCGACCAGGATAGAGACGCAGGTTGCTGGCGAAGCGCGGCTCTATCAAGCGCCAGGACTGCATAATCGAGATGGTTTTGCCGCTGGGGTTGATGCGCACGGAAATTTAAGCTGGTTGCGACAAATTTCCAGCGTCGGACACGATAAGGCGGCGGCGGTACACATGGCTTCGCCAACCCGGGCCTTGGTGGTGGGTACGTTTTGTGAGGGGTGTGTTGCTGGCGATAGCTTGGATAAACCAGCCCTTGCTGATGTCTCTTTTGCCACACAAGGTGGCTCGGACATTTTTGTCTTCGAAGTTGATGTCTATGGCAATGTACACGAGCTGAAGACCCTGGGGTCCATGGGCAACGATCTGGGTATGGGCGTGACACCTTTGGCGGATGCAGGCATGGCTCTCTCTGGTGTACTTGGCGGTGAGCTATCTATCGACGATCAACTTTTTTCTCTGGGCGAGTCATCCTCGTCGGCGTTTGTGGCGCGCTTTGCAGCCGACAGGACTTTGCAATGGTTACGCACCGTTCACGCTGACCAGGTCCAAGGGGTGGAGGCATCTTTGCTGAGTGCGGATATGAATATGGATATTTATCTTGGCGGGGATTTTCTTGGTGCGTTGGATTTGGGTGACCATCATATCTTAAGTGCGCAAGGCAATAAGGCCGATGGCTTCATCGCGAAGTTACGGGCCAATGATGGCAAAACCATGTGGGGTATTCGTGTTGGTACAGACAATAGGGATAGTTTAACCGATATGGTCACCATCGCCGATGGCTCGATGGAAGAGGGAATTTCCTTTGTCTCTGGTTTTAGCAAAAGTGGCTCGACGCCACTAAGTATTACTCAGACGAGTACCAACTGCTTAAGCGTTGAACCGCGCACGCACGAATTTCCTGGCGAAGATGGGCTCTTGCTTAAAATCACCCGCTATGGCTGCGCAGAATTTTTTAGTGCACCCTTTAATGTTCAGAGCAGTGGCAACCAACGGGGGCAGGGCGTAAGTTTGCTGCAGGAATCCGATGGAAGCCGACGTGTGTTGCTCTCCTTTGCGGATGACGACTATCCGGCTTTGGCGGAGTATTCTTTTGCTGGAGAATATTTTGGTTCGCAGCAGGCGGCCGGTTTTGCGACGCCGCAGGCTTTGGCAAATGTAGGGGAGGTTTTGATCAACGTTGGACGAACTTCGGCCAATCATGTGGATTTTGGCGACGCCGGTGTTTATTCGAGCAATACGGAAGACTCGGTCCTGTGGATCTGGCGTTCTCTTGCTTGCTTAGGGCAGGGATGTGCCAATGATTAAAGTCATGAGTTAAGCGCTACACGTTTTTAAGTGCAAAAAAGCCCGCTTTAATGCGGGCTTTTTTTTTGCGTCGGGGTTGCTACACCGGCCTTCGAGTCTTGGGTTATTTTTTTTTTACAAAATGGGCACAAATTGAGCCGTTTGGGCTCAGCCTGTCTTGTGCCGCTTTTTTATAGGTCCACGGAAGCGAAGAAAATCATCGAGAAAACAGTGCGTTAGAGCCTTATCGATCATGGCACGTTGGTTGCTCATAGGAATAGCAACACAACTTATCAGGGGAAAATTTTTATGCATCTACTAAAAGCTTTGAGCTTACCCATTATCCACATTTGTTTTCTGATTGTTTTCGTGATGGCCGTGGGTGCCTGCGATCAGGGACCGCGTGTCGATACACAGAACATGGGCACAGGGGAGTGTAGTCCTGCTTGCATCAGCGGCTTCGTTTGTTGCGATGGTGAATGCAGCGCCGGATCGTCTTGTGGGGTGCCGAGCAATATTGGCGAAGGCGAAGGCGAAGGTGCGAGCTGTGCGGAGACTTGCGCCGCAGCGGGTTCAGGAGCGGCGGACCCTGGTCGCCTCAGCGAGTGTGGCTGTTCTGTGTCAGAAGTATCAGCCGAAGGCGAAGGCGAGGGCGAAGGTGAAGGTGAAGGTGAAAGCGAAGGTGAAGCTGAGCCGGTAACGATGAATCCGGAGACCTGCGGCGATGGCATTCTCAATCCAGGCGAGCAATGTGATACGGCAGAGTATCTAAGCAATACCTTAGCAGACGCATGCCGACTCGATTGTACCATGCCCCGCTGTGGTGACAATGTTATCGATTCGAACGAAAGCTGTGATGGGGACGTGGATTTAGCGCACGGTACTTGTGTCG
>CAXGWX010000142.1:0-9175 GCA_964013445.1 uncultured Bdellovibrionales bacterium | reverse complement strand
GTCTTGAGGAATAAGCACCCAGTCCACCACCTCATTGCCTTGAGCAGAGACAAATTGTCGACGCATTTTAAAAACATAATGTCGATCACTTACAAGAGGAATAGACAGGTACTGGTAACCAAAGATGACATTGGCATTCTCGCGAAGCAAAGTGCACTCCATTGCATCAGCGCTGGTTAAAAACTCACCATAGCGGGAAACATCCTCAACGCTTTTAAGAATATGTTTTGCTTTAAAGTCAATTTTTTGCGCAGTCTCTACGGCAACGAGATCAAGACCGGGCAAATTCTTTTCATAGTAATGACGACCGTCGGGTAAGGTTTCTTTTAACTCCCAGCCCGCATCATCATTGAGCTGCCGCAAAAGCCATTGACTACCACCCTCTTGAGCCCCAAGAAAAAGAGTAAAGCTTAAGAGCGCAGAGAAGGAAAGAGTCATATTAGTCGCCCTGCCCACCGAGCAGGTAGGAGCCACCTGCCCTTAAACCACCGCAAACCTGATGCACTGCAGCAGCATTTCCCTGCTCCGTAAAATAAGAATAGCTCAACCAAAAAGTGACATGGGGAATGATTTTGGCCAAGCGGGTGCGCGGAAAGCCTAAGCCCACAGCGCTTTGTATTCCGGGTTGAACAACGTCATCAATCTGATTCAAATACACCGCCGGCGATAACTCTAATTCGTTAAAGGATATCACATGATGCCAACGAAAAATCATCGGTAGGGCCATAATAAAAAGAGCTGTCGGCATTTCCAAACGTTGACCAAACTGGAAATTACTAAAACGACCGCCGCCGCCAAACTCAAAGCCCCCCAGAAAACTTAATTTATTTGCTGTGCCATAACCAAAGAGCAAACGAGAGGCACCACCACCACCAAAACCAAAGCTCTTATTTTGCCAGCCCAGCATAAACCGCCCTCCGGCCTCGAAGCCGAGAATCAAACGCTCCGCATAGCTTTGCTCGCCCATAAATCGCCGTTTCGGCTCCACCCAAAATGGACACCCACCCTCTTCGGCAAGAGTATTTGCCCGGTACAAACTTGCACGCACCCGTTCTAAGCGCAGCACATCCTTAACCTCACCAAGGTCCTTATTCTTTTCCAGCCACTGCTCCTTCGCTCCACCACCGAGTCGTCCTATTTCCTCATTCAGCCAAAGCAGCGCCTGCATGCGAATTTCTTTTCGTGCCAAACAAACAGAACGCAAAACATCCTCTATAATTTCTTCAATTTCCAACGTGTCGGCATACCAGGAGGTCTGTTCATGTAAACGTACGATAACCCTAACATCACGCACCAACGCGAAGGTTTCCTCTTCGCTGGCGGCAGAAACAAACGATGGGCTGCTCAGAAAAACAAGCCCTGCAATAAAGGCCAAAATGAATTGTCGAAAAGAATATATCACTTTTTTCTTTCCCCCTGCTCGATAGGGAGTTCTTGAGGTTTTTTGTTAACGAGAAATTATTTTCAAAATCAAAGGCAGAAAAGCAATACCCAAACCGATACTCAAAATAAGCGAAAGGTCTTTTACCAGATAAGGAAATACAATGAGAGCTATGCCGCATGAAAAAGGAATCACCCTTTTTTGTCGATGACCGTATTTGAGAAAAGCAAATCCCACCGCACCACAAACCATACAGGCCAAGAGGACCTCACCGCTCATATTAAAAAGGTATTCTTTCGCCGCATTTGTCGGCTCTTGCGCCGCCTCTAAAGCCTCTTGTTTGAGCCCTGCTCCAGGTTTCTTTTTTTGCAGAAGCCCTTGGAAATCATCTATTTTTTTTGTCAGATCGTCGGCCATTCCTGTATTATTACGTCCTAATCCAGGAAGAAGAAAGCGTTAGTTACAAGAAAAACCGTGGCCTTCTTGCCCATGCTTACGTAAAATACAGAAGTCATGCCACATGAGGAAATAGCCCCATTTACGGTTAAAGGTGACTTTCATCAGCAACTCGAAACCGGGAAAATTCGCTGTGAAATATGCCCTCGCTACTGCACCCTGCAGGAAGGTCAGCGGGCCTTCTGCTTTGTTCGGCAGGTGCAAAATGGGGAAGTGGTTTTAACTTCCTATGGTCGCTCAACTGGCTTCTGCATCGATCCTATAGAGAAAAAACCGCTGAATCATTTTTTCCCCGGCTCAGCCGTTCTCTCCTTTGGTACCGCAGGTTGCAATCTCGGCTGCAAGTTTTGTCAAAACTGGGATATATCCAAAGCTCGGGAAGTCGAACGCTTATCGGAGAGAGCAATGCCCGAAGACATCGCCTCTGCAGCCAGAAATGCAGGATGTACCTCTGTCGCATTTACCTATAACGATCCGGTTATCTTTATGGAGTATGCGGTCGACACAGCCCAAGCTTGTCGTGAACAAAATATAAAATCTGTTGCGGTTTCTGCTGGCTACATTTCTAAAGAAGCACGCCCGCAATTCTTTGAATATATTGACGCCGCCAATATTGACCTCAAAGCTTTTACGGAAAACTTCTATCACAAATTAGCCTACGGACATCTGCAACCTGTCCTCGACACCCTGCTCTACCTCAAACACGAAACATCAGTTTGGTTTGAGATCACCAACTTGATTATTCCGGAGGAAAATGACTCGGACGAGGAGCTCAAATCCTTATCGGATTGGCTGGTAGAAAACCTTGGTCCAGATGTTCCATTGCACTTCAGCGCCTTCCACCCGGACTTCAAAATGCTCGAGCACGAGCGCACCCCTGCCCAGACTTTACATCGGGCACGGGAAATTGCCCGAAGTGCTGGCTTAAACTACGTCTACACAGGCAATATTCACGACAGCGACGGTGGTAGCACCTATTGTTCCAAGTGCAACGCCCTTCTGATTGAAAGAGACTGGTACGCACTTGGAAAATGGAATCTAAACAAAAACCAATGTAAATCCTGCGCGACCACCTTAGCTGGACACTTTCAAGAAAAGCCGGGCAACTGGGGCAGAAAACGGCAACCCTTAGCGATCATGCCCCCCTAATCAAACTATTGCCTTCCTGTCGACAGAATCTTAAGCTAAACCAAGGGCCTCTATCCATGACCAAAACACCACTCTTTATTGTTTGCTTGCTCATCGCTTGCGTTGCATTTTTAGACACAACCCACGCAAGTGCCCTACGAACAGAAGTGCATACAGGTTACAGTAAATATCTTAACGATGGACCTGGAGGATTCGGATTAGGAACAAGAGTTGCTTATCCTCTTTGGCAGAATGTTCACGCCCTTCTACATCTTGGCTGGCATCAAGGCTCCCATACCGAAAAGAGCGAACCAAACGCATTCTTTTCCACCGATTATGAAAGCTCAACAAGCGCTCTGCCCATGATTCTGGGCGCCTCCTACCGCTTTCCCCATGAGCTGGTTTCCCCTTTTATGCATCTGGGTCTCGGCGGAGTCCTTTTGAATACGGACATCAAACTCAACGGCAGCTCTCTAAAAGACAACCCTCTTTTTGAAGGCAGCGCCTTTAAAGACAATGAACTCAATCTTGCTTTGGAATTAGGTGGGGGCGCTGACTACCACATTGCTAATAATTTTTCTCTTGGGCTGCTGCTTAACTACACACGGATGTTTACAGAGCCGCAAAGCCTGGAGGTCCTCAGCATTCATGGAAATGTCTCCTATGTTTTCAATTGAGCAGAAACTCAAAGACATTGGTCGATTAAACTTAGCCAATCTTCCGACACCTATTCATTTTCAGGAAAAGCTTAGTCAAAAACTTGGTGTAGAGCTTTATGTTAAACGAGATGACTTGAGTGGGGTTGTTTTAAGCGGCAATAAAATACGTAAGCTTGAATACCTGCTCTTTGACGCTCAGCAAAAACAAGCTGATGTCGTACTTACCTGTGGTGGAGTACAGAGCAATCATTGTCGGGCCACTGTCTTTGCCGCACGCCAGCTTGGCATCGACGCGGAGGTTTTTCTGCGGGGCCTCGATGGCCAACCATCCTCAGGCAATCTTCTGCTCTGCCGACTGGCGGATGCGAAAACCCACAGCCTTACGCAAGAAACCTATATGCAACGGGATGAGCTTATGCTGACACGAGCAGAAGCCTTACAAAAAGAAGGGCGCACCCCCTATCTGATCCCAGAAGGTGGCTCCAACGCACTGGGTTCACTTGGCTATATTGGCTCCATGCTCGAAATTCACCAGGAAGTCGCTGATGCGGATTTTATCATCACCGCCGTTGGCTCAGGCGGCACGCTTGCCGGACTCTTAGCAGGAGCAGAGCTTGCAGACTCAAAAGCAAAAGTTATCGGCGTGCCCGTATGCGATGATGGGGAAATATTCTGTGCGCGGGTGAACGACATTTTAAATGCATTAAAAACTCTTATTCCTGAGGTCACAACCCAAGCCAGAAGAGAGCATTTTTGCGATGGACACGTGGGACTCGGCTATGCCCAAGCAACAAACGACGAACTTGGACAAATTCGTTCAGTTGTTAAGGAAAGTGGCCTGGTTCTCGACCCAGTCTATACCAACAAAGCGTTTTCCGGCATGCTGCAAATGATTGCTGACCAACGCATACCAGCAAACTCGAAAGTTCTATTCCTGCATACGGGTGGAATCTTTGGCTTAGCCCCCTTTGCGGATAGATTGTCTTAAATTTTAAAAAGGGGGTTGGGTTCGGGAGAGACCCCCGAACCCGTTGAAAAGTAGCACCGATGAGTTGGGGTGTGGTCTTGAGGGAATTAACCCACCGATGCCAAACAATGACAAAAAGCTAAACAAAAATTAGCTCTCGACCATCGTCCAATCTTTTACTAGACAAAGAGTAAACATTTCAAATGATCGAGTCAAGTCAAAGTGACCCTCTCTGAAAATTGTTCCCGAAGCATTTTCCAAATAAAATCATATCTTTAGTGTTGCTTTGGCAAAATGGAATGATCGCCGAATTCCCTTGCCTACCTAACGTTAGGTAGGCTATAATACGGCAGCAATATAGAGGACCAACGATGGCAGCAACACAGATCGCTCTGGATAAAGGCAAAAGCTCAGCTCGGGAAGCTGTCCTGGAAGCGGCGGTTCGCCTTTTTGCCCAGCAAGGATTCGCTAAAACTTCACTTAAAGCCATTGCCCAGGAAGTGGACATCCGTACCCCGTCTCTGCTTTATCATTTTCCATCAAAACAGGTTCTTGAAACCGCGGCCATCGAATCCCTGAACAACTCCTGGAAAAACATCCTGCCGCAAATTTTGAGCGAGGCAAAAAACCCTGACGAACGTTTCGACCGAACCTTAGAAGTCTGCATTGCTTTCTTTCAAGAAGAACCCACCCGGGCAAAACTTTTTCTTCGCGCCCTGCTCGACAAACCAGACGAGCTTAAGGAAATTATTAAACGAGACCTACAACCCTGGCTCAAACTCATCAGCAAATATATTCAACGGGGCCAGGAGGAAGAAATTATTCATCAGGATCTTAATCCTGAAGCCTATACCATGTCGGTGGTTATTCTGGTTCTTTCAACCTTCGCACTGGGTCAGGTCCGAAGTGCCTTTATAGATTCGAGCAATGCGGAAACGCTTGCAAAAGATGAACTTATTCGGTTCGCAAGAACCGCACTCTTTCGCCCTACAAAAATGGAGAACAACCATGGCTAATTTTTTTACTGATAATGAAGATCTGAACTTCTATTTTGACAAAGTCATCAACTGGGAAAAGTTGGTTGAAATGGTCGAAACAAATCCGGATGAAAACCCTTACGAAAGCGCAGAAGAAGCAGTTGAAACATTCAAGTCGATCTTTGAAATGTTTGGTCAATTTGTGGCAGAAGAAATTGCCCCTTATGCTGATGAAATTGATCTCCAGCATCCCGAACTTAAAGATGGCGAAGTCGTCATTCCAGAACGGGTCGACAAGATTTTTGCCGCCCTTAAAGAACTCGACCTGAATGGTATGGCTCTGCCGCGTGAATTAGGGGGAATGAATACACCACTCATGCTCTATTCACTGCTTATTGAAGTATTTTCCCGGGCAGATGTATCAACCATGTCCCATTTTAGCTTCCATCAAGGTATCGCCCTCTCCTTACTCTTCTATTCCATTCTTGAAGGCACAACCGAGCTCGACAAAGAAACCGGGCAGATCAAGGACACGCGCTTCAAGGATGCTATTGCCCGTATTATTGCTGGTGAAGAATGGGGCAGCATGGATCTTACGGAAGCCCATGCCGGTAGCGATTTGGCGCAGTTGCGTACGAAAGCGGAACAGGATGAAAACGGTGATTGGTTTGTCACCGGAACAAAGATTTGGATCACCTCGGGGCATGGGCGCTACCACATCGTCATCGCCAGGAGCGAAGATGATATGGAGCTTGGTCTTAACGGGCTCTCCCTCTTTTTAGTGGAAGCCTTTACCCGGGATGAAAACGGCAACAAAATTCGCCAGACCACCCTTGACCGGGTGGATGAAAAACTGGGCCATCATGGTTCGGTTACGGTGGCCATTTCTTTTGATAAGACGCCAGCTCAATTGATCGGGCAACGGGGCGAAGGCTTTAAGCTGATGCTCATGCTCATGAACAACGCCCGTATTTCCGTTGGTTTCGAATCCGTTGGCCTCTGCGAGTCCGCTTATCGGATGGCTAAAGACTATGCAGCAGAGCGACCTGCCATGGGTAAAACTATTGATAAGCATGAAATGGTCGCTGATATGCTCGACGAAATGGACGTGGATATTCGTGCCATGCGAGCTCTGTGTATCGATACAGCTTATAATGAAGAAATTGCACGGCGACTTGATATGCAACAACGCCTGGAACTGGGCGATGAAGCAGAGCAAAAAGCGCGCGCCAAAGAAATACGATACCGTCGTAAGCGCTCGCGAATGCTTACCCCACTGGTGAAGTATTTTGGTTCAGAAAAGGCCGTAGATATAGCCCGTTATAATATGCAGATTCACGGTGGCTCCGGCTATATGACCGAATACGGTGCGGAAAAACTCTTGCGTGACAGCCTTGTTTTACCAATCTACGAAGGTACAAGCCAAATCCAATCCCTGATGGCCACCAAAGATTCCTTAGGACTTATCTTCAGCGATATTCCTGGCTTTATGCAAAAGCTTTCCTCTACCCGCATCAAGTCGAGTATGGCGGGAGACAAGCGTAGTCGCATGGTTGCTAAAATTCGCTGGCGTGCCCTCTCATCGCAACGCCATTTGATCACAAAGATCATCGCCACCAAGGGCTGGGCTCTTAAGGATGTACCCAGCGGTCAGCGTATGGCTTTTCTCAAAGATTGGGATGCGAAGCGCGATTTTGCTCCCGCACTGCTACACGCTGAAAGACTCACCCGCATTCTGTGTGACGCGGCTATTGCAGAGGTACTCTTCAAGCAAGCGGAACGTTTTCCAGAACGTACGGAACTTCTGGAACGCTTCCTCGAGCGAGCGGATGTGCGCTCCCAGTCCCTCCACTACGAAATTCTGAATACGGGTGAGAGGCTGCTGAACGCATTAGAGACAGGCAGTCAAAACCCGCCCGAGGCAGCCAACGAAAACGATGAAGAGGCCGCATAGCCTGTTCTCAGCGCCCCAGTAGGAATGCCGAGATGATAAACAATTGACGCATTTTTTCGCTTATGGTAAAATGGCGGCGGAACCGCAGGTGCGGTTCGCCCCTATAAGACAAAGCCCCAAACTTAAAGCGTATTGAAGCAATATTCATATTGCTTCACGTGGTGGACTTTATGTTGAGAAAACGGCTTGTCGTCGGGCACTATGGCATACCTAAGTACGTTATTGCGCCAGTGCGTGAAGCACTACAGAACCAAAGCGCATTTCTGGTCATCAAAAGTGCGCACGAACTTATCCGACGCATCCCAGCCGATCTTCTCCTCTACGCGTCACAGGAAACGGCTCAATACGATATTCGTCTTTTTAAACGGCTGAAACTGGCCAATCCCGCCCTACCAGTCCTGCTCATTGAATCCCGTCCAGACGCCCTGCGTCTTGTACAGCTTTTGCGCAGCGGCGCAGATGACTTCCTATGTCCCACCAGCGACAGCTATGCGCTGCAAGGTAAAATCAGAAAACTCCTCGCAAGCACCCAAGGCCAACTTGATCTCGTCGACGAAGTTCGCCCCACCCAAATAAGCGCGCCAGCCAGCGAATACACAACGCCCCCTTCTATGAATCAAAACCGACGCAGGTGTTTTCGTGCCAGAGTTGGACAAAACTTTGCCGGACGGGTCTATTTTCTTCATGACGCCCACGCGCCGCCCCTGCATATCGAAGATCTCTCCATTCTCACCGATGGTGAGCCCGGCGGCATGCTTCTCACCTTACCAGAGGATGAGGCAAATACCTTTAGCGCCCAACTTGATGACCAGCCCAACGCACTTAAAATTCTCGTGGACCTTTCTAAGAAACTGGGCATCACCCAGGCCTCCGCAAAAATCATTCGCACCTTTAGGCATGGTGAAAAAACCAAGGTGGCACTCCAGTATGTTCCGGAAAGCTTTAGCGATGAGCGACGCTTCCAGCGGTTTTGGGTCGCCTGCCAGCAACTTCAACGGCAACGAGAGTTGACCCTTAATCACTATATGAACATCTAATTCCCACTTGATTTTCAAATCAATTCAAAGCATCAAGGGTAGCCCTATGCTGCAAATGATGAAAAATCGTTGGCTCTTGGCTCTACTTCTGGGTGCGAGCATACTTGTCCCGGAAATTGCCAGGGCCACAACAGAGATGCCCTTTGTGATTCGCATCAATCGTCGCTGGAACGTTCCTGAATTGCGCGAGAGCAGCGTGGATATCCGCAAGCAAATCCGCGTTGCGGGGGAACTTTTAGGGGATTGGCAAATTGATTTGGCGGGAAGTATCTTTACGGGTGATACCCTGATCAAACTCGCCAACACTCCCAAATCAGAATCCATGGTGCGCGCTGCCCGTGAAATTCTGCGGCGCCCGGTCAAGCTGCACGGGTTTATTTGGTTCCTCGACGACCTCATACATCATGGCAGCAAAGGCCTGCATTCCGCGGCCGTAAGCGTAACGCCCGATCGCGCCAGGCGCACGGGAATTTTTATTCACCCCAAAGAAGTATTTAATGGCTCGAGACGCCGCTACCCTGCGGGCCAACGCTATCTCAATCTTGAACCCGTACCCGATGTGGTGCACATCGATCCGGCAAAAAATTGGAGTACCTTAGGCCCTGAATGGGCCATG
>CAXGWX010000141.1:0-9177 GCA_964013445.1 uncultured Bdellovibrionales bacterium | reverse complement strand
GCCTCTGAACGAGCAGCCAGAACGAAACTGGCCACGCTAAAAGCAGACAAAATAGGCCCCCCACCTAAGCAAGAGAGTGCCCCCGTAACCACACCAAAAACCGAATAATTTTTATGGATGGACATATCAATATTTTGAGTTGCCTCCGCCGCCTTGGCCTGAAGATAACGATAGGATCCGACTCCTGTACTCGCCATCCCGATGGCACTAAGCGCTATCCCCACTGTCTGCCCACCATAGAGCGCCAACCAGCCAATAGCCGTTAGAGCTACTCCCGTCGCCATCAAATATTCGCCCTGCACGTACTTCTCTGTGACATGCAATTTCAGCATTAAATCGGCTTGGGTCCATAGCTTCATCTCCTCATCATTGCCCAACAATGGAGTCCCAGCTCCTTTCCTATTTTTACTCCCCGACAAAGCATGCTGGCGCGCTTGTAACTCGCGAACATGATCATCAGCTCTATCCGGTGTGGGCTGCACACTGCTGCCTTCATTATGAATCGGGAAGTTATCCTGCACAGCTGCTTGTGCCAAATCTACCGACAGGAAGGACAAGAAACCGACAAGCATAGCAGATCTTATAAACCAGAAACCTGTAAACATGTTCAAAGATTCGTACACAGACATAGGCAATTCCTTGTTGAAAGTTTATCCGAATGTCTTTCAAGACCTGTGCCTGAAACGATAAGGCGTTAAGTCACTGAAATAATGCTGCTTTATTTTGAGGTTTCGAAGCGCGTGATTATTGCTGGCACTTTAAAGACAAACCACCAACCTTCAAGTGCCACTTGCTGGCACCGACCCACGCCCCCCTGACAAATCGTCTTTTCACTTGGATGCATAGGGAGGGGATTGGCGAAGGCTGCGCTATTTGAAACACAACTCAAGGAAGACCGGCAGCCTTCGCTCGTATGTGATCCCCTCCTTAACTTTGGGATGCTGACCTATCCCAAAAACTTATTCTATTTCCCACAATGTGGGCGTTCTATTCTTAGTCCAACCATTCTTCAGAGAATCGTTGGTATGACGGGGACCGCAATAAAAAACACAACCCAAAAGAAGACCAGCGGTCCCCGTCTATGTATATTTCGACTATAAGTTTATTCAAACGGCGGTAATCGCCCTGTCTCATCATCCGGATCGGTCACCTTATTGCGAAGAGCCTTTGCAAAGCCCTTAAACCGCATACGTGCAGCATGCTCACGAGCACGCAATCGTCTTTTTTTCCATCCACCCCATACATGCTTACTTTCTTCTATTCTTATTTTCATTCTATTCCCCTTTATTGCTTTAATGCCGCCCCTTTAAGAGAAGCGACCGTTCATCTTCATGCCAATCAACTTCTAAACCAGCGGGGCTCAGCCTGAATGCTTAACCGCCCAATATTGTCCAAGCTCCTGGCGGCCCGCTCGACCCTTGCCCGAGAGATATCCTTCTCCATCTCCGCTGAGGTCATCTTTATCCCGAGTATCTTTTTGCTTCGTTCAACAATCTTTTTAAACACATCGCCGCCTTTGGTTATGCCACCAAACCATTTTCTATTTTCACTCAGAGGGGGGATGATCTGCTTAAAGCAAACCACGCTCTAGGGACCGTCGCCTTCGCGACCAGGTGCTTTTATGATGAGCAACTCTCATGCCATGACAGGAGTGACTGTAGCTCTCTGTTTTAATTAAGTATTCTTTTGGAGCAGCCTGTGCCCAGCCTGGGGCAAGGCCCCTTAGCGATGGGGTAAACCTCACCCTGGACATCATCCAAGCCGTAGAGGATCAGTCGGCAGCACTAACTTTCATCACCAAGAGGCGACCACAAAAAGCAATCAAGCCGGTGAGAAAAGTTCCCCAAAGCACATCGATAACAATCAGTTGTGGTGGCCAGTTGGTAATCACCGCCCAGTTCGTCAGTTCATAAGTGGCGTAGGCAAAAAATCCCATGGCCGCACCGCGCAGAGCCGCCTGCTTAGCACAAGCGGACGAGAGCACCGCAAAGCCAACGACAAAACTCACGTACATCATATAAAAAAGTAAGGCTGCGCCGCGATGGGCTTCAGGCCGCAGTAAATCACCTAAGGCTTCTGCGTAAATGCCACGGGCAGCTATCCCAAGCCATGTTAAATCCAGGACCAGCATCAATACCGCCACACTCAGCCAGCCCACGACCCAGGCCTTGACCCCACCCATGCTTTGTTTCGTCTCTTCACTACTCATTTTCAAAAATCCTATATTGCAGCCTTGGTTTTCTAAAAACCTATCCCGATTGACGAGGAATAGAACGAGATAAAAGATTTGGATGGCGCGCCCTGAAGGATTCGAACCTCCGACCCTCGGGTTCGAAGCCCGATGCTCTATCCAGCTGAGCTAAGAGCGCCCCAGCGCCCTTGCCTATAGCCCAAAGCCTTTGCCACGGCAAGTCGAAGCATTCGCCTTTAAACAGCCTTGCACTCTTGCTTAAAACTCCTTAAAGAAGCCCCATGCAGCAAGAAAATCTTATCTTTGTCGTTTGCTCCCCTCGCTCTGGCTCCACCATGCTGCAGCGTATGCTCGGCGCCCATCCAGAAATTTATACCCACCCGGAGCCGCACCTCATCACCCCCCTGGCCTACTTGGGCTACCACGGCACCGTCGACAAAGCCCCTTACGATCATATCAATGCGGCCGCCGCTTTTCGCGAATTTTGCCAGGAACTCCCCAAAGGTGAAGAGGATGTTCTCGATGCACTGCGCGCCTATGCCATGAGCCTTTATGGAAAGGTTCTCGAAGGCAGCAACAAAACCATCTTCTGCGATAAGACCCCAGAATACGCCACTGTTCTGCCTTTTTTAGCCAAGCTTTTTCCCAAAGCCCGTTACGTGGTCCTGACCCGACATCCGCTGGCTATTTTTCACTCCCAAGCCCATTCTTTCTTCGGCGGCAACTATCAAAGCGCCTACGAAACCAATCCGCTGATGCAACGCTACGTCAAAGCCATTGGTGAGTTCTTGCAGGAAAAGCCCGTTGATTTTGTTCAGGTCCGCTACGAGGATTTGGTCCAGGAGCCACAAGAAAATATGCAACGGGTCCTTAGCCACCTTGGGCTCGAATACGATGAAGCCTGCGTCAATTACGGCACGAAAAAACACATCACCAAATCCTATGGCGATCCGATGTCCGTCGAGAAGCATCAAAGACCGGTCACCAAATCCCTGACCACTTGGGCCAGCGATATGCAGACCCGGCCCGAGGTTTTGGCCCTGGTGCAGCAGGCTATTGTCGAAATGGATCCGGCGCACCTGGAGGCCTGGGGCTATCCAGAAAACGAACTCCTGGCCCCACTCGAGCAGGTTGGCGCCCAAGTGACCAAGCGTTCGCCATTTAACAGCTACCAACTCAAACGGCAGGTTCTCCTTCAAGTGCGTAAAAACATTCATGATAATGTGTTGGGAAGCACCTTGCGCAAGGTGCGCTATTACTGCGATGTGTTGCTACGCAACTAAAATAACCTTAAACTGAAAGCTGCGTGTATGTTCCATTACGCCCTGGGGTTCTGGAGAAAAGCATGAGTCAGATAGGTAATATTTCAGGCAAACACATCGGCCAAGGTAATGTTCATCAGCAGAGCGAGACCAGCGAGGTCCGCAGCAGCGCCACCAGTGCAAGCAATGCGGTACAGAACAAGGATCTCTACGAAAGTTCACAGGTCACGGACGTCCACGCAGCCATCCTGGCTCAGCCCGTGAGTGCGCCCGATGCTCCTATGACCCAGGAAGCAGTCAATGGTGCCAATTCCTTTGCGCACCAAATCAGTGATTTAGGACCAATCGGCAATAACGAGACCGTGCTTACTGCCCAATTTCTTAAATTACAGATGCTCGCCGGCGAATACGACAGCGACATGGCAAACCACGTCTCTCAAATGCAATCGGGTATGCTTCAATCCATGCATCGACAGCGCATTGATCTTGGCCAGGCTCTACATACGGAAGGGCCCGGGCTCGAGCAACAAGCCAACCAATATTCGCAAATGGCGCAGCAGGAAAGCGCCAAGGCGCAGCAGATACTTGGTGCTTCCGGTGTTGACGCCGCCACCCTGCAGGACATCGCCATCGATGTAGCCAGCGAGGAAGGCTATGATACGGAAAGTGAGTTAAGCCAAGCCGAGCAAGATGCGCTCAAGGCAAAAATTCTTGCCCGTTATGAAGAGCAAGTAGGACCTCTGAGCCCACAGCAACGCTTAGCCATTGAACAAGCCATGCCCCATCTGCAAGCCGGCGCCACCTACGGACTTATCGCGGAAGAAGCCTCATCCAAGCTCAACGGGATTAAGAGCGGTATTGCTCAAGCGGAGACCGCAATCTCCTCCACCCGTCCCGGTGGAGCAGCGTCCGCCAAAGCGGCTCGAGTTAAGGAGAGCTTTAAGGAGCTCAGTGATGCAACCCACCGGGTTGCCATGGGTGACAACAGCACTTTAAGGGCTGATCGAAGAGACGGTATGGCAGAGTTGGAAAAGGCCCGTCTGGAAATGGTCGCAGACCTTTTCAAACTGATCGAAAAGCACAATCAGACCCAAAGCGAACAAATCAACTATATCTCTTAGAAAGCTGCTTAGGCGTAAACGAGGACTTCGCTCACCGGACCCCGTCGATCGGCGCGGCTGTTGATGGCTCGGCGCACAAAAACTTCTTTGATCTTAAAACCCTTATAGAGCTTACGGATAAATGGGGTATTCGAGTTCGAGAGCACCACATGCACCTTTTTACGCGCCAATGCTGCGAAAACTTCCGCCAGCTCCTCCTGCTGCTCACGACCAAAGCCTTGGGCCGTATAGGATGTAAAGGAAGCGGTGGGTGAAACCGGATCGTAGGGCGGGTCAAAATAGACCAAATCCCCCTTGCTGACCCGCTGGGTCACTGCAAGAGCATTTTGATGGACGATTTTCACATCCTGGAGCGCCTCGGAACAAGCGCGCAAATTCTCTTCGTTACAGACCTTCGGATTCGCATAGCGACCGTAGGGCGCATTGAACTTACCCTTCTTATTGACCCGATAGAGACCATTAAAGCAGGTGCGGTTCAGATAAACGGTGCGGGCAGCGGCGCCAACAACGCTTAGACGCTTCGGATCCCGGGCGCGCATTTTATAAAATTGCTCCTCGCTCACCTTGTAGCGACGCAATTGACGAATCACCCCATCCACATCGTCGCGAATGGCTGTATAAACATTGATCAGCTCTTCATTGATATCGGAAAGCACTGCTTTCTTCGGCTGCAAGCCAAAGAATACCGCACCACCACCGACGAAAGGCTCATGATAGCCCTTAAAACGCTCTGGAAAGCAGGAGAAAATGCTCTCCAGAATGGCACTCTTGCCCCCTGCCCATTTCAAAAAGGGCTTGGCTTGTATTTTTTGCTCTTCAAGCTTTAGTGCCGCTGATGCCATGGGGGCACATTAAGGGCAGAAGATCTTTTCTCCAAAAAATTTACAAAAGAAACTTATTTTTTTCTGAAAAAAATTTAGCGAGATTAAAAAATCAAAATAAATTCCAACAAATTTTTTTATCGCTAAGCAAAGCCGGTATAAACTTCGTTCCCTACTCCTGCATATAAGGATAGCCGACGCTCTTTGGCGGCACAAAAGTTTCCTTGATGGTGCGTGGACTCGCCCAACGTAAAAGATTTAATCGTGAGCCGGCCTTATCATTCGTTCCCGAAGCCCTGGAGCCACCAAAGGGCTGCTGACCAACAACCGCGCCGGTGGGCTTATCGTTGATATAAAAGTTCCCGGCGCTGAATCGCAATGCCTGGCTTGCTTGCGCCACCACCGCCCGATCCTGGGAGAAAATTGCACCGGTCAAGGCATAAGGGCTGGTCTTATCACAAACCGTCAGCATCTCTTCAAACTTATTGTCCGGGTAACGATGAACGGTGAGGATAGGACCAAATATTTCCTCACACATGCTCTTATAGTCAGGCTTATCCGCCAGAATAACTGTCGGCGATATAAAATAGCCTTCCCCATCGTTATAATCACCGCCCAACCATACTTCCGCATCGCTGCTTTCCTTGGCATGGTCGATATAGCTGGAAATCTTCGTAAAAGCTTTGGCGTCAATCACAGCGCCCATGAAATTTGTGAAATCTGCCACATCCCCCATCTTCAAAGCGCTAATCTCCGCTTCTAAATGGCCAGAGAGTTCGGGCCAGAGGCTTTCAGGAATATAGGCTCGGGAGGCTGCGGAACATTTTTGTCCTTGATATTCAAAGGCACCACGCACCATAGCCACGGCCAAAGCACGAACATCCGCCGAAGGATGAGCAAAAATGAAATCCTTACCGCCAGTCTCGCCTACCAGACGTGGATAGGCGTTGTAGTTGGCAATACCTTCCCCAACGGTGGTCCACATACGCTGAAAAGTCGGGGTGGAGCCCGTAAAATGCACCCCGGAAAGGTCCGGATGCTTCAGGGCCACATCGCCAAAGAAAACTCCGGGCACGTGCACCACATTGATTACCCCTGCCGGTAAGCCCGCTTCCATAAGTAAGTCCATAATCACCTGATTGGATAAAGCGGCAGTGGTGGCCGGCTTCCAAAGAACCGTATTACCCATCAACGCTGGTGCTGTCGGCAGGTTTCCCGCAATGGAGGTAAAGTTAAAGGGCGAAACCGCTGCCACAAATCCATCCAATGGCCGATAATCAACCCGGTTCCATAGACCGTTGCTCGAAATCGGCTGGTCTTCGAGGATTTCGCGTCCATAGGCCACGTTGAAACGCCAAAAATCAGCCAACTCACATGCCGCATCGATCTCTGCCTGATGGGCGGTCTTGCTCTGACAGAGCATGGTGGTCGCATTGATTTTTGCCCTATAGGGTCCACACAAAAGGTCGGCGGCTTTTAAGAAAATTGCTGCGCGTTCATCGTAGCTGGTGTTGGCCCAATCTTCCTTCGCCTGCAAACAAGAGTTGATGGCCTGCTGGATGTGCTCCTGTGTCCCCTGAAAAAGTGTGCCTACCACCTGATGATGCTTATGGGGTGGTCGAACCTCCAGATGTTTGTCAGTAGTCATACGCTCGCCATTGATGACCAGAGGCACTTGCGTATTTGTTTGGCTGTACTCTGCCAATGTCGATTGAAGCTCCGCTCTCTCTGCTCTACCTGGCCCATAGGAAAGGACCGGTTCGTTAAAAGGCTTCGGGATATTCGATATCATATTTTGCATAGTCTTCTCCGTTAGGGGGGCCAAATCCGGGCCGACCCTAATGATTCTCAAGCCCTTAAGTCAAGGCTTTTAAGACCATGAACGATGCAAATAGATCCGCCGACGGTCACCATCGGCTTGCAGAAAACAACACCAAAAGTCTTTCGGCAGCAGCTCGGGAATCAGTCCGGCCCATTCAATCACCGTCACCCCATCCCGGCGCCCCACCTGCTCGTCAAAGCCAAGGGAGCAGGCATGCTCAAAGCCTTCTAAGCGATAAAAATCGAAATGCAGCAGCGGACACGGACTTCCCTCGTATTCCTGGAAAAGCGCATAGGTTGGCGAGGTCACTTCCGCCTGAGTCACACCGAAACTCTGGCCCAAGCCTTTGACCAAACAGGTCTTGCCCGCCCCGAGGTCACCACGTAAGGCCAAAACCGAGCCCGGCTTAAGACTTGCGCCCAGACTCTTCCCGAATGCCATCGTTTCTGCAACGCTCCTCGTTTCAACAATCCAGCCCATCCTTTAACGCTCCCACTCTTGCCAAAGGGTTGCAAGAGCACCTGTGATATCGCCTGCCTTGAGCCCTGCCTCGCCCCAGGCTTTTGCCGCCCGGTCGCCGGCACAGGCGTGAGCAAGAGCCCCTAAAGCCGCCGCCTGAAAACTCTCGAGTCCCTGTCCTAAAAAAGCCGTAATCATTCCGGTGAGCACATCGCCACTGCCCGCACTTGCCATGCCTGGATTTCCCGCACCGATCACCCGCACATGCCCGTTCGCCGCCACCACCAAAGTATGCGCGCCTTTGAGTACCACGACACAATTGTGTTCCGCCGCAAAAGCCCGAGCCACCCCGAAGCGGTCCGCTTGCACCTCCGTCACGCTCAGCCCGCTCAATCTGGCCATCTCCTTAGGATGGGGAGTGATCACCAGGGGTGCTTTAATACTCTGCCATAATTCCGGTCGTTCGCTTAAAATATTCAGGCCATCCGCATCCACGCAGAGCGGCTGCTCCGCCTGGGCCAACACCTCCTTGAGAACTTCCTGAGCCCATCCATCCTGACCAAGACCGGGACCAATACCGAGCGCATCCACCCCCTGGGTCATTTCCTGAGCAAAATCCGCTGGCGACCTGTCTTTGGCTAGGCAGAGCATGATTTCAGCGCAGCGTTCCGGCGCATTCTGTACGGTTTCCTCCTGAGCCGCCCAGGAAACCAACCCCGCACCTGCCCTTAAGGCCGCTTCCGTCGCCAAAACCGCTGCCCCTGGCATATCCGCCGAGCCCGCGAAAAAACGGGCATGGCCAAAGGAGCCCTTATGGGTATTTTTTTCTCGCTTGGGTAAAAGCTCCGGTCCGTCTTCGTCCTCGAGCAATGCCACCTCCGGCGCGTATTTCTCCGCCAGGTCTTTAGGGATACCAATATCAATGACCCGCAAGGCGCCAGAAAGTTCCGCACCGGGCGAGAGGTAGTGGGCAAATTTTGGCCAGGCAAAGGTAATGCAAGCGTCCGCCTCTACTGCGGCTCCTAATACCTTTCCCGAATTCGCATCCACCCCGGATGGAATATCGATGGCCACAACCGATCCGGAGGCCCGATTTATCATATCGATGGCCTGCGCAAAAAGTGGTCGCACTTCCTGATGTAAGCCCGTGCCTAAAAGTCCATCCACAATCCACTCTGCTTCATTCAAACCGGAGGCCAACAGCCCTAACTCATCTTCAGTGGTTATTTCTGCGCATTCCGCTCCACTAAGTTCCATATAGGTTGAGTAAGCCCAGGCCGCATCTCCTTGCAGCTGCGCTCTTTCGGCAAAAAGCTGGACCTCTGGCTGATAGCCGGCCTTAACAAGATGGCGTGCCGCCACAAATCCATCCCCGCCATTATTGCCTTTACCGCAAAGAATCAAAACCTTCGCGCCTACCGGCGCCTTCTCCATGCAAAAAGCCGCCACCCCTTCACCGGCCCGCTCCATCAACTCGGGCCCGGGGATACCTTCTTCATAG
>CAXGWX010000140.1:0-9213 GCA_964013445.1 uncultured Bdellovibrionales bacterium | reverse complement strand
TGAAATGCAGCATTGCCAGGGAATATGCCTGCAAAGTTTTCCTGAATCGTGGGGCTAAATTGAGATAGGAGAATACGGCCGAGACCTACGACCTCATCAGGTGTGTCCGCTGGAGTTCGGGGGTAGGCTTCCTGTTGTAGCCAGACCCCAGCAATTTTGTAAAAGGCGCCAGCCATTCCCAAAAGATGGAAGCCGCAGCATTGGCTAAGGCGGACCAGGAAATTGTTTCGTTCCGGGGTGCGCAGGTGCTTGAAAAAATGCATTGCAATAGGAAGGAGGAGAAAAAGATAGAGCGGGATGAGTAGGTATACCGTGCCCGGATAAAAGCCACCGCTAAAGAACCACCATGTGATGAGTGTGGCGCCGATAAAATCTTTTCTGCCCAGCCCGCACATCAAAGCTTTTGCGGCGTAGTAAATGACACCAAGACTCAAGTAGGTGGCAGAAAAATTAAGATGTCCAACATGTAAGTGCCAGACAAAGTAGTTGCCAAGGGCAAAGGCCAGAGCCAGGGCGGTACCGATACGTTGAGTGCTTTCCTTGTCAGCGTTTGCTGGTGCTATCCAAATGGGCAATTCGGTGAAGAGTCGCTTGGTAAAGTAAAAGCCCACCAGGGCGTGTAGGAGCATGATGGCTTTGGCACCCCATAGGGAGCCTAGGAGGAGAACCAATATAAAGCTGGGGCTTAAGCCGAATGAGTCCGGGTCGCCAAGACGCGTCAGACCACCACAGAGTTGATAGGACCAAAGGGGGATTTGACCATCGAGGAGCCAGGACCTCCGCTCCGCCTCTAAGGGGGCACGGAAATAGTCCCAATCATGAAAGTTCGAGAAAATCAGAATCAGGGCGAAGAGCAGAAAAGGAAGAACAGGAGGAAGGCCGTTAAGGCGCTCCAGGAGGCTCGGTGATGATTTGCTTTCAGCTGCGGGCATCGTGGCTCTTATACTGCTAGATTCAGGGAAAAATGGAAACAGATATTTTTCTTACATAAAAAAAGGCCCAGCACTTTTTGCAAAATGCCGGGCCTTTGAATTTATCTAAAACAATAACGCTAGTTTTGTACTGGTACAAACTCTTGCAAGGCAGGGCGTTGGTTAACCAACTCCTGGACTGCCTGTTGCTTGTCCTCAAGATTAATTTGAATATCTGTTTGAGGATCGTTATGCAGCTTGTTGAGTGCATTTGCAGTTTGCGCAGCACCCTTAGCCGCTAAAATAGCTAATTCACGTGCACCTTCGACGCCAGCTTGGGCAGCCAAGAGAGCACCGGAGGTTACGGCCTTGTCAAATTCAGCCAAGCGCACAACACCTGCTGCGGTGCCAATCACCGCTGCTGAAAGTAGATTCCCACCAAAGGCCGCTGCATGGGCAGCACCTTTGACCAGGCCTTCTGCTGTGGCGACGGTATGACCGATAGCCTTGGCATAAGCTTCCACACCAATCTTGGCCGTTTCAGCGGCCTTTTCCATTTGGTCTCCGGCAAAGCCAAAGATTTTTTCGGAAAGACTTTTGGCTTGTGGATCCGTAGTGATTTCCTGAGTGGTTACGGTTTGCTCTTCGGCGGCAATTTCACCACCGCGGTTGGCAATAGAGGCGAAGCCCTTAGCAATATTACTCGCTACCCAGCTACCTGCTTGCGCCATGACCTCAGCGCCTTTGACTACCGTGCCGACAGCAGCTGCGCCTGCAGCAACACCAACATGAGCTGTTGTTACAACACCAGCAGCAACGCCAACGCCGGCATGACCAACGGCTTGAGCTGCGTTTATGGCAGCGTCAGCGACGTTTTGACCTGACTTAACCAAATGGTCGCCAGCTTGCTTTAAATCATTTTTTGCAACCGCAGCAACCTTATCGCCTGCATCATTAAGATCATGGGCCATATCCCGTTGGTCTTTGGCCGCTTGCTCTAAGTTACTTAGGTTCTTGTTTCCATCTACACCTTTAATCGAACTCATTTTATTTCTCCTACCTTAAGATGGTTTAGTTAGTGTAAGTGAGCACTTCGGCCAGCTCACCAAGTAGATTAAGATCACCGTTCCAGCGAATCCGGCCATCAACAATGGCGTTATCCACGTCGAGTTCATCGATCATCATTGCGCTGAAGTCGGTACCGTCCATTTCGATATAGAAATCGGGATTTTCGATCAGACCATTGTGTACACGGCGCTGTCCCATATCGATGGTCCATTCGTTGGTATCCTCACCGAAGAGGCGAAATCCGTAAGTGTGATTGTTTTTATTCGTACCGATGATTTTCTCTTTAAGAATATTCGGTAAAACCTGCTCAAAATAATTTTCTGGTGTAATGCGCTTGGCATTTTCTTCGACAGACATGCTGACTCCTTCAAAAGTTGACGCTTAATGCTGCCATACTATAGGGCCTGGAGTCTTAGGTTGTCAAAGTTAAAGACAGGCAATTTCTCTCGGGAAATACGGAGTTTAAAAATACTCGACCTTGGCCCCTTGGGCACGCAGTTGCTCTTCTTTCTGTGTCCAGGCGAGTTCATAGCGGTAAAAGGGGACGGCCGGATAGAGGTGGTGCACTAAATGATAATTTTGGTTTAAAAACAGATAGTTGAAAATTGGATTGAGCATGATTCGTGTGGCTGCGAAGCGATCGACTTTGGCGGGGGTTTGGTGTGGGACGTGAGGCAGATAATCAAAGGCAAAAGCCAGGGCTGCTGAGGCTAAGCGGGCGGGTAGGATAAAGTAGTACAGGATCGCTTGCCAGCCGATGATTTGGGCCAGGCCAAAAGCAAAAGCGCCAATCAGCAGTAATTCTGCACAAACACTCAGGCGCTCTTTGAGAGGCCGCTTGAGGAATATGAAATAGAACCAGTAGTAATGGAGATCCTGGGTGAGCCATTTGAATGGTAAGAGCCAAGTTGGTCCGGTGCCACTCCACCGATCCGGATCGTAGAGCACTTCGTTGGTGTGTTTGTGGTGCTGCAAATGAATGACGCGAAAAGCAGTAAAGGGCGCCATCAGAGGGATTCCAACCATTGTACCCAAGAGTTGATTAAACCAGCCGTGTCTACTCGTCGAAGAGTGGGTAGCGTCATGCATGGGCGTAAAGCAAATATAGGCCGTAATACAAGTTAGAATAAAACTTAGGCCGTAGGGGAGATTGCTGACCAGAGCAAAGCCCCAGACCGTGAGGGTGCAGCCTGCCAGGGCAAGGGTTGGCCAAGCGATATCGGGGCGGATGAATACATCTTTGCCCTGGGGAATATGTTTTTGCATGATTTTCTTCTCTAGGTTTGGAACAAACCCGGGGGGATGAGTGCTTGTCACTCGCCCTGATTATCGGCATTATCGGGCAAAGAGTTGCGTGACAATCAAGATGGAGGAATTGGCTATGGCGGAACTATGCAATTGGCCGGTAAAGATGCAGATACCGGTGGCCTGGGGCGACATGGATTCTTTTGGACACGTCAATAATACTATGTATTTACGCTGGTGTGAGAGCGCCCGTATCGATTATTTCTTGCGCACCGGCGTGTTGGAGGAGATGGATTCGGCGAAGATTGGTCCCATTCTGGCCCACGCGGCCATTGATTATAGGGTGCCGGTGGAATTTCCGGACACGATTGAAATTAGCTCGACGGTGACCAAACTTGGGAATACTTCCTTCACCATGGAGTATCGCATGTGTTCGAGTGCCAAAGATGGGCTTGTTGTCGCCCTGGGTAAGAGCATCATGGTGATGGTTGATTACGGCAGCGGCAAGCCGGTACCGCTCACGGATTTGATTCGGGAAAAAGTCCTGGCCCTCGAAGCAAGTGGCAGCGCCCAATAGCTTTTGTCCCACTGCTGTTGCCTCTGTGGCATTCTTGAAACCTCTCAAGGCTTCTGAGAATAAGTCCTTTTAAAACAGAGGATTAGGCTCAAGCTAATCCTGGCCAGAGTTTTGCTCTATGAAGAGTTGATGCCTTCATTCGAAGGCGTTTTGAAGGAGTAACGCTGATGGAAAAATTCTTTAAAATGGTCGTTTTTATGGGACTCTTAGGCTCGGTGGCCTGTGGTCAAAGCGAGGCAGAAATCCTCGCTGAAAACATTTTAGCAGGGCATAAAAAGCTACAGGAGCAAATTGTCATCACCCAAATTGATGAGCGCTTACCTTGATGGCGCTAAGGTGCTGTAAATAAAGGGTTCTTTTGAGCGTAGCTCAGTGGCCCTGAAGGCTGCGGTTGAAAAATTGCCTATGATCTCATTCCGGAGACAAAATTTCGAGGATCGCTATGAAAACATTGACAAAATAAGGCCAGTTCATTATAGCCGCACGCCTATTCGTGGCCGAGAGCTATGCTTCGCCACGGCTTGGAAAATTGTGTGATACTTCGAGTAGTCGAGGTAGGTTATATAAGGAGAGTTACATGTCGCGTAATCGCGGTGCTCGATTGAAAGTTATCCGGCGTTTTCAGCAACATCTGCCGGGATTGACACGTAAGAGTGCAGAACGTCGCCCCTATCCACCGGGTGTACACGGCGCCGGTCGCCGTACCAAGCGTTCAGAATATCGTGTTCGTTTGGAAGAAAAGCAAAAGCTTCGTATGAATTATGGCGTTAACGAGCGTCAGATGCGTACCTACTTTAAGAAGGCGGTGGCATCAGCTGGTGATACAGGACAGCGTTTATTTGAGCTTATGGAAAGCCGTTTGGATAACGTGGTTTTTCGTGCCGGCTTTGCGCCAACAATTCCAGCGGCCCGCCAATTGGTTGGCCATGGGCATATCACGGTGAACGGTAAGCGCGTTGATATTCCTAGTTTTCAATGTCATTCGGGCCATGTCATTAGTGTTAAGGAAAAGAGTCGTAATATTCCTGTAGTGGAAGAGTCGATGGCTTCTCCTGTACTGGAAAATCCGAGTTATTTAACCCGTAAGGAAGATTCCTCTTTTGACGTCGAGTTTACGGATATGCCAAGTCGAGACGATGTACCTTTCGATATTCAGGAAAACTTGATCATCGAATTTTATTCACAAATCGTTTAAGACTCTTGAAATTTGTTTCTTTTATAAGGCGTCCTTAGTCGAAGAGACCAAGGGCGCCTTTTTTCATGGCAAGTTTCCACAACATTATGTGTAAGTTGCCGAAGAAGTAGATGAGCTCTTAAGAGCTTATCCCCACATCTGAAATTGGATTAATGAAGAAGACCCCGGGATATTTAGGAAATCATTAATATCCACAAGTTGGGGCGTGAAAGGTCTTTTGTATGCGCTGTTTTGCTTCTCTTCTCTCCTTTGTTTTTGCTCTTCTCTTTGTTTCTTGTGGTGACGATGAGTCTCCGGAGACCTGTTTGGCTGAAAATTTTTGTGAGCTCGATGGGCAAGGGGTGGCCCAATGCATGACCGGATACGCCTGGGAGGACCCAAATTCTGATACGAATTATAAGTGTATTGCGGCGAAGAATCAGACCGGCAACACCGGTGGTGACAATGGTGGCAATACGGGCGGTAACAATGGTGGCAATACGGGCGGTAACAATGGTGGCAATACGGGCGGTAACAATAATGGTGGTGATACGGGTGGCAATAACGGTGGCAACGATGGGGGCAATAATGATGGTTGCCCTGCAAATTCTTTTTACCAGGACGGCGCTTGCTATTGTAATGAGGGCTATGTTCCCAATGCTGAGGGAACAGCCTGTGTGGTAGGGGACAACACTGGCGGCACCGGCGGCTGCCCGCCTAACTCCCATTTGGAGAACGGTTCTTGCTACTGTGATGAGGGCTTTGTCGTCAACGCAGATCAGACCGGCTGTGTTTACGAATGTGTGAGCGATGGGGATTGTGGGAGTGGTTTAAGTTGTATTGACAATGTCTGTCGAACCCCGCCGTGTACGGCTACCTCCTGCGGTGCGGGTTTTACTTGTGATAGTGATAGCGGTTACTGCTTGGCTGATGTGGGCACACTGCCTGCAACACCCGTTTTAAACTGTTCACCTGTTTCAGCGTCACTGTGCAGCGATACGGATACGACTTGTGTGCCTGATTGGCAGTGCACCTCGAACTGTTCACAGTTGGTGCCCTTTGAGCCGATCAATGGTGACGGTTATTGGAATTATCCTTTGAATGGTGAAAGCAGCAGCAACCAATATCGTTCCTATTTGCGTCGTGATGTGATGATGCTGATCAAGTATGCGGCTTCATCAGTACGGTGCATGGAGGGCAACTGGAGTTTTGGTGTGCAAGAGCCTTTGGGCTTAGGTGATATGAGTGAGGGTAATGGCGCCATTCCGGGAACCAGTGATGGGCAGCCGGGGCATCCGGCGGGGACTCATGAAGATGGACACGATATTGATATCGCTTACTATCAAATCTTCAGCCAGGACAATACGCTGAGATCCGTATGTCCCCATACTTCGGGTGGAGCTGACCAGCATCACTGTGTGGGGGAGCCGGATAATTTTGATGTATGGCGAACCGCATTGTTTTTAGCAAAGCTGCACGATGCGTCGCACTTACGAGTGATTGGTGTGGATGGCAAGATTGGTCCTATGGTTGATTCGGCGATTACCCAGATGTGTAATGCCGGTTGGCTCTCTGGTGGGGCCTGTGGGAATTCCAAGATAACCTATGAGACGACGAATCAAGGGCAGGGTTGGTACTATTTTCATCACCACCATTTTCATGTGAGTTCCTGGGGCACGACGGGCAATGGTCTGAATTACTACCCTGAGAATCAAGGGCTTTGCGCCGATGGTTGTGTTTTACCGCTGCCGGATATGGACCCACGACGGGTCATCAACCGTTCCTTAAAACCGCGCCTACACCAGCATTAGGATGGCGCTTTAGGTCCAGGCTTACTTCAAAATCGTTTTCTTGACTTCAACCCCAAGCGGGCAATGGTCTGAACCTTTATCATTAGGAAAGATAAACGCATCTTTGACAAAGGGTAGAGCATTGTCTGAGGCGAGGACGTAGTCGATTCTCCAACCCACATTACGTTCGCGCGCGCCTTGGCGATTGCTCCACCAGGTATAGTGCTCCGGTTCTTTACAGAAATGTCGAAAGGTATCGGTCCAGATGCCATCCACCCATGAGTCAAGTTCCGCACATTCTTCCGGTAGAAACCCACTGGTGCCGCGGTTGGCTTTTGGCCGGGCCAAATCAATTTCTTTGTGGGCCGTATTAAAGTCGCCTAAGCATAGGACCCGGTAGCCTTGCTTCACCGCCGTTTCGAGTTTTTTTCGTAGGCATCGGTAAAAGGCTAGCTTGTAGGGCACCCGTGAGTTGTCGCGGTTTTTACCACTGCCGTTGGGGAAATAGACATTGGCAATAAGGAGTTTGCCTATGGTGGCGATTTGTACGCGTCCTTCGCAGTCAAATTCATCTTTACCCAGAAGAGTGTCCATATGGTCGATGGCGCGGCGGCTGTAGATTCCTACACCGCTATAACCTTTGCGCTCCGCAGGGGAAAAGTAGGTATGCCATTTTTTTGGTGCACGCACCTCATCATCGAGTTGCTCCGGCAGGGCGCGTACTTCTTGTAGGGCGACAATATCGGCACCACAGGCGCCAAGCCAGTCGAGATAGCCCTTACGGGCGCAGGAGCGCAGGCCGTTGACGTTCCAGGACAGAATGTGCATCGTTTAGCGCCGTGAATTAAGTTTGGCCAAGAGCCGCAGCATTTCCAGGTAAAGCCAGGCGAGTGTGACGATAAGTCCAAAGGCCCCATACCATTCCATGTATTTGGGGGCGCCGCGCTCAGCACCATTTTCAATAAAATCGAAATCCATCACCAAATTAAGAGCAGCCACCACAACCACGATGAGGCTAAAACCAATCCCGATGGGTGAAGAGCTGTGGATAAAGCCAAGCGACATACCAAAAAAGCTCATGATGAATGAAACCAGATAGAGCATGAATATGCCGCCGGTGGCCGCTGCAATACCCAGCTTAAAGTTTTCCGTGACTTCGATGAGACGACTTTTATAAGCAATGAGTAGCGCAAAAAGTGTGCAAAAGGTAAGCAGTACGGCTTGAATGACAATGCCCGGATACTGGGCTTCAAACATGGCAGAGACTGCCCCTAAAAGTAGTCCTTTCGCTGCGGCGTAAAGGCTGCCGGTGATGGGCGCCAGGGTTGGTTTAAATATGGTGACCATGGCAAGGATGAAGGAGCCGATGCCGCCTACGGCCATATAGATACCAACCTGTCCCCCGGAGAGATAAAACTGATTCCAGGTGTAAAAGGCACCAATAAGGAGCAGGCCTAAGAGAAAAAAGGTTTTGTTCACCGTGCCCTGAATGGTCATGCGGTTTTCGATTGGCGCACTGTAAAGGTGTGCGAAGGTTTTATTATTTAACGCCGGATTGGCAGAACGCATCATGGGAAACTCCGTTTAGAATTTTCGCTCGGGGACCAGAGCAGGGGTCATGTTTTTCTGGCGGACAAATTGCGAAAGCATATGCATGATGCTCTGGTGGCAGTCCTCGACAATGCCGTAGTTATGCCCCTCAACATGTAAGTTGTAGTGTGCAAGGCGGGCGGTGCGGCCGCCATCAAAGCCGGTGAGGGCAACGGTCGTAACTTTGTTGCTGTTGGCCCATTCAAGGGCGCGCACGACATTTTCCGAATCCCCTGAGGAGGAAATCGTAAAGAGCATATCGCCAGGACTGGCCATGGTGCGAAGCTGATACAGAAACACACTTTCGTAGGAAATATCATTGGCAATGGCCGTGATCATCTCGGTGCAGGCACTTAAACTCACAACTTTAGGCACAAGCTCCGTATCGGTTTGCACACATTTTGAAACGTCGCAAAGGAGGTGGTTGGATATGGCTGTGGAACCGCCGTTGCCGCACGCAAAAATAGTGGAGCCTTGGCGAATGCGTTCTTCAAGGAGACTTGCCACTTCTGTGAGTGCTTCCTGGTCAATCGAGAGCATGCCTTTATGAAGGAGATCGGCGTAGCCTTGATGATATTGGCTCATGGTGTCAATTTGTTGCTCGGGAAATAACATGGTTTCCTACCTTTTCTTGGTTATTGCCTAGGAGATATAGGCAGAGTGCACCCAAAAAACAACCTCTTTATCTGCCCTTAAAAGGGTGTTTTACTCCCTGCAGGGCTTCCCCTTGGCAAAGGAACAAAGATGAGAACCTTGGATGACTTGCGTTTAAAGCTTTTGAGTATCGATGGGCGGGGCTACCCAAATTACAAGCAGATCGGTGGCTCCTATGAGGCGAGTGGCTTTACCTTGTATATT
>CAXGWX010000139.1:0-9254 GCA_964013445.1 uncultured Bdellovibrionales bacterium | reverse complement strand
CAAAAAAGACAATATGCGTATAAAGTTCAACATCAATTTCCTCAGAGCCCTATGGCTTTAATCATAACAAAAATTCCGCCCCGCACAAGAGCCAGAGGTTCGCCCAAGATCTTGAAAGCCATTGGTTTTTTTGTGAATCTGGTTAGAGGTTATTGGCGAAACTGGCTCTTCAACCAGGACGGGGCATCGCCAAAGGATTTGACCAACAAAGCCCGCTCGCCACCAAAATAGTTGACCACCCTGGCGTATTCACCCTTATTCTGCGCCGCAGCCGCAAGCACAAAAGCCGCCGCCTGCTGATCTTGCCGACTTGGTTTACCGCCGCTTGAGAGTAAATTCTTAAGCATATTGATTTTCGTTTGAACTGAAGCCCTCGGCAGAACCTCCTTAGACCAAGCCGGACTGTTTAAGATCCTCTCCCTGGTCTCATCCCGTGTTCGAATGGTTCGTGCACCCGCATCCGCACGAGACGCAACAACCTCCGCCCCTTCGGAGATGGCACCGCCCGCCTTATTGCTCGCCCAGCCGACACTCTTCATTGCTGAACCGGTGACAAGCATCACGAAACCACCGCCTTTTTCGAGAAAATTTCCTTCGAGCATATCAAGGCCTGTTGCCATCGCCGCATCACCGCCCTTCTCCATATTCGAGCCGATGGCGGTTCCAATCAGATAGTTTGCACCGCTGGCAGCAGTTTTAAAACTATTGCCAGCCAGCGACATCGAACCTTTGACCACATGGCCCTTGCCAATGGTTGTCAAAGAATGACCGATGCCATTGGCACCACTTAGAGTTCCAGCGGCTGCGGACATTTTTAGATGGCTCAAGCTCATTCCCGGCTCTAACCGCCGGGCTTCGGGCCTATCCATAACAAGCATAAAACGATTGCTTAGAGGCAAACAAGAACCAACCATATTGGCTACCCCATCCATACCTGGAAGAACTTTGGTGTCTCGCCACATAAGATCAAAGACCTTAACACCATAAGAAACGTCATTCTTGCTCCTGGCAGGATCACGGGTTTTTATTTTAGCGATGCTTCCATCGGCGTTGCGCTCAATGCCCACCACATTCACGTAGTGCGTATGGCCCCCCGGCGTATTGACCAGTACGGTTACCGCCCGCCCGGATTCAACGTGTTTGGCTAATTTGTAAACAGATGAGTCGTTATACATCTGTGCCTGCACACCGGCGCGACGCGCATAGGCAACCATATCATCGGGCGATGAACCAAAAGCCATATCCCCCCATGGGCGAATACTTTTATCCACCACGCGAAAATTTGAAGGCACTCCCAAATAGCCCAGACTCATGGAAAGTGTTGTGGTGCCGCAAGCATTTGTATGACCCTGCGCCATTCGCGGCATATATTTTTGTAAATTGCGTTCGCCAAGAGTCGGCTTGATATGTTGATTTACTTGCGGTGTAAGCTCACTTTTTTCTATCGGATTTGATTTCGTTCTATAGGATGGCACTTTATCAAAACCATCCACATTCACCTTCCGCGGCTCGACAGAAACCACCCGCAAATCGTTTGTTTTATGACGAGGCTCATTAGAGGAATCGGGTCGACTCGGATGGACCGTGGTCGGCGATTTAATACCAGGGCTGCTCATGGGACTTCTCCTTGAAGAAGAGACAAGAGCAAACCCTATGCCAAGACTTTAAAAAAGACGGGAGAAAGCCCCTAAGAACTTAAAAATAATATCTTTTAATAAGATTCGAGCAGATATTTCCGATGCATTACAAGGCCAAACTCAATCCACACTCTTTCACTCGTGTGCCGATTGGGCCCATCCTGTGCATCCAGAGCAATCGCTCAAAAGAAGCCTTAAGGTCCTATCGGCGTCGGCTCCAGCGCCTTTTCGAAAGTCGGTAAACGATTGATACCATCACTTAATGGTGGTGGATTTGGTGACGATGGCGCTTCAAAGAGTACGCAGGTCGCCTCCTTAAAAGACCGACGATAAACATTAGCATTTGCTGGCTCATTATCGAAAGCCGCAATCACCTTACCATAATGTCGTAAATAAGATGTCACCTGTTGCTTATAGACCGCATCCTGGGTCTGAGCACTGGGGCGCATAATCAGTTCCGTGCCCTGGATTCCAATCGGGAAACCATGATCACGCAGTGATTTAACCGTGCCTAAAAGCTGACGTGGCGCATCCCGCGCCGTCAGATAAACAATACGTGCCCCACTCGAATAGAGGGTCCGCACATACTGAACAATCCCAGGAGTTGGTGTGTCGTATTTTAGATAGTCATCATCGAAAAAACGCTCCGCCCAAAAAATGGCCGCATTGTTGATCACCCCCTGATCGGTGATGCCCGCCAGGCGTAAAGTTTCCGGTAAAGCATACTGAACACGCTCTACATCCAGAGCCGCAATCTTTTTGGCGTCTTCCGTACGCACATTCTTCAGCTCTTGCTCCGCGTACTCATTTAGAATCTTCAATATTCTTAGACGGTTATCAAAAAGTGTCCCGTCCAAATCAAAGATGACCATGGGCCGTTCCTGACGATTGTAGGAAGCGTAAACCTCCTCCAGAATACGCTCGAGAAGCGGATTGGCTGCCTGCAGGGGTGCGGCAAAGGACATTAAAACAAACAATAATAAGTATTTAGGCATAATCCTCTCCGTGCGAACCGATCTTTAGCACACCGTCGCCTGTGATAAGGCTCTTAATGTGCAGTAATTCGGGCCAGATCACAACTTTTTCACCACTTAATGTCTGAAAGTGCAATAGCAAGTAAGAAACAAAATGATCATCATCCGCTAAAAAATATGAGTCGATCCGGTCGCCCCAGCCCTTCCCTAAATTAACTCTATAAATATCAGTAGGTTAAGGATTTCACGCTAAGAAATTAAAAATGAGCATAGGAAGAAATTCACGCAACGAAAATTTCACAGCCCCGATACATCTTATGAAAGGAAAACTTTGATGCAGACATCGGCCATACCTACAACTACCGTTCGCGACTTCGCAGCTAAAAAGCAGCGCTCGGTAAGCGTGACGGATAAAAAAGGTGATGTCTACGGCGCCAACTTTCACATTCCCAAAGGCGATTTCGCTCGCTTCTTAGGCTTCAAACAACAAACACCAGATGAAAAAGCCGGTAAGATGAGCGGTGCCCGTGCTTTAGAAGTAGCCATTGAAAAAGAATTTCAAGGTCTCGGCAAGCAAGCCATGCAGCGCGGTGCGGATTACCGAAATATGTATGTTTCTTACGGACGTTACGCCAATATGCCCGGTCGTGAAAAAGACATGATTAAAGATGGTATTGATGCCATCAATCAGAGTGTCGAAATCGGCCAATCAACCAATATGCGTTACCTGGAAATGCAATACAAATTCCAAATGGCTGGAATGAGCTATGGTACGCTTTCTAACCTGATGAAGGCCCGACATGAGTCGGTGAAGAAATCCATCAACGAGATTCGATAACCTATATTCCCTGTAGTTGTGTTGAAAAACGCCTCGGCTAAACCCCGGGGCGTTTTTTTTTGTGCAAAACTAAAAAGATAAAGAGCCTTGCCTTCTCAAGTCTTCACCATATAAGCCATAGAGCCATGTTAGAGGTCTTTGGTCTTAACAAAACCTATCCGGGAGGCAACAGAGCACTCGATGGGATCAATCTGGAAATGCGCAAAGGCGAGATGGCCTTTATCACTGGTCATTCTGGCTCAGGCAAATCCACCCTGCTAAAAATTATTTCCGGCGAAGAATCCTGCAGCGATGGCCGCGTTCTTTTTCAGGGTCAATGCTTGACCACCATGCCCGCCCGGCGCTGGCCAAAAATACGCCGCAAAATGGGCATCATCTCCCAGGACTTCAAACTGCTCATGCACCAAAGTGTACGGGAAAACATATCCATCCCCTTAGAAGTTGTACAAACCCCTGGACGCGTTCTGCGACGCCGAGTCGACGATATGCTCGAGGAAGTCAACCTAAGCAAACATGCGGATAAACTTCCTTCTCAGCTTTCTGCCGGACAACGTCAGCGGGTTGTGATCGCCAGGGCCCTCATCAACGATCCACTAATTGTACTCGCCGACGAACCTACAGGTCATCTCGATCCAGAGGAAGGATCAGCAATTGCCCATCTGCTTGAAGACATGCACCAAAAGGGCGCCACCATTCTTGTGGCAACCCACGACCATCACTGGCCCGAGCGGCTCGGGCAACGACCAATTTACTTACACGAAGGACGTATCCTTGAAAATCCAGCCATGAGGGCAAGCTAAAGCCATGCTGTATTTTTTCACCAAAGCATTTGCATCGATACGACAGCGGCCCGGCGCCTGTATGCTCGCCTCTTCAACCATTGGTGCAGCCCTTACCTTGAGCGCACTTTTTTTCTTAAGCGTCAACAACGTAGAGGCCCTCACCGCCTTTTGGAGCAAGAGCACTTTCTTAAGTGTTGAATTCGTCGACAGCATCTCGCAAAAAGAACTCGATTTTCTGAGTGAAGATTATGAGAAGATGCCCGAGATAAAGGAAGCAACCATCATCACACCGGAGATGGCATGGCAGCGTTTCAAGGCAAAGGGACCAAAATCTGCAGCCTTACTCGAAGGACTGGAGCCCAGCATCTTGCCTACCACCATTGAGCTCTATCTCAATCAAACCTATCCCCTGGAAAAGATTGCCAGCCTAAGTGCAAAACTCGAAGCCTCAAGTCATGTCCGCAGCGTCGACTATGGGCAAGACGAATATGATCAACTTCATTCTTTACTGGGCGCATTACGGCGAACAAGTCATGTACTCGGTGTTCTCCTGAGTTTAATGGCTGCCTTTATTGTCGCCAATACCATCGGCGTCACCATCTACAATCGCCAGGATGAAATTGACGTCATGCAGCGAGTCGGCGCCACACCCGGCTTTATTCGCGCACCCTTTCTTATGGAGGGTGGCGTCTGGGGACTACTCGGCGCAAGCATGACCATCGCCCTTTTGGCGCTGGCCGATTCTTTCCTCACGCCAAATCTCAGCGGCATCCTTTCGCCGCTCTTAGAAGGTTTTCGGCTTAAGTTTATCGATCTTACCACCGTGCTCTTACTCTGCAGCTTTGGCATCGGACTTGGTCTTCTTGGCACCATGTTTGCTGTTTCCAGAATTCTCGGAAGGAAAGTTTAATGTTTTGGGCGCTGCTTCTGGCTTTAAATATCCAGGCGGAGCCGCAACTGCTCCTTGAGGCCTTGCAAAAAATCGATAAGAACCTCAGCAGCACGGAAAGCCAACTCAAACAAGTCGACAACGAAAGACAAAATATACAAGCTGAATTGGCCGCCGTCGCTGCAAAACTCGCCATTGCCAGAATTGATACAACCAAATCCCAAAGACTTTTTCAAAAACGCTTAAGCTTTATTTCCCGGCAGCCCGCCAGCACTAAACTCTTTCTGCTTGCGGATGCGACGTCGATTCGAGACTACCTGCAAACCCGCCGCATCCTGCATCAAATCGCCAGCCACGACCTAAAACTGCACAAAAACTATTTAAGCAAAATGCAGCAGCTTGAATTGCTGGAAAAGAAACTCGCCCAGCACCGTCAGGAACTCGCCGAGTTAACCAAAGAGCTGCAAACCAAGCGACAATATATGGCCAAGGAACGACGGGCCCACTTTTCCAGCCTTAGCAAAAGCCTAAAAAGTAAGAACTTCAAAAAACCCACCGCCGAATTACGACATTTGGCCAGACTTTATCAACGGCAGACACCGGATGGTCAGCAACATCAGCGCTTTAAATTTAATCGCAAACGCTTACCCTGGCCCACCATGGGTGAGGTGGTGGTTAAGTTCGGTGAACAGATCGATCGACAGCAGGGAGCCAAAGTCAAACACCAAGGCATCGATATTCAAACGGCACCAGGCAGCGATGTTTTTGCCATTGCGGGGGGTAAAGTGCTCTTTGCCAACTGGCTGCGTGGTTTTGGCCAGGTTGTCATCATCGAGCACGGCGAAGGCTATCACTCGGTCATGGGCCACCTCGATAAAATATTCGTCCCTGAAAACAAGAACATAGAGGCGGGTACCAAAATCGGCGAGGTGGGCAACACCGGTTCTTTACGGGGTACCATTTTATACTTCGAAATCCGCTCTCAGGGCCGCCCGGTGGACCCACTTTTGTGGCTACGAAAATAGCGCCAATTTTTTTCCCAACTCCCCTTCTTCAGCTACATTATGGCCATGGTTGCATCCCTCTCATGGTTGAGCGTATCCGCACTCCTGCTCACCGCCTTGCCCTCCGATGAGCTGCTACAAACCGCCCAGGGCTACCTGGGCTTCCCTTATGTCTATGGCGCCAGCGGTCAGAATTCTTTCGACTGCTCGAGTTTTGTGCAAACTGTTTACAAACAACATGGCATTCGTCTGCCACGGACTTCGCGAGAGCAAGCCCACAAAGGCTTAAGTGTCGATTGGCAGGAAATTGAAGCTGGCGATTTGCTCTTTTACGGCGATCAACCGGGCGATAAGCGCATCACCCACGTGGCCATGGCCACCGGTAACGGCCATATGATCCATGCGGCCCGGGGACGGGGTGCGGTGGTACTTGATCCGGTCGACAAGCCCTACTACCGAGACAGACAAATTGCGGTGCGTCGGGTTATGGACGACACACCTTCCGCATTGGCGGGAATTAATGAGCTGCAAAAAAATGCTGGGCATGAGACTCCAACAAATGCCGCACGGTTTGGGCAGAAGCTTTGGCATCACGGTCCTTATAGCTTTACACCTGAACAACAGCGCATTGGTGTAAGCACCTTGATTGGGCGCATCGACGATAGAAACGTTGTCGGTATCACCCCCCAAGTGGCGATACGAACCAACAAATTTCCTATCTACGTCGGTGTAGGTTTTCCCCTGGCTACGGACCAAGAAGGCCAGATGGTCTGGCGCTACAACAAAGCGCAGGATTACCTGCGCACTCTAAACGATCTGCGTATTGGTCAACACGGGGACAACTTCTTTCTGCGTGTCAACAAAGAGCAAAGCCTGGCTTTGGGCACGGGATTTTTGATGGACAACTTGAGTGCCCTGAGTGCCTCAACATCGCTGGCGGAAGCTCCTATCGATCCTGCCTTAAGCGCCCAAGCTCATGTTAAAGGCGATGGCTGGGCCACCAAAATTGTCGCGGATGATATCCTCACCCCGAACGTCCTTGGAGTGCGCTGGGAACGGGAGGCAAAACAAAAATATGGGCTCAACGCCATCTGGGATCCATCTTCGCTGCGGGAAAAGCGAAGTTCAGTGCGCTCCGCTCTGGCGGCGGACTCGAGCGTGAAGGTTTTTTCTAACAAAGATATCGCGATCAAAGCTGACACCACCCTTTCAGCCATGGCCACCCGCAATACCAGTCTTGGTGGCAACCTCGGCAGCTGGCTACAATGGCGCTACAAGCATCTACAAATAGCTCTGCGTGGCGAATTGCGCATGCATCAAAATGGCTTCCTTCCGGAAGTATTTAGCCTCAACTACAAAACCCTGCGCGACCAAGGCATCGATGGCCAAAGCAAACTCTGGGACAAGCTCGACGAATTGGCACAAAACAATCAACGCTGGCACTGGGGCTGGAAGTTTGCCGGTCATTTAAACCTTTACCAAAAATTCAATCTGCGATGGGGCTATAGCGCTTCGAACCCAGTACAATCGACAACACAACCCTTACCGCGCAAAAACATCGAAGTAGGCCTCATGCATGAGGGCATTAACCTGGGCAGAACCGGCTATAGCCTTGGTGGTTATGCCCATTATCATCAACGCTATGCTTCTGAGCTTATCTGGCAGGGTAAAAACCGCAGCGAACTTATCTTTGCGGGCCTGAGTCTTCGTCAGAAAAAATTCCACGTCGATCTGCAAATGGCCCAACGCCCTATCGATAACCGTAAAGACTTCACTGCACTGGCTTTGCTTGGCACCAGCCTCCCCTTCTAACTTTTCTTTGTCTGAGCAATTGACCTTTGCTCCAGAATGCTTAAATTAAGCGCGCACAACTTTAAAAACGAGGTCAATCCATGCGAAAACTCTCTCTGGCTATTTTGCTGACATTTTCTTTAGGCGCTTGCGGCATCCAAAGTATTCCGCGCATGGTCAACGAAGTTGAAGCCACCTGGGCGGAGGTGACCAACCAATACAAACGCCGCGCCGACTTAATCCCAAATCTGGTCAAAACCGTGAAAGCCTATGCGGCCCACGAAAAGGAAACTCTCGAAGCGGTGATATCCGCACGAGCCAGCGCCACCAGCATGAAGATCGATCCACAAAACCTCACCCCGGAAAAGCTACAGCAATTCCAAAAACTGCAGGGTAATTTAGGCGCGGCCTTAGGCAAACTTATGGTGGTGGCTGAACGCTATCCAGATCTTAAAGCAAGTCAGAACTTTCGCGATTTGCAGGCCCAACTGGAAGGCACGGAAAACCGCATCACCATCGCCCGGCGCCGCTATATTGAATCGGTTAAAGAATTCAATAATCTAATCACCGTGCCGCCGACCTCTTTTACCAACAGCATCTTTTATCATCACGACAAAAAACCACAGTTTACAGTGGATGCCTCAGAAAACGTCGAAAAAGCACCGAGTGTGGATTTCTAATGCTGCGTATCTCTGGCTTATGCCTGGCGTTCTTGCTTGGAAGCATTTTTATTCCAGCAGCCCAGGCCCAAACAATCCCTGCTCTGACCGGCCCAGTGATGGACTTGGCGGGTATTCTCGATGCCCAAAGTCAAAGTGTCTTGAGCGCCTCTCTAAAGCGATACCGGCAGCAGCACGGCACACAGATTCAAGTACTCACCGTTCCATCCCTGGAGGGCACCAGCATCGAAGATTATTCCATTCGCGTTGTTGAGCAGTGGAAGCTCGGCGATAAAGGCAAAAACAATGGGGTGCTTTTGCTCCTCGCAGTTGAGGACCGGAAATGGCGTATTGAAGTGGGCGCCGATTTAGAAGGCGACTTAACCGATCTGGCCGCCAGCCGTATTGGTCGGGAGGTACTTGTTCCAGCCTTTAAGCAGGGCCTTTATGCGCAAGGAGTCCAGCAAACACTACAGGCCATCGCCATTAAGCTTGGCCAGGAACTTTCTTTAAGCGCGCCCTTAAAGACCAATCCGCGACGGGCAAGACGTGGTTCTGGCGGCGGCTCGATTGTCTTTCTTCTGATGATGCTCTTTTTTCTTTTTAGTGGCCATGGCGGCTCGTTTTTCAGCGGCTTTTTATTGGCCAATTTGCTGGGCTCGGGTTACAGCCGCAGCAGT
>CAXGWX010000138.1:0-9259 GCA_964013445.1 uncultured Bdellovibrionales bacterium | reverse complement strand
TGGCATTATGCATCAACTCACAAGCAGCTCCCCAAATCAGAGCATCATCATTATCCACTCCCAGGGCGCTCCCCGCCGAAAGAGCGAGACGAGCCCGAAGCCGCTTGCCGCCGCTCTGCAAATGCCATCCAAGCATTTTATCCAATGGTGGATAGGGCTGCGCCAATTCAGACATCAAACTCTCAAGTTTAGCCAACATTTTATCATCCGCCTTCAGGGTCATGGGTACTTGTTTAATACTGAAACAGCCTGTGTTTCAATCTGAAACGCCTTATTCCCAAATCCCAGTAAAAGAGCTCTTATTTTTCGGCACAAATGTTGAATAGGCCTTCCATAGAAAAGGAGAACAACAAATGGCAAATCTATCACTCTACTCTCTCCCCTCAACCAACAAAACGAAGTACCTCAACATGGCCATTAAAGCGGCGCCAACCAGCATTCCCATCTTCATCCAAGGTGAAAGTGGCGTAGGCAAAGACATCCTGGCTCGCTTCATCCACGATAAAAGCAGGAGAAAAGGTAAATACGTAGCCCTCAATGCGGCCGGACTATCAAAGGAGCTGGCGGCCTCTGAGCTCTTTGGCCATGCTAAGGGTGCTTTTACGGGAGCCCATCAAGAAAAACCTGGTGCTTTTATGGAAGCCCATCAAGGCACCCTTTTTCTTGACGAAATAGCCGAACTGCCGCTGCAAACACAGGCTGAACTTCTGCGTGCCATCGAAAGTGGAAAGATAAGAAAAGTAGGAGAGACGGAAGAAAAACCAATAGATGTGAGAATTATTACAGCTACCCATCAGAATCTTAATCAAATGATAAGCGCCAAATTGTTTCGTGAAGATCTCTATTATCGACTCTGCGTGTTACACCTGGAAATACCACCTTTGCGTCAGCGGCCTGAGGATCTGACCTGTCTCATCAACCACTTTGTGCAAGAGCTCTTGCCCCGCCAAAATCTGAGTGAAGACGCGACCAAAAAGCTTCAGAACCACAGCTGGCCCGGGAATATCCGGGAATTAAAGAACACTCTTCTGCGCTCAATGATTACCTCTGGCGAGACAACCCTTCATGCAAAAGATATCAAGTTGCAGCCAGCCCTCAAAAGCGCACAGCTAAACTGGAGCAATTTAATCCAGCCATCAATTATTAAAACCTATGAACACACCAACCGAAATGTTGCACAAACAGCAAAGCTTTTAGGTTTGCGACGCTCCGTTGTCTATCAGCATGTACGCCGGTCACAACACACGGATTAGACTTCGCTCCAAAACGGGCGGTCGCAGAGATTAACTTCCAGGGTGCCGAAGTCTCCGGAAAGCTCAACCGGACCAGGCTTAGCCTCCGCTCGCTTAACGATGGCTAAACCGATGGTGCTTCCATCAGCAAGAATATGTCTCGAGGTAACGCGCCCCAAACTCTTACCATCCTTGCGCAAACGCATACTTTTATCTTCAGGTATTTTCTCGCCACACTCAAAACCAATGAGAATTCGTGCTAATTTATCATAAGAATCCAGACGGGAAATGACCTCCTGTCCGATATAACATCCCTTTGTCCAGGAAATAACCTGCTCTTTCAAACGCAATTCAAGAGGATTAATTTCCTCATCAAATTCAAAATGCGGTGAAGGCACCCCAGCTCGAATTCGTGATTCTTCAAGAAAGCTGTCTCCTGCTTCAATATAACCGGCCGCCTGCAATTTATCTTTCCAAGCATCCGCAAAGTTACGCTTCATAAAAACCTCATGCCGCGCGCTATAAGATGTATCGCCCCGAATACAGAAGCCCTCATCGAATGGCCAGATCTCTTGCCCATCTCCGGACTGCGAGATTCCCATCTTCTGAAGTTCAAAAGCTCCGTCCACCACGTAGCTTGCCCACTGCGCCGTGACATTCTCGATCTGCACATCCTCCATAATAATGAATTGATTAATCCAGTTGGACAAATCATTTGCCCTGCCAGGAGAAAGCTTTAAGAGAAGCTCGTCACCTGTGGATAATGCTATAACCCAATCAACGATTTTACCTTGAGCACTCGTAAACACGGTTGATACTTTATGTCCCTCTTCCTTGAGTTTAAGAAGGTCATTGGTCGATAAGCGGTGCAAAAGCTCAACCCGCTCACTGCCTCTTACCGAGAGCATATCAACCTGCTGCTCAATAAACTTTTTATTTTCCGACATCACTCTTTCCTTTTTCTCGAATCACGTTTCGTCGCTTCATAAAAACAAACCCAGTCAAAAACAAGAGCGTCATAGCCCCCAAAAACAATGCCGCTTTGTTCTCACCTCCCTGTCGAACAATCTCCTCCATGTTGCGAACAACCTGCGGTTTTTCTGCTTCAGCACGAATTCTGTTTCTCTGCTGCCAAAGCCTCTGATGCTCTAATGATGAAAAATGTATTGCCTCACGCATATCCTTGATGGACGGCGGCAAGGTCTGGCTAAAGAGTCCGGGCTCCGATTTTTCCTGAAGCTGTTGCAGCTTAAATAATTCGAAGTAATTTTTATCAGCCGTTCCCGCCAATTCCTCAATCAATTGCCTATAAAACAAGGATGCATCTTCGGCACCAACGATACTCAAGCCTTGCGTACTATAGAGCATCGCTTGCATGGCCGCTTCGGTTTTGAAATTCGTTTTATGGGAGCTTAGTGTCTCTCTAAAATAGGCATCCAACTTATCTCTTTGCGCAAGTTTCGTGTAAAGTTCTCTCTTCTCCTGATCATCGGCCGCCAAAGCAAATGTATTCACAAAGGCCCGCGACTCAGCATAGGTCCGCGCTTTAGAAAGCACATCGACACACTCCGAACCAGGCTCTACAAGAGCATAGGAATGTACAGTCAAAGCAAAGCTGCCAAGTTCCGGTGTTGGCTCGGCCAGGGTCCAATTAAATGCTGCACTCTGCTGGTTATTGGCGCCAAACCTTTGCTTGAAATCCCCCCGCAGCACCTTGAACGGCTTAGTCCTCTGACGCTCCGGCGCTCCCTGAGGGGCTGAAGTCTTTGCAAACAAATCCAATCCCACCTGCACCTTATCAACTGAGCACGGCAAAGTATTCTCGACCAAAGCACTAAGATGCACTCTCGTTTCTGCGCCAAGAGGCTCTATTTTCACCGAAGCCCCCGAAAGAAACACCTTTGGCAGAGGGCTTATAACCTCAGACTCTGCTGTACCGGGAAGAGCAAAATACATCGCGATGAGTAGTGTTTTCATGGCTGGACGAACTCTTATCCTTGCAAATTAAGTCGAAATTCTCCACGATACGTCTCATAGAAATGTTATCTTTACAATGGGGACCGATTCTTAAAAGTGAAACCTGTATATGACGGATGAGCGTGACATTCTTTCCTTGGCTGCAGCAGCAACAAGAAATCGCAAAAGAACCGCTATGGTCACGGTCATAGAATGTGCTGGCTCGACTCCCAGAAAACCTGGGGCGCGTATGCTTGTCTACGAAAACGGGGAAATTGCCGGATCGATTGGTGGCGGCGTCGTTGAGCATAAAATAATCGAGTTTTCGCAAAAAGTAATCAGCCAAGGCTATGCGGAGATAATTACCTATAAACTGACTGCTGAACTGGCCATGTGCTGTGGTGGTCAAATGAAATTTTTTGTGGAGCCAATGATGATCAAACCCAATTTATTGGTAATGGGCTGCGGACATGTGGGGAAAGCGCTCATTGAATGCGCTGCTCCCCTCGGTTTTGAAATTTACGCTATCGACGACCTTAGTGAAAATATTCAATCGGAACGCCTGCCGCAGGCACAGCACACCCTCAACTCCTACGACCGGTCGAGTCTTGCCGAACTGCCCTTCGATGAAGACACTTATGTCGTTATTGCCACACGGGAACACCGCATCGACCAGGAGCTTCTGGAATTTTGCTTGCAGAAAGAATATGCATTTCTCGGCTGCATTGGCAGTGAACGCAAAGCCACCATGCAAAGACAACGACTCTCAGCGAAGGGTTTCGAGCAAACACGCATTGAGCAAATAGCATGCCCTGTTGGGGTGGATATCGCCGCACAAACACCTGAGGAAATTGCGGTGTCCATATGTGCGCAAATGATTAAAAGTAGAAATTCCTCTGCAGAGACCTGAGCTATGTCAGTCGCCACTGTTATTCTCACTGCTGGCTTATCTCAACGCATGGGATATCCAAAAGCACTGCTAAAAATGCAAGGAGAGAGCCTCATCAACATCATCGTTGAAAGGGCAATTCTTGCCGGTAGCGACAATATCATCGTTGTCACTGCCGATTCTAATGAGGGCTTCCCCTTTAAAAAGAATGATGCGGTCAGGGAGATGGACAACCTTTTGCTTGAACATAAAAATAAGATCCGCCTGATTAAGGGCAAGAGTCAGGGCCACCCTATCGATTCTTTACGTTATGCCCTCGCGGAAATTTCACCAACACAGGCCCTCTGCCTCTGGCCAATCGACTATCCATTTGCGGATCTGCCACTGCTCAAAAAGCTGTTTTCCCTCGTGGGCAAAAGAGATTCTCATATCGTCGTCCCCGTGGCAGGAGGGAAACGTGGTCACCCGGTCCTCTTTGGCAAGAACCTTAAAAACGAGCTGCTCTCACCTTTGGCCGATCAAGGTGCAAATCGTATCGTTCATAGAAAACCGGAGCGTGTGCTTGAAGTAATAAGTGAAAACACTAAAATTTACTTGAATTTGAACACCCGGGATGACATCGCCGCCGAAAACATTACGATCGATTAAGTGCCTGAGAACTATCGCTATTTTCCCTGCTTTGTGTTACGAAAAAAGAATCATGAGAAGAATAGAATGCATCTCTATGTTCGCCCTGGCTCTGCTTTGTGCAAGCTGTTTTAACAAAAAAGAAATCGTGATTCCCCCCAAACCGTTGCTCACTCCAGCAAGCTTGGCAAAAGAAGCTCCCGATCCTGAGCGCCTCGTTAACCCGACATCAATTCTTTTGCACGGCGCTACCATCATGGACGCCAACGGCAATGTATTTTCGCCGGGCTTTATTCATTTTAGTAACGGAACCATCGAAGCGGTTGGCCCGGGTGTGCCTGAAAATATTCCGCAAGGCACAGCGGTGCTGAATATTTCCGGCAAATATGTGACGCCTGGACTCATCGACACCCACTCCCATATGGGCGTCTACGCCATCCCTCATGTCTCCGCCCACAGTGATGGCAATGAGGCAACCCACCCGGTGACCTCTGAAGTTTGGGCCGAGCACTCTTTCTGGCCTCAGGATCCGGCAATTTTTCGCGCCCTTGGCGGCGGAATTACGACCATTCAGGTATTACCGGGCTCCGCAAATCTTATCGGCGGACGCTCCTACATCGCTCACCTTCAACCAAAAGTGAGTGCCCGGGAAATGCGCTTTCCAGGTGCCCCCCAGGGTCTGAAAATGGCATGTGGAGAAAACCCTAAACGGGTCTATCGGGGCAAGGGCCGCGCACCAAGTACAAGGATGGGAAATATTGCCCAAATGCGTGCCACCTTTCAGAAAGCCCATGAGTATATGCGCCGCTGGGAAACCTATGAACGGGACCTTAAATATTGGCAATCCACAAACCATCTTGATCCTGCTAAAGCAGAGGACCCACCAAGTTTGCCGGAACGCAATCTTGCTATGGAGACTTTGGCCAAAGTTCTCAAAGGAGAAATCCTGGTTCACAACCACTGCTACAGAGCTGATGAAATGCATTTGATGCTCGATCTGGCACAAGAATTTGGTTTCAAGATACGCTCCTTTCACCATGCACTCGAAGCATACAAACTAGCTCCACGCTTGGCACAAGAAGGCGTTGCTTCATCCACCTGGGCGGACTGGTGGGGCTTCAAGATGGAAGCTTTTGATGGAATTCCACAAAATGCGGGCCTGCTCAGCCGCGCCGGAGCAAGAGCCATTATTCACTCAGACTCCAACAATGACATACGCTACCTCAATCAGGAAGCTGCAAAAGCCAGAGCTGCCGCCGCCAAGGTCGGCATTGCGATTGACGACAACGAAGTACTTCGTTGGATCACCGCAAACCCTGCTTGGGCCTTGGGAATAGAGGATAAGGTTGGCACCTTAGAAGCGGGCAAGTGGGCTGATTTGGTTATTTGGGATAAGAACCCCTTCAGCGTTTACGCCCAAGCACAACAGGTGCTTATCAACGGTATGTTGGTTTACGAGAAAGACAGCAAAACCAATAGCGTGTCTGATTTTGAAGTCGATTTAAACTAGAGGTGTCTGATGTTTTATGTTTTAGCTGCACTGATCATATCCACGCCCACTGTTATCGAAAACACTCGCGTTGAAGTTGGCGATGGCACTGCCTTAACCAATGCAACGGTCATTATTGAGGAAGGCAAAATTGTTTATGTTGGCAATGAACCTCCGGTCACCAATCCTGCAAAAGTCATTAACGGTTTAGGGAAAATTCTCACCCCTGGATTTATTGAAACCCAGTCCACCATCGGCCTTTCGGAAGTCGGCATGGAAGACTCGACAAATGATTACTATGTTTCTGGTCCAGCGTCTCACGCAACCCCAGCCTTCCATGTAGGTAGTGCCTTTAACCCCAAATCAGTTCGCATTCCTATTGCCCGTGCTCAAGGAATCACCAGCGTCATTGCTCGCCCGACTGGGCAACTGATCCATGGAACCGGTATTTGGGTAGACTTAAATTCTAAGCTCTATGGTATGGGCAAGACTCTCGACACCCCAATTGCCATGTTTGGAGCGGTTGGAGCCCGGGCAGCAAGAGCCTTTGGTGGCTCGAAAGCCAAACTTTGGGCCAATTTTAATAGCATGATCAACGACAGTCGTTTTTATGTGAAAAATTTTCGTGATTTTGAACGCAATCAAAGTCGCCAGCTATCTCTGGCCGAGGACCACTTGGCAGCCCTCATACCAGTCACCGAAGCCAAAATGCCTTTGGTCTTAGCAGCGCATCAAGCAAGCGATATTCTGCAAGCGGTTCGTTTCAGTAAGCGCCAGAAATTACAATTGATACTCAGCGGCGGGGCTGAAAGCTGGCAAGTCAGCAAAGCACTTATCAACAACAACATCCCTGTGATTCTCACCCCCTCCCATCAATACCCGACCTCTTTTGAAAAACGACACGCAAAAGATAATTTGGCTACACGATTGGTTAACGCCGGAGTGCGAATTATTATTTCCACAGGCAACAGCATGCAAAACATTCGTCGACTCCGTCAGGAGGCCGGCCGTGCCGTAACCATGGGTCTTGAATATGGTCAAGCCATCAAAGCCATTACTTTGGAGCCGGCAAAAGCTTTCAACAAAGCAAGCGAGCTCGGCAGTGTCGAAGTCGGTAAACGAGCCAACTTAATCCTTTGGTCTGACGATCCTCTGGAGATCGATTCGGTCATTGAGAATTTGTGGATCGATGGCGAAATCCAATCCATGGATACACGGCAAACGAAATTAGCTAAAAAATATATGCTGCGATAGAGTTTTATAGAACTCTAAGAACTCAACGCTTCGGGTTATTAATTTCTTCAACCCGCGGCTCAACTGGAACAAAAGAATTTGCTACCGGCTGCTTCTCAGAAATTGTTCCTGGGGACTGGCCAATCACCGTTAGAAATCCATGATAGAGGCCTAAGCCACCGACGATCAATGTCGCCACGCTCAACAAAAAGAGGGCGATATAGGACATCCAAACCAAGCCATGCATCAACCAAATCAGACCAAAATATTCCGCAATGGGTGCTCCACCCATACCAGCAATCGCAATCGCCACAAGCATGGCAATCCAGCCCAAAATGTTCATTGAGGTGTTCATCGTGATGCTCTCTTAGCGAAACTAATTGCGTGCCGCAAGGGCTTGATCGTAAAAGAGCTTCACTTGCGACGAAATTGCCCGCAGTCGAAAATTACTCAATTTAAGCGCTTCTGCCGATTCCCTAACCTCATCCTCCAAGCCCTCTCGGTAATGGGGATTGCGCTGCAACTCATTGAGGCCGGAGACCACCCGAACCACATGGACCTCCTGATAATCACCGTCAGTGGGCAAAGCCTCCTGGTGATGCTCCATGCTCATGGTTACCAAAAACTCAGGTAATTCCCATGAGATAGCCATTTCCGAGCCCAAATCCAGATGACTTTCCTCCATCAGCAAATTAACGGCCTGGACAGATAACTTTTCTTTTACCTCACCGCTGACAATCAAGGCGCCAAGTGCCCTCAGGGCAATGGTTTTTCCAATATCATGCAGCATCCCGCCCAAAAATGCCTGGCCGGAGGAGCCCCGGGATAGCTCTTCCGCCAGCCAACCTGCGCTGTAAGCACTGGTCATGGCATGCAACCATTGATCGCGCCAAATAGGAATAAAGAGTTCGTGACTCGCCTTTACTTCCATATCAAAAAGGGCGCTGGTGGAAGCAGCCGCGGCGATATTTGCCACCTGCTTGAGCCCTAAGCGGGTGACCGCATCACGAATCGACAGAATCTCTACCCCGCGGGCATAAACGACGGAATTGGCATTCTTGATCACCTGGGCAGCAATTTGTGGATCCTGATTGATGGCCCGCACCAACTCATTGATCTCCGTTTCTGGGTGTTCAATAAGCGAAAAAACCCGAGCTGCGAGGCTGGGAAAAGCGGGCAAATCCTGACGGTGTTCGCGGAAGTGACTAAACACCTGGGCTTTGAGCGCTTCAATACGCTCACGGGGTACATCCTCATTTGCTTCAACCGTATCCTGATCGAATTGACCGAGACGGCTAAGATCAAAATCCTGATTTTCTCGTCGGCTCGATCTCGACAAGGTCTCGGACTCCGAGGCCGAATCCTGCGACTCTGCGCTTGCATCATCGCTCTCATCAAAATCAAAATCCTCTGGAAAATCAGCATCTTGCTTAAACCAAAAGTCCCAGATTTTACGAATCAAACCAAACATCAAAATTTTCCAGTGATTTACCTGGTCACCAAACCCCTTATGCACCACTATATACGAGCAGAGAAAGTACGCAAATTCAGTGTTTTGCAGCCATCCCTTTCTTTGGCTGGCCGCCGCCTGATTCTCCGGCCAAAAATTTGATGTAGGACAAGACCCGACATAGACTACTTTGTGTGGAAACGAAGAAATCAACGCAGCGCCGGCGCCGAACGACAGTCATTGGTGCCAACCGTCACTTACAGAAAACGATTGAACAGTCGCTCTACAGCTTAACCCGCTGCAGTCACTATGGCTCCGTTAAGCAACTGCCGGCCCATCTAACCACCGATCTCATGCTCTATACCCTGCACGAGCCTCATTTC